>JACRKB010000163.1 GCA_016235545.1 Verrucomicrobiota bacterium | reverse complement strand
GCGCTGGCGGTATGCGTTGTTGAACTCGTAGCGGAGGCGGTGGCGCTCGATGACGACGAACGCGACGTAAAGCTGCTGGTCCTTGCTGCCCATCGCGAGCTGGCAGGGCTGCGCGCCCAGCCGCATCGTGCCGCCCTTCGTCGTGACCTTCCGCTGATCGTCGAGCAGGGCGATGACTGGGTGCGGCGAGCTTGGGTCGAACTCCGTGGAGTGCGCGCCCTGGAGGCCGAGCACGTTGCGGCCAAACTCGATGGTGGCAATCTGCATCCCGAGGCAGAGGCCGAGATACGGCACGTTGTTCTCCCGGGCATACTTCGCGGCCAGGATTTTCCCCTCGATGCCGCGCTCGCCGAAACCACCGGGCACGAGGATTCCGCCCAGGCCTTTCAACGTTTTCTCCGCCCCGAGCTTCTCGATGTCCTCGGCGTCGAGCTTTTCGATCTCGACGCCGCAGTCGTTCGCCACGCCGCCGTGGATGATGGACTCATAGACCGACTTGTAGGCGTCCTGCAGCTCGATGTATTTGCCGACGACGCCGATGCGGACGCGGTGCTGCGGGGCGATGAGCTTGCGGATGATCTCCTGCCAGTGCGCCATGTTGGGCTGCGGCACGGTGAGGTTGAGCGTGCGGCACACGAGGTCGTCGAGGCGCTCGCGCTGAAGCATGAGGGGCGCCTCGTAGATGGAGTGCTCCACGTCCTTGTGCTCGACGACCGCCTCGTAGGCGACGCTGCAAAACATGGACATCTTCTGGCGCAGCTCCTTGTCGAGGGGCTTCTCGCAACGGCAGACCAGGATGTGCGGACTGATGCCGATCTCCCGCAGCTTGGCGACGCTTTGCTGCGTCGGCTTGGTCTTCAGCTCGCCGGCAGCCTTGATGAACGGGACGTAGGTGACGTGGATGAAGCAGACGTTGTGCGGCCCGGCTTCCAGGCCGAACTCGCGGATGGCTTCGAGAAACGGCAGCCCTTCGATGTCGCCCGTCGTGCCGCCGACCTCGGTGATGATGACATCCACCTTCGCATCGTCGGCCAGCACCTGGATGCGGCGCTTGATTTCGTCGGTGATGTGGGGGATGACCTGGACGGTCTTGCCGAGGTAGACGCCCTTGCGCTCGTTGTCGAGCACCTGCTGGTAGACCTGGCCGCTGGTGGTGTTGTTCTTGCGCGTGAGCTTGGTGCTGGTGAATCGCTCGTAGTGGCCGAGGTCGAGGTCCGTCTCCGCGCCATCATCCAGCACATAGACCTCGCCGTGCTGGTAGGGGGACATCGTGCCGGGGTCGAGGTTGAGGTAGGGGTCGAATTTTTGGAGCGCGACCTTGAGGCCGCGATTTTCGAGCAAGGTGCCGAGCGCGGCTGCCGTGAGGCCTTTGCCAAGGGAGCTGACCACGCCGCCGGTGACGAAAATGTATTTCATAAAAGCAACGGCAGACGCTGCAACTGTTGAACGTCCGCCGGGGCGATAGCTTAGGAAGCGGCTCCGTGCCGGGCAATGGAAAAACCGAGATTCGCTCCACGCGGCGCAAATCACTTTCGTGCAGGCCCAATGTGGCGAGCGACGCAGTTGTGCCGCTCCGCGCCGTCGCATGCCGCGCACTGCATCGGGAGCGCGGCGGTGTCGAAAAGCCCCCGTTCCACCGCCACTACTTCTCCTTCTTCGCGGCCTGCTTCCCACCCTTGCCGCCGCTTGGCCGGTATTCGTTCGCCCAGTTCTTGGCAACCAGCGACTTCAACTGTTTCACCGTCCCGGCGTGCGCCGGTTCGGCGGCGAGGTCGTGCAGTTCCTGCGGGTCGCTCGCCATGTCGAATAGTTGCGCCCCCTGCCTGCCGTTGTCCCATTCTGTGTAGCGCCAGCGCTCGGTGCGGACGGTGTGGCCGGGGTAGCTGCCGCGCCAGACTTGGGTGAAGGCGGGCTTCGTCCACGGCGCGGCCGGGCTCTCAAGCAGCGGCCTCAAGCTCGCGCCGGCCAGGTTCTTCGGCGGCGTGAGTCCGGCGAGGTCGGCCAGCGTGGGGAAGATATCCACGAACTCCACGGTGCGCGGGCTGAAGCCGCCGTTGCCCTTCGCGCCCGGCGCGTGGATGAGGAGCGGCGCGCGCGCGGAGCCTTCCCAAAGACTCTGCTTCATCCAGAGCCCGTGCTCTCCCTCGTGGTAGCCGTGATCGCTCCAGAAGATGACGATTGTCTTCTCCGCGAGCTTAAGGCGGTCGAGCGCGTCGAGCAGCCTGCCCACCTGCGCGTCCACGAACGAGATGGTCGCGTAGTAGGCCTGCTTGGCCTCGCGCGACTGCGTCTCCGTCGTGCCGAACCACGGCCAAGGCGCGACCGACGCGACCGACGGCTTCGGCGCGGCGACGGCCTCGGGGAACGTCCCGGCCGGCATCGTAATTTTCTCCATCGGGTAGAGGTCGAAGTATTTCTTCGGCGCGATGTAGGGGCAGTGCGGACGGTAGAATCCGGCGGCGATGAAGAAGGGCTTGTCCTTGTTCGACTCCAGCAGCCTGATGACTTCGGTGGCGACCTTTCCATCGGTCTGCTCCTCGTCTGTGCCCTCGGCCTTCATGAACACGAGCGCGCTGCCCAGGCCGCGCTTGGGCGTGTGGTTGGTGAGCTTGTCCTCCTCGTCCTTGTCGCGGCCACGCGGGTTGAGCGCGACGTTCCACGACGGCGCGTCGTCGAGGCCGGGCGTGCCGATCTGGCCGGGGTTGCCGTAGTGGTAAATCTTCCCGACGCGCGCGGCAAAGTAACCGTTCTTCATGAACATCTGCGGAAGCGTCACCACATCGGGCAGCACGGAGCGGAAATGCTTCTGCAAGTCATAAACCTGCGTCGTGTCGGGGCGCAGGCCGGTCATGAGCGACGTGCGGCTCGGCGAGCAGAGCGGGAACTGGCAATACGCGCGGTCGAACCGCACGCCCGACCGCGCGAGCCGGTCAATGTTGGGCGACTTCACGAGCGGGTGGCCGTAGCAGCCGAGGCTGTTGCTCATGTCGTCCACTGCGATGAAGAGGACGTTGGGCCGCGCAGCGGCGGGGGAGTAATTAGTGATTAGTGAGAAAGTAATTAGTGCAAGAAGCAGCGATGCGAAGCGTTGGCGAAGCGAGAGCGATGATGTGGTGGATCTCATGGTGTGTGGCATGGAGAATTGGGGACTAATTACTAATCACTAATTACTTCTCCCCCTGCGCGCGCTCCAGCAGCTTCTTCATCGCTGCGACAGTCGCCGCCTGCTTCGGCTCATCGGCAAGGTTGCGGTATTGCTTCGGGTCTGCCTGCGCGTCGTAAAGCTCCACGCCCGCGCGGCCTTGGTCCCACTCGATGTAGCACCAGCGGTCGGTTCGGACGCTGCGGCCCATGAGCGACTTCTTCTTCGGGTCCACGCCGACGGTGAGGCTGACCTCGGCGTTGCGGGTGACTTGGCTGAAGGCGGGCTTGTCCCATGCGGCCTGCGGGTTGGCGAGCAACGGCTTGAGGCTCCTGCCTTCGAGCGTCGGGTGGACGGGCAGGCCAGCGAGTTCGGCAAGCGTCGGGTGCAAGTCCACAAGTTCCACCGGGCGGCGGCTGGTCTGACCGTTGGACTTGCTGCCCGGCAAGACGATGACGAGGGGCACGCGCGCGGATTCCTCGAAGAGGCTTCGCTTCTGCCATTGCCCGCCGTGCTCGCCGAGGAGCCAGCCGTGGTCGCTGAAGAAGACGATGATGGTGTTTTCCGCGAGCCTGAGGCGTTCGAGCGCGTCCACCACGCGGCCCACCTGCGCGTCCATCTGGCTCACGCTTGCGTAGTAGGCGCGGAGGAATTTTCGGAGATCCGGCTCGGCCACACCGTAGTTCGGCGGGTTCACGAGCGGGGAGACACGCGGAACCTTCGCGAGATGTGCGAGAGGCTCGGTGGGCAGGGAGAACTTATCCAGCGGATGCAGGTCGAAGAACTTCTGGCTTGCGATGCAGGGCACATGTGGCCGGAAGAAACCACAGGCGATGAAGAATGGTTTGCCCGGCTGCGCGGCGTGCTGCTCCAGCAGCTTGATGACCTCGCTGGCAACCATGCCGTCCGTGTGATCCGTGCCGTCGCCCGCCGTGGCGTGCCACGCGAGCGCCGCGCCGAGGCCAATCTTCGGCGTGTAGTTCAGGAGCGAACTTTCCTCCGCCTTGTCGCGGCCCGAGGGGTTGATGGCGCGCTGCCACGAAGGCGCGTCGTCGAAGCCATCCGTGCCGATGCCGGCAGGGACGTTGTAATGATAGAGCTTGCCCGCACGGACGACGGAGTAGCCGCCGAGCTGGAAAGTCTGCGGCAGCGTCTGCGCGCCGGGCACGGCCTTGCGGAAGTGTGTGACGTTCTCAAAGACGCGCGTGGTGTCGGGCCGCAGGCCGGACATGAAGGACGAGCGCGAGGGGTTGCAGAGGGGATACTGGCAATACGCGCGCTCGAAGCGCACGCCGCGCTTGGCGAGCCGGTCAATGTTCGGCGAGAACGCCAGCGGATCGCCATAGCAGCCGAGCCGTGTGTTCAAGTCATCGGCGACGAGGAAGAGGACGTTGGGCTTCGCGGCGGCGGCGGGAGAGTAATGAGTGATTAGTGGGGCAGTGATGAGTGCGAGAAGCAGCGCGGGCAGCCTTCGAAAGCTTAACAAGGATGTTCTCATGGTGGAATGGCGTGATGAGGTGGGACCAATTGCGAATCACTGATTACTGCCCGCCCTGCGCCCGCTTCACCGCGTTGACGATGCGGCGGTCGTCGTCTCCGCTGTCTCGGACGAGTTCGAGGACTTGAGGCAGGGTCATGTTCATTCGGCGGAGGAAAGGGCGGTCACCCGCGCAGCCATACATCAGGTCGGCGGGCATTTCCCCGCGCAGTTTCAGGCGGGCCTTGACGATGAGCCGGGGCAGCCACGCGATGCCATCCACCTCCGCAGACTTCGCGGGCAGGCTGGCCATCGTCGCCGTGCGGCCGGTGGATTTGCCGCCGAGCACGTTCAGAAAGTGATCGCGGCGGATGGCAGTGACCGCGAGCGAGGTCTCACAGTCGGGATCGCCATCGTAGCGCTGCGCGTCGTCCACGAAGTCGAAAAGCTCCTGTGTGTTGCAGCCCAGGGTCGCGAGAAACGCGGCATCTGCCGCCCCAAACATTGAGCCGGGCGTCTTGCGTCCCGCGTGCCAAGCAGCAACAGCGCGGTCCCAAACCTGGCGGAATTCCTGCCGCCACTCGTGATCGTTCATGGCGCGAGGATAGCGCTCAACGGTGCGAGGACAACTCCGCGTTGAATCGGAAGAACACCGCTTGCCTCGCCTGCTACACTCGCGCCGTGCCAAAGCTCAATCACGCCATCACCGCCGCGCTCCGCGAACTGGAGCAGGGCCTCGCCGTCCAGCGCGAGCAGGGGAAACTCGCGCTTGTTCCCGAGCGCGTCCAACTCACTCTGGCCTTCGCACTCGACGAGGACGGGACGGTGAACGCGGCTCCCGACGGCCCGCACTCGATGACCATCGAGTTCAAATCTGGCAGCCCGACCGCTCTTGCGGCGGCGTCCACTGCGCCACGCCCGGTCACCGTCGCGGAGGGGGAGGTTTTCCCGGCGTTGTCGCAGCTATTCGGCGCGCCCGGCTTCGACAGCTCTGCACGCGCGACAGTCTTCCGCGACGCGCTGGAGGGAATGTCGCAAGAACAAATACTGACGGTGCTGGCCGCTGCGTCAGCGGCCCCGGCTGCCGGCACGGACGCCGCCACGCGCATGGCCGCGCACCTGCTACGAGGCGTGATTCAGAGCGGGCCGACAAAGGCGGTGGACCGCGGCGTCAACGCGCTGAGGGAGCTGCTCGCCCGCCACCCGCTGGCGGAGCTTCTCCGCGTGGCGGAGGCGGAGTGGAAGACACAGGCCGCGTGGCTATAGCCGGAGCGCATGACGGGCACATCAGACCTTCTTGCAGAGCAATTGTGGCGAGAGAAGCGGTTGCTCCCTCCTCTTGCACGTGGTCCTGCTCCGCTGGCCGAAACCCGATGGGAAGATGAAGGATTGTGAGCAGGAGGGTGAAAGCACCTGGGTCACGAGAACCTGAGTTGCGGCCGCAGGACGCCCGGCCAGCCTGCGCATTGACAAGCGCGACGCGTCCGCCAGAGAATTCGCCCATGTTCACTGTGTTGCCTGTTCCGCTCCCCAGCGGCTTCACGCTAGCTCTCACCGCTCTGCTGTGCGCTGCTTCCACTGTCGGTGCCGCTGCGGCCAATCAACTGCCGCCCAAGAAACACAGCAACATCGAGCGGCTCGCGCTGCCCCGGCTCAAGGCCGTCCACGACGATGTGCAGAGGCTCAAGGCGCAGCGCGCCACGGTCGCCCCGCGGCCCGGCTGGAATGATTACCGGTGCATCCTCCACGCGCACGCGGAGGATTCCACGCACACGGGCGGCACGCTGCCGGAGATGCTCGCCGACGCGAAGCGGGTCGGCGTCAACGCCATCTTGCTCACGGACCACTTCCGTCCGCCGAAAGATTTCATTGAAGGCCGTTGGCGCGGGATGAAGGAGGGCGTGCTGTTTGTGCCCGGCTCGGAGATTCGGGGGTTTCTCATCTACCCGATGGCGTCCATCCTCGGCCAGATGGAGCAGCCGGGGCCGGAGTTCATCAAGACGGTGACGGCGGGAGAAGGAATGATTTTCCTCTCGCACATCGAGGAGCGGAGCGAGCACCCGGTGGACGGACTGACGGGACTGGAGATTTACAACCGCCACTGGGACGCCAAGAAAGACATGGTCTCGCTCCTTACGCTGGCGTTCAAGTTCACCGACCCGAAGGAGCTGGCCGAGCTGGTGGAGGCCGCGCGCCTTTACCCGGCGGAGCTGCTGGCCTTCCAATGCGATTACCCGCAGGTCTATGTGGACAAGTGGGACGCGGGCACGCGGCTCAGGCGCCTCACGGGAGTCGCCGCCAACGATTGCCATCACAACCAAATCTTCATCGTGAAGATGGTGGACGCGGACACGGTGCTGCTGGGCACGAATGTGGATGAGGACAAGAAGATGCGAAAACTCACCGCAGCGCTGCGGCCCGGCATACGCGAGCTGACGAAAGGCCGGCAGCCGGGCGACGTGCTCGCGCGGCTGGACATGGACCCGTATCACCGTTCGTTCATGAACGTCTCCACGCACGTGCTTGCACCCAAGCTCGACGAGGCGGCGATCCGCGCCGCCCTCAAGGCCGGCCAAGCCTATGTGGCACACGACTGGATGTGCGACCCCACGGGCTTTGACTTTTCAGCGGCGGCAGCGAACGGCCAGCGGGCCGCGAGCATGGGCGATGAAGTGAAACTGGCCGCTGGGTTGAGGCTCACGGCGAAACTGCCGGTGCCCGCCTACGTCCGCCTGCTCCGCCACTGCGAGGAAGTCGCGAAAGCGGAAGGGCTGGCGGACTTCGCCTTCGCCGTGAAAGAGCCGGGAGTCTATCGCCTCGAAGCCTGGCTCAAGCTGGACGACGAGCTGCGCCCCTGGATCTTCTCCAACCCGATCTACGTGCGATAAGCGGCGGGCGGAGGCGGGCCTACCTGTGCCGGCAACTCATAATCGCCAGCTTCGAGCCCACCCATCTGGAAGTCGCCGAGCTCGCCATCGAGCCGGCCGTGCCGTAGGCTGGCGACCAGCCCAAGCTATGACCAAGTCACCGTTGATATTCTTCGCCGGTTTGATCGCCTTGCTGAATGCCGCCGTTGCCTCGTGCGCCGCGCCAGCGCCGCCCAACATCCTCTTCATCCTCACCGACGACCAAGGCTGGGCCACACTTTCCTGCCAGGGCAACAAGCTCGTCTCCACGCCTCATCTCGACGGGCTCGCGCGCGATGGGATACGCCTCACCGATGCGTATGTGATGCCACAATGCACCCCCACGCGCGCGGCGCTGCTCAGCGGCCAGCACACAGCGCGCAACGGCATGTGGCACGTCATCCCCTGGTATGGCACGCCGTGGGCGCGGATGACGGAGCCGGCGTTTCGCGAGCAGTTCCCGCGCGAGGCGTTCAACCTGCCGAAGGGCCTGCGCAGCGCGGGCTACGCCACGGGCATCGCGGGCAAGTGGCACCTCACCACCGGCGCGGATGGCGATTACGTCGCGTTGAAGCCCGAGTCGGGCGCTGCGTATGGCTTTGACTTCGTCGCGCCGCGCGGGCCGGGCAGCCAGAACGAGGGCGACAAACAAGTGGATTACCTCACCGGCCAGGCGATGCAGTTCATCGAGCAACATCGCGCGCAGCCGTGGTTCTTCTACCTCGCTCATCACACCATCCACGGAAAAGTCAGCGCGCCGGAGCCGCTCGTGGCCAAACATCTCGCGCAAGGCGCACCCGCGGTTGGGATGGGCAACGCCACCTATCGCGCCGCCATCGAGCACATGGACAATTCAGTCGGCCGCCTGCTGGTGAAGCTGGATGAGCTGAAGCTGCGCGCGAACACCCTGGTTGTTTTCCTCAGCGACAACGGCGGCGTGAGGCAGATGTTCGATGCGAGCGACTTCAGGGGCGAAGGCACGGGCCGCGTGACGAAGCTGCGCGTGAGCGAGGAGCAGTTCGACAACGCCCCGCTGCGCGACGGCAAGGGCGGCGCTTACGAAGGCGGCATCCGCGTGCCCTGCATCGTGCGCTGGCCCGGACATGTTCCGCCCGGCAAAGTCGAGCACACGCCTGTCCACGTGGTTGACTGGCTGCCAACGCTGCTCGCCGCAGCCGGCACTGCCGCCCCGGCGGGTCACTCGGCCGATGGCGTGAATCTGCTCCCGCTCCTGCGCGGGGGCACACTCGCGCCGCGCGCGCTTTACTGGCACATGCCTCTCTACGATCTGCGCTGGGCCGCCACGCCCTGCGCTGTCATTCGCGAGGGAGACTGGAAACTCATCGAATCCTTCGGCGATTTCTTCGACCGGGATGCCGCCTATCACGTCGGCGCGCGCCTGGAGCTTTTCAACCTCCGCGCCGACCTCGGCGAGCAGCGCAATCTTGCCAGCTCCGATCCTGCCCGCGCCGCGAGGATGCGCGGCCAGTTGCGCGCCTGGCTGAAATCCATCCCCGCTGAAGTGCCGTCCGCGAATCCGCGCCACGACGCCACGCGCGAGCTGCAGGAGACCTCGAAACGACCCAACCCCTGACTGCCTTCACCCTGAATCCGGCAGTTGAAACTTGACCCGAACTCCGAAATGGAATGGCCGCGAAGGGGCGCAAAAAGCGCAAAGCCAAGTTGCTGGCAGGAGAACGGGGCAGTTAGAAACAGCCCCAGCTTCAGTCACCCCGACTCGGCTCCTTTGTGTTCTTTGCGACCTTTCGCGGCTGAACTTCGGAGTTCGGGTTGACTGCGGTTTCCAGGTTCACACCAACTCCGAATTGCGATGGCGGGTGTCAGCTCACCGGGGCGGGGTGGGCTGCTGGTATCGGAAGGGTTTCACTTCTGGCAGGACGCGCACCTGGGTGGTGAACTTGAACGGCGTCGCCGTGCCGTTCTCGTAGGTCAGCTCGGCGAAGAACGCCGTCCAGCCCTTCTCGGGCTTCTCCACTTTGGCCAGATAGACTCCGCCACCCGTGTCCGGCAAGTCAGTGCTCTTCCACGCCGGACCGAGTGTCTCCAGGCGAAAGTCGCGGGCGTTCGGATTCGTGGCCTGCCAGAGTTTCACCACGGTGGGCTTGTCCTGGTTTTTCACACGGATGGAACCGTCGGCCTCCAGCGTCCACGAAAACTGCGGCGTCCGGGTCGCGTTCACCACCGAGGAATAGCACGCCAGCAAGGTCGTCCACGCGTCGGTGCCCCGAAGCGAGTGGTCCGCGTTGGGGACATAGCGGAGATACTTCACGCCGGGCAGGTCCTTGAAGTAAAACTGCGCCGAGTCCGGCACGAAGAACTGGTCGCCGCTGGCGTTGATGAGGAACTTCGGCAGGGTCAGGCGCGCGCGGTATTCGTAAGGCTCCTCGATCTTCATGAGCGCGCGATATTCCGGCGAGCCATCCCAGTCCATGATCTTGGCGTGCGTGTAGTCGCCCACAGCCGGCGCGTAGAAGCCATACACCTCGAAGTGGTGATGGAACGAGGGCTGGATGTTCAGCATGTCAATGACGATGGGCGCGATGCCGACCACGCGGTTGTCCACGGCGGCGGTGGTCCATGTGGTCCAGCCACGCTTCGAGCCGCCAGCCACGAAGAACCGGTCCACTTTCACGCCGCCGCCCTCGCCGCTGGCGCAGAAGGCGGTGATGGTGTCGAGAGCGCGCACGGCGGCCTTGGTCATGGGGAGGCGGGCCGGCCATTTCGCGTCGCCTGTGCGGAGAAACTTGTCCCAAGTGTAGGCGATGAGGGAATCCTCGGTGCGCCCGAAAGTCTCGCCGGCGAACACGAGCGGCTGGTTGGGCACGTTGCTGAGCTGGGCGGCGACCGTGCCGGTTTTCGTGGCGATGGTCACGATGCTGGCCTCGACCTTCGTGGGCGGCTCGGTCCGGTGGCTGCCGCCGCTGATGAAGAGCAGGCCGGTGGGGCTGAGGACCTTGTCCGGCTTCACGAGGGTGAGCCAGTGCTGCCAGAGCGGGCGGTTGACCTCGTTCGTCGTGAGCCACGCCTGCGAGATCATGTCGATCTGGTAGGTCGTGTAGCCATCGCCCTTGACGGTGCTGGCCACGCGGAACGAGTAGTTCGTGTCCGCTGCCTGCACGTAGCGGTCGAGCGCGGTGCGCTCGCCCACCGCGGTGCGATCAACCGAGGCGGCTGACAGGCTGAAAGCGGCGAGAAGGAGGGACAGGCCGAGGGTGCGGAGGTGGATCGAAGTCATGGGGTTTGTGGTGGTGCGAGGATGGCGAAGATTATTCCTTCAGGACGGGGACGGGAGAACGGGCGGATGTTCGGTGAAACTCCCGGGTCAGCGCGGGTCGCCCTGCTGGACCCACGCCTCGTTGAAGTGGGCGTGCTTGATGGCCTTGGCGATGGGCCGGCCTTGAGCGTCCTTCGGCGCGTTCTTTTCGACGTGATAGCTGTAGCTGGCGTGCAGCGTGCCGTCCTTTGCCTGCATGATGCTGGGATAATGGTAGCGGCCCGCATCCTCAGCGGTCAGCTCAAGGTGGCGCTTCCACTTCCAAGTCTTGCCCTCGTCATCTGAGATAGACACAGCGAGGCTGTGGCGGCCCCGCTCGGTGTCGTTGTTGATGAGCATCCAATGACCGTTCCGCAGGGAGGTGATCTCCGCGCCGCAGCCGGAGTTGGGATGCTCGCTGTCGGTCACGGGGGACCACGTCTCGCCACGGTCGCGAGACTCGCTTTGCATCAGGCGCTTGGGGGGCGGGCCGTTGTCGCGCATGAGGGTGTAGAGCGAGCCGTCCTTCCGCTGGACGATGCTGGGCTGGATGTTTCCCAGGCCGATGATCGGCGCGCTGGTGTGCCAGGTCTGGCCCCAGTCGTCGGAGATGTTCATCAGCGAAACGGAGAAGCCGTCCGAGTAGAGCGGAACGATGAGCCGCTTGCCGTCGAGCACGAAGGGGTGCGCGCGGGTGAACCAGCCAAGGCGGCGCGTGAGCTTGTCGGCGGCCTGCAGGCGCAGAGATGCGACCCACGCCGCGAGACGCTGGCCGTGCTCCGCGCCGGGTGAGGAAGCGCCGAACGTGGCCGCTGCGCGCTCGGTGACATTGGTGATCGCGTGGCCGAACTCCGGCCCGGGAGTGACGTGCATGACCTCGTTCACTTCCCAACGCGGCGGGCCGTCGCGCAGGTAGTCGGAGGCGATGCGATACTTCATCAGCGCGGATTCCCATGTGTTGGCGAGGATCGTGGGCCACATGAGCCAGAGGCGGCCCTGCGGATCAATGAACAGGCAGCAGTTGGTGTCGGGATAGCCGGGCGTGTCGGCCATGGTGAAGCGCGCGCCCCAAGCCTTCGCGCCTTTGCGCAGCCGCGCGCCTTCGATCTTCACATCGTCCTCCTTGCGCTCGCCGGAGCCGTGGAACCAGCAGACGATCAAGTCGCCATTCGGAGCCTCGACGATGCAGGAGCCGTGATTGTGCCAGTGCTCAAGCGGGAAGATGAGTTCTGCTGTGTGGAAGGGACGCTCGGCAGCTGCGGCACCGCCGCCAAAGGGCAGGAGCATCGCGGCCAGGACAAGGAGGTGGAACCGCAGGTTCTTGGTCATATTGGCACGAGGCAGGAGAGGGGAGCAACTCGGGACACACTTGCGCCCAGTGCTCTCGGGTCACTTGATCGTGACGATTCCCGTGGTGGGATTGTAGCTGGCTTGCCTGCCCGGGGGCAGAGGCACCTGAGTGAGGCCAGCTTCGGCCAGCGAAGTTGGGAAGCGGCCCTTCTTTTCGTAGAACTTGTCAATCTGCAGGCTGTAGGTGGCGTTGGCCCGCTTAATCACACTGGCGGGGTCGTTGGCAAACGAGTAAGTGACTCCGTTAACCTCCACGCTGCCGGCAGTCTTCGACGCCGGAGCGGCGGCTGGAGGCTCACTGGCCGGGGCAGGGGCTGCCTGTTCTCCCGCTGCGGTCGCCTCAGCGGCCGGAGCGACTGCCCCAGGCTCAGGCGTCGGATTTTTGGCGCGTTTCCGACAAGCGGACGACGCTACTACCACCGCGGAGAGGAAGGTGAGAAACCAGAATTGTTTCATGAGTGAAGATTAGTCGCCAGCGCGAATGGTCCACATTCCGGTGCGCAGATTCATGTTGGGATTTGTCACTGTCTCTTGAGCCTTGAGCTGTGCACCGTGGCCGTCTGCAAACAAATAGTCGTATCTGTCCAAGCCGTGATGCCTCTCCTTGTTGTAGGTCCAGCCAGCCGTTGGAGACGCGCCCGTGGGATAATGGCCGGCAGCGTTCCGCAGGTAGGCTCGATCTCCGAAGCCCGCGACGTTGTCCACGTGGAAATACTCCGTGTTCATAATGGTGCCAGCGGCGTCATTGAGCATGCTTTGGCGCAATGCCATTTGGTTCCTTGGGCGGTTGGCGGCGGAAATGGTGCCATCCACCGGGTTCCATCCGCCGACGGTGGCACCCGGTTGGGTCGTATCATAACCCAACCCCATTCCTGTCTGGGCATCCGGCGAGGGAGGCCATGGGATCACACCGCCGATGATGTCCGACGCTGCGTTATTCTGATACCCAGGCATCGTGAAGGAGCGACGCACATATTGGAGGGGCGGATTGACCGTGCTGAGAAACGCCTGAGTCGTGCTGCGGAAGACCGGATTCTGGTCGGATGGACACTTGAAAATATTGCCAGCTTTCTGATTCAGGGCGAACCACTGCTCGGCCTCAGTCAACTTGATTCCCAAGTAAGGCGAAATCAGATCATCCCAAGTCATCACTTGAATTGTCAACGGATTGGCACTCGGTTGCTCGATAATCGCGTAGGCCACCTTCCCGTCGCCATCATCCATATACAAATGCTGCGCTGTGCCTATCTGCTTCAAATTGCTCAAGCACACTGCTCCATGCCCGCGCAACTTGGCTTTGGAGAGCACGGGCAGCAGCATCCCGGCAAGGATGGCGATGATCGCGATGACGACGAGGAGTTCGATGAGGGTGAAGCCCCGACGAGTCTTGCTGCGGAATCGAGTGGCTGTGTTCATACGGTTGGTTGTTGATGTTGTCTGGTTGCTGGTCATTGAATCTAACTTCTGAGAACTCGTCGTGGCAATTGCGCTCATGGTGCTCCCCATCACTTGATGGTGACTATGCCCGTGGTGGGATTGTAGCTCGCCTGCTTGCCCGGGGGCAGCGGAATCCTGTTTGCGCCGGCTTCGGCGAGGCTCTTGGGCCAGCGGTTGTTATCCTCCTTGAATCGATCAATGGCCCGCTCAAAATCAGCTTTGGCTACTTTCATTGGATCCATCCTTTTTCCCTCTTCTGAAAGTGCGACCGCAGATGCACCACCCTTCGGAGCACTGTCCGGAGGTGGCGCGGATTCGGGTGTCACGACCTCGACGTCTGTGGGTCCAGTGGTTGCAGCCGACCGTTTCCGACGACAACCAGCCGTAGTCAAAACCACTGCGACGGCAAGCAAGAGATGGAGGATGGGGCGGCGCACAAGCTTACGAAGGAATAGCTGCGAGCTTCAACCCAACTCAGTCTCCAGCACGGATGCTCCACATGCCCTCGCGCACCAAAAGGGTGCGGGAAGTGTCCTTGGACTTCAGAAACTGGCTGTGCCCGTCAGCGAAGACGTAGTTATACATGTCCAATCCGTGGTGAGCATTCTTGTTATACATGAAAACACTGCCCGGGTCGGCGTATTGGCCGGCGGGGTCCTTAATCACAGCGCGCTCAGCGTAGCCGGCGACGTTGTCCACATGAAAATACTCGGTGTTCATGATGGTGCCGGTCGGGTCGTTTAGGAAGCCCTCTCGGATTGAAGCTTGGTTGCTGGGCTTCGGTCCTGCAGCCGTGATGGTCGCGGAGTCGGCAGTGTTCCATGAAATGCCAAGGCTGGGCCAATTGAGGCCGACGCCCGTTTGCGAGTCCGGGCTCGGAGGCCACTCCACGGCTTGGGATCCATTCTGATACATGGGCATGGTGTAGGTGCGGCGGGAATATTTGAGACCGGCAGCGTCCGCCGCCGCCCGATCACTGGCACGGAGAACGTCGTTTTTGTCCGACGGACACGCCAGCACCTTGCTGGCTCTCTGATTCACTATCGCCCACTGCTCAGCGATGGATAAATTCACGCCCAAATAGGAGGAAATCAAATCGTCCCATGTCATCATCTGGGCATTCGCAAGCGAACTGCCGGCTTGTATCCTTGCGTAAGCCATCTTGGCGTCGTTGTCCGCCATATACATCAGCATGCCGGTTCCAACTTGTTTGGTGTTGCTCATGCAAGCCGCGCCCGCGCCGCGGAGCTTGGCCTTGGAGAGCGCCGGCAGCAGCATCGCTGCAAGAATGGCGATGATCGCGATGACGACGAGGAGTTCGATGAGGGTGAAGCCCCGACGGGGTTTGCTGGCGGATCGGGCGGCTGTTTTCATAGGGTTGTTGGTGCTGCGGTTGCTGGGTTGCTTGATCTGTGTGGTGGAGGCTACTCTCGCCGCAACATATGTCTTGAGCGATTGCGACAAAGTTTATGCAAAAAGCGACACTGCACACCCCCGTCTCCTGGCGCAAACCGTCGGCGAAACCGACCCAGGCGGAGTGCCGGGCACGCGCAGAAAAGCGCGATGCCT
Source organism: Verrucomicrobiota bacterium (assembly GCA_016235545.1). GTDB lineage: Bacteria > Verrucomicrobiota > Verrucomicrobiia > Limisphaerales > SXTU01 > SXTU01. Next base: position 21,514 of record JACRKB010000163.1, on the reverse strand, counting down.
GGCTGCAACAGATTGACCCCGCCTGGCTGTTTCACCGCCTTTTCGACGCAATTCCGGGAGTCTATTTCTTTGCGAAGAACCGGCGGGGCGAGCTGATGTTCCTCTGCCAGGCCACGCGCGATCTTCATCACATCGAAGAGGAAAACTCGGTCGTCGGGATGACGGACTTCGACCTGAATCCCGCCGACATGGCGCAGGCATACGTGAACGACGACGCACACATTTACGCCACGGGTGAGCCGCTGCTCAACCGGGTGGAGCTCTGGTTCGACCGCGATGGGATGCCCGACTGGTTCCTCGTCAACAAGATGCCGATCCGTTCCCGCGCCGGAAAGATCATCGGCATCATGGGATTCTCGCAGAACTACGAGGGCCGGACGAAGCTGCTCGCGCCCTTCCCCGGCATCGCCAAGGCAGTGAACCACCTGCGGGAAAACTACCGTGAGAACCTCACCATCACGGCGCTGGCGCAACTGGTGGGGTTGTCGCCCCGGCAGATGGAACGCAAGTTCAAGGCCGTGTTCGGAGTCGGGCCGCAACGGTTCCTGATCAAAACCCGGCTCATGGCCGCATGCCGGGCGCTGCGAGAAACCGACCAGAGCCTTGCGGAGATAGGGATGGCCTGCGGGTTCACCGACCAGAGCGCCTTCAGCCGCCATTTCCGGCAAGATTTGGGCCTGACCCCGACGGCCTTTCGCCTGCGGGAGAAGCTGACATAGCGAGGACCGTTCCGCCACGCAGGTCATACAATTTCGGAATGAGCTTCGGTGGAGTGGTAAGGAACCTCGCGAGGTGCTCCGGCTCCTTCTTTGCGCCCGCCCACCAGGAACTGCGGGACAAAAAAGTCACGCCCACAGCCTTCCGATGCCGCCGCTGAGTGAAGTGGGGCGCAAACCAGCTTTTGACCGCAATGCAAAATCTCATCAGCACCCGGCTTCAGCCGGATGAAAGCGAGTGCCGCGAGGGCAAACCGTTTCAACCTAGATTCCGCAGTTGAACCTCACGCAAAGGGCGCAAAGGGCGCAAAGGAAAAGACTTTTGAAACCGCGACATCTCACCCGTTGGGTGAAGACTGCCGGTGCCTGCATTTGGCAAAAATGCCCTTCTGCGTTGCGTCCTTCGCGTCCTTTGCGTGAGCCAATTGCGGTTCTTGGGTTCAACGGTTTACCCCAGATGGCCGACGATGCGGTTGGCAAAAGCCATTGAAACGGATGGCCGTCGTGCCTCAACACCCGGCTGAAGCCGGGCGCTAATGAGAGGAACTCAAATCCTGACTTGCGGCCGTTGAGGTAAAACTGCGGATTTCAGAGTCTGGAGGGTCTGGCTCCGCTCATCCTGTATTCCACCGAGAACTGGTGCGAGGCGCGGTCAGACTTGTATTTCGTCGCCTCGGTCATCTGGAGCATGGTCGTGTCGTAGGTGATGACCTGCACAGTGTCCTGCGCCGGGAGGAAGCGATAGAGGCGCAGCGGGCCGCTGGACGTGTAGTCGGAGAGGAGGCGATGGACGGTGTTGCCGTGGTCGCCGATGTCGGTGAGGTGCAGCGCGGTCACGCGGCTCTGGTCGCCGCAAAAGACGAAGCCAAGGTTGGCGTGCTTCCGGTAGAGTTTCTCCCACATCTGCTCCGGGGTGTTGCCGCGCTCACGATGGATTTTGCTCCAGCGCATCCGGCCCTGCGGGTCTTTCGAGAAACCCTCGTCGGTCTTCGGCTTGTCGATCACGCCCAAATCCATGTGGGTGGAGATGAAAGCGCGGCGGTTCACATGGCGTTTGAGGATTTCACTGGCCCATGCGAGCACCGGGTCGGGCGCGTTGCATTCGAGGTGAAGGAAAACAAAATCCATTCCTCCGGCCGAGAAGAGCTGGAAGCTGTTCACGTTGTTGCCGAAGTGCTTTTCGCACTCATTCGAGGGCTCGAAGGTGCCGCCATACCACTTGAATCCGCGGTATCGCTCCGCAGGGAAGTAATGCTGAAAGAGCGCGGCATCGCCGCTGACTTTCATGTCGTGGTTGCCGACGGCGATGCCGTAAGGCACGAGGCCGTGGAGCACGTCCATGTTCTGGCGGGCGAGCTGCCACTGGGTCTCGTTGTCAATATCCACGATGTCGCCGACCTGGCTGACGAAGGCGATGTTCTGCTCGCGGAGGTGTTCCCGTATCCAGCGGACGTGATTGGCGAAGACGATGTTGGTGACCGGCGACTGGAGCGTCGGGGTGGCCTTGGTGCCTTTGCCGACGTAGCCCTGTGTGTCTGGTATGATGACGATGGTGAAGGCACCGGCGTGCAGCGGCGGCAAATATCCGGCGGGCAGCGTGGCTGCGCCTAGTGAGAGCGGAACAGTGGTGAGCAGCGCGGCGACGGCGAAATGGCGCAGTAGCTGGCGGCGGCTGGACGTGAAGGACTGGGGTGTCATGGATGGAAAAACTCACCGCAAGCGTGGAGCAACGGTGTGCTGCGTGGGAGTTACCTGAACTGGATGGAAACCGCCCGAGCTAAAAGGGGATACTTGGAAGCTTCACCTTGATGGCTTCCACGTGCGTGTCGAAGAAGGCGGCGTTGCGCACGCTGTTATGAACAGGGAACCTTGGCAACTGCCCGCTGAAGCCATTCGAAGGATTGCCGACTTGGTCCACGTCATTCAGGCAATAGACATCCGACGGCGTCCCAATGTCCTGAAGCTGCGTGATGCGCCGGGGGGCTACACCTCCGAAGGGTGCCGGCGTGCCGTTGAATGAAACGGAGCCATTGGTGTAAGGCTGCGTCCTCCCGTAGTTGATCGGCGTTCCAGTGGTTTCCTGTTTCAAGCGCAAGAATCCCGCACACTGAAAGACCTTCGCTGTCTGAAAATTTGCGGTCACGTTCGCCTCTCCCAGATACCGATGGATGTAATAAATAATTTGGCGGTGCTGATTGACCGGGTCACCATTCCGGTATCTGGCACCCATCCCTATGTCCAACCCATACTGTGAGGGACCGACGGGATTGGAGGGATTTGCGCCGGGCAAGAGATCCTCGAAGTCGCCCGTGTAAAGCGTAAGCGCAGTGCCAATCTGCTTGAGGGCGTTGGAACAGTGGGCCTGCGTGGCCTTCGACTTCGCCTTTGCCAGCGCCGGCAGGAGCATCCCGGCAAGGATGGCGATGATGGCGATGACCACCAGCAGTTCAATGAGCGTGAAGGCAAGGGATGCCCGGCGGTGGATGGTGAGGTTTTTCATGTCTGTCTGATAAACTATGGCACGGCCTGTGGTTCGGTTAGCAACCATTGCGCAAAAAAAGCGTTTCGCTTTGGCAGAGGAATGCGGCGTCCCGATGTCCTTGGAAGCATCCCTTGGGGGATTTCCCGCGATCGAGACCCCACGAACCGGCTGATGAGAGACAGCATCATTTCGATGATGTGTGATTCAGTCATGCGGTTGTGATTATCAGGCTTTGTCGCGCCGTCACTTCGCCGGTTGAAACCGTGCGGCAAGCCATGTGAATGCTTCGTCCTGCATGGTGGTGTTGAATTCATGCGGAGCATCACAGAGCCGCAACTCAAGGTTCGCGCCAGCACGTTGCGATTCCCACACGCGGCGCATCCTGGCAAAGGCCTCCTCCACTGCGGACACGGGGAACAATCCGTCCTTCCGGCCGGCGAGAAACATCATCGGTTTCGGGCAGGCGATGCTGGCCACGTCGGGATAATCCAGTTGGTTGCCCAGTCCTGGATGGATCATCGTGAACGCAGACTGCCCGCCGGTCGCGTTGTTCTTCGGCACCATCAACGCTTTGCGCGTGGCCATCCAGCAAACCGACACGCCCGCCGCGATCCGATCCGATAGCGCCGCTAGCTGCCATGTCCGGTAGGCACCGACGGACAAGCCCATCGCTGCAATCCGCTTTGGGTCAACCTCGGCCTGGCTGGCAAGAAACTCCGCCGCGCGCATGTCTTCGTGCGCGATCAGGCCGGCGAAGGACGTGCCAAACTGCAACAAGTTCGCCGCCACCGCCTGCTGCTGCTCGTAACCGCCACCGCCGCGGTCAGACCAGTTCAACATGTCCGTGGCGAGGCAGACGTAACCGCGCCGGGCGAGTTCGTCACCGATGAACCGGCTGCCGTAACTCCGCTCCACCCATTTGCGCGCGGACTCGATTTTCTCGGGCGACTCGTCCCACGGTTGGATGACCTTTTCCTTGCCGATGTCGAACTTCGCACCGTGATCGTGCAGCAGCAGCACGGCGGGATGCGGCCCGGCGGACTTGGGCAAGAGCAGCAGCGCCAGGACGCGGCTGTCACCAGTCAGGCTGAACACCACCTTGCGGGCGACGTAGCTCCCGCGGTCCTGTTCGGCAATGACCTTCGGCTCAAACGGCGCGGCGGGCGGCGGGGTGAGGAGGCACTCCACCACCTTGGCCCGGGCCTGCTTCTGCCAGGCCGGGTAGCTGTCGTGCCCGCCGCCCAACCACGACAGCGGATAATCCATGCGCGACGCCAGCTTCTCGTAAAAGGCGGGCAACTTGTCCTGCACGCCGGGAGACTGGAATTGAGACTCGGCCGCATGCGCCGCGTGGACGAAAGCGAGCACCGCAGACAGAGCCATGGCAGATTGGTTCATGTTCTTGACTAGCACTTTGCTCGATTGAGTCATCATCGTCACGCCTTGATGAAGAGCTTCCGTCGATACATCCAGAACAGGACGAGCCACTCGACGAGCAGCACAGCCGCCGCCGAAAAGAGAGCGCCCCACGCGCCGAGACCCGCCGCGATCGGCTTGGTGAAGATGCCCACGATGCGCGTGAACGGCACGATGGAAACGCCGATGTAGATGGCGATGGCGTTCATGCCGACAATGACGAATGGGAAGCTCCACTTCCTCCAGCCGTGCACATCAATGACCCAGTAGAACGCCAGGAACAGCAGACACGCCCAGCCCGCGGTTGCCAGGCCGTAGGACACCGTCCAGAGCTTCATGATCACCGGCACGAGCGGACTCAGCGCCCAGCCCAGCGCCACGCAGGCCAGCCCCACGCCGCCGATGATCGCGGCCTTGCGTTGCGCGGTGTGATCGCTCATCAGCAGCCCGCCGATAAGCAGTCCTAGAATCGTTGTTGAAACCGTCGGGATCGCCGAGAGCACAGTGCCCCAGCCTTCTGCGTGCGCGCGACCGAGCACGGCATTGTCCACGACGAACACGAGGTTCGCGTCCTTGGCGTAACTGCCCGCCACCACGTCCGGCCCCGGCACGAACGCCAGCAACAGCCCGTAGCCAGCGAGGATGAGCGCGCCCGCCGCCGCCTGCGCGCGCGGCGAGCGCCCCGCCAGAAGCGACGCCACGAGATACGCCAGCGCGATGGGCTGCAGCGCGCTGCTCAATTCCACCAGCGTCGGCACGTTGCTTGACAGCGAGGCGCGCAGCGAGCCGAGCAGGAACAAAACGGCGGCGCGCTGGAGCGCCGAAAGCAACATCTGCCCGCGCGTCTGCGACTGCGAGCGTTTGGCGAAAGAGAACGGAATCGAGACGCCCACCATGAGCATGAACGACGGCCAGATGAGGTCGTAGAACCGCAGCCCCTCCCACGGCGAGTGCATCAACTGATACTTGAGCGTGTCCACGACCGCGCCAGCCTCCAGCGCGCCCAACGCCAGCAGCAGCGACTTGCCGCCGACAATCCAAAACATCGTGAAGCCACGGAACGCATCGAGCGACACGAGCCGAACAGATGAAGCGGTTGTTGAGTCCGGGTCAGTCACGACAAGGAGCCAGCCGGGGAGCGACGGCACGGGCGAATTCTTGACAGGAACATGCAGTTGAAATCCGATGGCTTCGCTTCAACGCAGAGATGCAGAGGACGCAAAGACGCGCAAAGAAGCCACCGGCGAAGGACACCAAATGGTGAACGCAAACTGCTTGCATCAACTCTGCGTTCCTCCGCGTCCTCTGCGTCTCTGCGTTAAGCCCGAACTCCGAGGCTGAAAGCCTCACACATGACAGCCCGGGGCAACGCCCCGGGTAGCGGTGTTGAAGCATCGCCGCCCTGAAGGGGCGGAACATTCTGTATCGCCCTTTCAGGGCTCCGCGCCTTGTGGCCAAGTCACCCGGGGCGTTGCCCCGGGCTGATATGTGATGCTCCTCCGGAGCGCCAACTTCGGAAGTCGGGTTAAAGGGAACGCATCTCCAACTGCATTGATTCGGCTTGAAGCCTCGCCGAAAAGCATTTTTCAGTGCCCAACCGACATCTTGCACCCTCACGGCCGTCCGCTTTCGTAGTGCTGGCGGATTTCATCCGCCCCGAGCGCGCGGCTCAAGAGCGCGAACTCGTCCATGCAGCCGACGAAGTTCTTCACTTTCAGCCGGCCATCGGCTGACGCTTGTGTGGTCCGGGAGCTGCCCAGCTCTGCCGAACCAATTCGCAACGGCATGGGGCGCTCCAACTCGTGGCGGCTGACCGGCTGGCCATCCACGTAATGAGTAACCAGGCGGCCCGGCATGTTCACGACGGTCGCGAGGTGGGTCCACCGGCCCATCCGCGTGGCGAGCAATGGCGGTGACTCCGCCCGCACCCACGGTTTCACTTCCCGCCCGCCCGCCGTCAGGGCGGTCGTTTCATCGGGGAGATATCCGAGACGCAGGCGTCCACTGCCGTCCAGCAGCCAATACGGATAGCCGATGTGCGGCTGGTCATCCGGTCGGAACAGATTGTTAAAGTCATTTGGCAGCGCGTCCACTCGCACCCATGCCATGAAGGTCAACGCGTCGTATTCGCTGCCGGACAATGCGAATCGCACCCGGTCGCTCACGCGCATGAAGGCAAGCGCCGGTTTTCCAAGCCAACGTCCGTCCACCCGCTCGCAGCCGATGACGGTGGCGTTCGAGTCCGGGCTCGCAGCCGGGGCGGCGTTGACCATCTGCCCGTCGGCCGAGGCATCAAAGAGGTAATGGAGCAACACTCCCGGTGACGCGCTGAACTGGCGCGCGGCCTCCGACCAAGCCTTCTGGCGGGCGAGTTGTTCTCCCTGCACAGCCCGAGTGAACTGCTCGCGGTCCGGGTAGGCGGCGCGATTCGCCGCGACGCTCTGCCAAGCGCCGCCGTCGCGACGCACGGCGTTGCCACCCAGCAGCGTGCGGGAAGGGAGGGCATTCTTCGGATTGTCCAACTCCACGCGACCGGAGAAGACATGCACTTCCACGGGCTGCCCGGCCTCCGCCCCCACGCCAAATTCCGTGCCGTGGTCCACGACCGAGTAGTCGCCCGTCTGAACAGTGAAGCCGTGCGCCGCCGCCGGGGCGCGCACATGAATCCGCCCGGAATGCAGCCGCACGCGCATCTCGGAAAAAATCTGAAGTTCCGCCGGCCCGGCCAGCAGCGCGCTCGCGCCGCTGAAGAAGTCAATGCGCGCCACGCCGCTCTTGAGGCGCAGCCGCCCCGGCGGCAGGGCCGAGCCGGGAGTCGGCGGGAAGGCAGCGGCCCATTCCACACCCGAAACCTCCACCAGCACAGCCACCGGCTCCGGCACCGACACCGCCGCCTCCAGCACTGGTTTGCTGGCCTGCGGTGAATGCCCGTGGAACCACCAGCCAGCCCACGCCAGCGCCACGGACGCCGCAAGCGCCAGCGCCGGCTTCCACCAAGTCCAGCCAATCGCGACCTCGGGTTTCATCGCCGCCGCCGTCACCACCGCATCGGCAGTTTGGGCAAGCCCCCACTCGCGTGCGACCGCGTGCAATCTCGCATGCTCCCAGAATGCCCGGCGCGCGCGGTCGGAACCGAGCAGCGTCTGCTCCAGCTCGACCCGCCCCTCGGGCGTGAGCGATTGGTCAAAGTAAGCCCCGAGCAATTCGAGGAAACGGGATTCGTCAAACATGGCGGTTGGGTTAATCAGAGGTTTCTGCGGCGAGCCGGCGCTCCACACAATCGCGCAAAACGGCCCGCGCCCTGGAAAGCGCGACCTTCACGGCACCAACGGTCCAGCCCATCTGGCTGGCGATGGCCCCCGGCAGATGCGCGCCGCGATAGCGCAACTCCATCGCGCGCCTGGCCTGCGGCGCTAGTTCTTCTAGGCATTTCTCGAAAAGTCGCACACGCCGCTCGAAGTCATCCACCGGCGGCTCTGCGGCACAAAGGGACTCGATGACCGTTTCGGAAAGCGTCTGGAAATGCAGCGGCCCCCGTCGGCGCGCTTCGAGCGCCTTGAACCGCGCGATGGCACACACCCACGCGCCGAAGTTCGTGCCCGGCTGGAAGTCACCTGCCTTGCGCGAGACGGTCAGGAACGTCTCCTGCACCACGTCATCCACCAGGTCGAAATCCGGCAGGACTGCGAGAATCGTCGCCCGCACCACGGGCTGGTGCTTCACAAACAACCCCTGCACGAGGGACAGCAGTTCGGAATCGGGTGGAGGATTCACTATCGTTACGAAACGTCAGCACGGCCTCGGTTCCTAACTGGAGATGACACCGATACGGCTGTAGTTAGCAGCAAAATCGAGCTGCTGTCTGCGTCCATGCCCGCATTTCCGGTCGACGTCCGGACAACTTGTTGGAGGTTAACCCACGCCACACGAAACGGGGTGGCCGACCGGCACTGGCAAGATTCCGGCGGAATTCAACGGCTTGCCATGCACCTGCAAGGGTTAAACTGGCCGCCACCCGAGCCGCTGAGAATCGTTGGGGTTGCCAAGTGACTGCGCCTCTTGGATTCCTCAATGACGTGGCTTCTCCCAGACAGGCTAGGGCCGGCAAGCACGGCGGAGTCGCCCAGCGAGGCATGGTTGAAATCGTGCAGTTTTCTTGGAAGCCGCGTCTATGGCCGAACTTGCGGCGCTGCGTTACCAAGGGTTCCGATAAGAATTATGAAGCAGTCCGCGAACATCCCTTCCCGCGCCAAGCCCGCCCAAATGTCAGAGGCCTTCACACTGATCGAACTGCTGGTCGTGATCGCGATCATCGCGATTCTGGCGGGCATGCTCCTGCCTGCCCTGTCCAAAGCCAAGGAGAAGGCCAACACCACCAAATGCCTGAACAACAACCGGCAGATGGGAATGGCGCTTCTGATCTACGCGGGCGACGAGGACGACCGTTATCCTTTTGGAGCGAACTTGCAGAACCTGCCCGCAGCAGCGGTCAACGGCCTGCTGGTCCCCGATGGATGGCCAATGCTCCTGGCCCGCTATCTGGGCAGCACCACAAATGTCGCGGGCAATGTCCTCTCCAAAATCTATCTCTGCCCCTCCGAGCGCAACGACAACCCGGGACCCTGGGGATTCGCGCTTGATTACCGCGCCAACCGCCATGTCCTGCGCGACGCGGCCTTCGCACCCGGCACGGCGCTGCGCACGGTTCAGATTCTCAACCCTGCGGTCTATGGCACGCACTTTGAGAAGGAGCGGACGAACGGCCAGTGCTCAATGAACGCGACAACATACAATGCCGTCCGGACGCTGTGGAATGTGGTGGATCCGGCCACCGGACAGTTTGCCAGGCGCGGTAATGCCCGGCACAATTGGGGCCAGACAACCACCGCCGCTGACGGTCATTCAGAGTGGTTGAAGTCACCGACGTTCGCGGGTGCGGGTGCACCGCCTCCTGTGGATTTTGGAGAACTGGGCGACGCCAGCGACGATCCTGCGAGGCTCTGGCCAAACGGAGCGAAGGTAAAAGTGTTCATTCGCCTGAACACAGTCGCGGCCTCGGGGGGTTTTTGATGCCGCGCAGCCTTGCACGATGGCGGACTTAGCCCCTGAGTTGCGTCCGGCGGTAACTCAGCGGCGGCTGATCGAAGTGCCGTCGGAAGACGCGGGAAAAATAAAACGGGCTGGCGAAGCCACAGGCCTCGGCGATCTCAGTCACGGTCTTGGAGGTCCCGGCAAGGTGCTGGCAGGCCATTTGCAATCGGCGCTGATTGAGCCACTCCATCGGGCGCAGGCCGGTCTCGCGTTTGAAGACTCGGCCAAAATACACGGCGTTCAGACCCACGGCGCGCGCCCAGTCCCCGAGCGTGATCACTTGTCGCAGACGTGCGTTGGCCCAGGCTTCTGCCAGCAGGACTTTGTCCACGACACTCCGTTCCTCCACAACGGCGCGGTCCATGGGCGGGCGGAGCCGGTCCATCACGAAGGCCAGCCATTGCAGCAGGGCACCGGCGATTTCGAGATCACGGGACGGCGAGGTGCTGGACAGTTTCGCCAGCACTTTCTCGAACGCGGCGATGTATCCCTCCGGCTTGCGGAAGGCGTAACGCCGCTGGAATTTGCGGCACAAGAGCGCGTTCGCCATGCCACCATGTTCCAAGGCAAGCGACACGCTCAGGCTCACATGGGGCCTGGCTGGATCGTGGCCGAGGGAAAACTCATCGCCGCCCAGCACCACGAGCAGATCGCCCCGGTTCAATGTCCAGCGCCGCCCGTTGATCACTGCCCAGCAACTGTTCCGCTCGACGAAGAAGAACGAGACCATGTCCACCGCCAGGCGCGATGGCTCGACCTTCCAGTCAGCGGTGCCCGCATAGCGGCCAAACCAATGAACCCTCAATCCAATCGAGGCTTGATGGGCGAGCCGCCAGTCGTGGTGATAGGGCAGCCATGGCATGGTTGTAAAAATGCATGATTCGTTCCGGAGGTGTCCATGTCAAAACCACGGCTCTTCTCCAGAATGCTCCACCGTGACCACCAACCATTCGCAGCCGGCCGCAAGGCGCGCCAATCTCCAGGTCTCAACGCTGGGGACAGCGCACAATCATCCGTTCCGCAGTGAGGCGCTTCAGCGCACTCTTCACCCGCACAGCAACGTGGGAACCTGATGATGAAGAGATTTTCCGGACGGACAGCCCTCATCAGCGGCGGGCTGGGAGACATTGGTCGAGCAATCGCCATCGAACTCGCCACGCACGGCGCCGATGTCGCGCTGTGCGGTCTGCGTCCCGCATCCGAGGCGGAGCCCTTTTTGATTGAACTGCGCGCGCTCGGGCAGCGAGTCACCTACGACGCGGTGGATGTCGCCGATGCCGATGCAGTGCAAGTGTGGGTGGAACGTGTCGAGGCTGCGCTCGGCGCGCCAACACTCATCATTCCAAATGCTGCGCAGGTGACGCAGTCGGATTTCCAGCGTCTCACGCCACAGCAGTGGAACCGCGAGTTGCGGGTGAATCTCGACGGCGCTTTCCACATGGCGCAGAGCGCCGCGCTGCGACTGCTGGAGCATCGCAAGCCGGGCCGCATCGTATTCATCGGCTCATGGGCGGGGCATCGCGTGCATTCGGACATCCCGGCGTATTGCGTGGCGAAGGCCGGGCTGCGGATGCTCTGCCAGTGCATGGCGCTGGAGTTCGCGCCCCACGGCATCCTGGTGAACGAGGTGGCTCCAGGCATTGTGGACGCTGGATTGAGCTGCAAAATCATGAGCGGCAACGCGGAGTTGCGCGAGTCAGTGCGGCAGATGACACCCGTGAAGAAATTGATTGTGTCCCAGGACGTGGCCCGTGCTGTCACGTTCCTTTGCGACCCCGAGAATCTTCAAATGGCCGGCTCGGTCATCGTCCAAGACGGCGGATTATCACTCCTCGCGCCGAGGCCATGCACACGCTGAACTTCGTTCTCTTCGGCCTCTACCTGCTGCTCAACGTCGGGTTGGGCATGTGGGTCGGACGACGCAGGTCTGCCGACGCGAAGGACTACTTCCTCGCGGGCGAAGGTCTGCCCTGGTATGCGATCGGAGGCTCCATCATCGCGGCGAACATCAGCACTGAGCATTTCATCGGCATGGTTGGCGTGGCGTATGGCGTGGGCTTTGTCGTGGCGCAGTGGGAGTGGGGCAATGTCGTCACGTTCTCCGCGCTGATATGGATTTTTCTGCCGTTTTACATTCGCGGCGGACTCTACACGATGCCGGAGTTCCTGGAGCGCCGCTACAACGCGCACTGCCGTTACCTTTTCGCCGTGTGCTGCCTCGTGCTGTGGATCGTCGCGCAGATGGCGGTGGTGATGCTCGCGGGCGCGAAGGCGATGCGCGGCATGTTCGACATCAATGAAACGACGACCATCGTCGCGCTCGCGCTGCTGGCCGGGAGCTACACAATCTATGGCGGACTGAAGTCGGTGGCGTGGACGGATTTTCTCCAGTTCGTCGTGATGATGCTCGGCGGATTCGTCGTCGCGTGGGTCGGCTTGGACAAAGTCGGCGGCCTAGGTGCGCTCATGCACAGCGCACCGGAGAAGTTCAAGATCATCTACCCGATTACTGACAAGGAATACCCATGGTTCGGAGTGTGGACGCTCTTTCTGTCCGTCGGCATCTGGTATAACTGCACCAACCAGTTCATCGTGCAGCGCTGCCTCGGCGCACGAAGCGAGTGGGACGCGCGAATGGGCGTGGTCTTCGCCGGTTTCATGAAAGTGGTGCTGCCGCTGCTCATCGTGATCCCCGGCATCATCGCTTTCAAACTGTATCCCTCGCTGCAAGACAAGGACCTCGCCTTCCCCACGCTCGTGCGCGATCTGCTGCCCGTCGGCTTGAGCGGCATCGTGATGGCGGGACTCGCGAGCGGGATGCTCTCGCACATCAGCTCCGTGCTGAACTCAAGCAGCACCGTGTTCACGATGGATCTCTACAAGCCCCTGATGCCGGGCGAAATGGGCGAGGAGCATCTCGTGAGCGTCGGACGCTGGAGCGGCTTCGTCATCCTCGTCATCGCCACGCTGCTCGCGATTTGGTTCACGCATCAGCAGCTCGGCGTGTTTCTGCTCATTCAAAACATCGGCGCGTGGGTCGCCGCGCCCATCGCCGCCGTGTTTCTCGTCGGCGTGCTGTGGCGTCGCGCCACGGCTGCTGCCGCGACGTTCGTGCTGTGGTTTGGCTTTCCCTACACATGGCTCGTCGAGAACGTGATGTTCAAGCACATCGCCATTCTCCTGCCGTTCGACAACTGGCTGAACCGCACCTTCGTCGTGTGGATCACCTCCATCCTTGCGATGTTCGTCATCTCGCTCTTCACGCTCCCGCCCGCGCCCGAAAAGCTCGCCGGCATCATCTGGTCGCCGGGCATGGCGGCGCTGCCGCAGGCCGACCGCCTCAAGCATGGCGGGATGCGCAGCCTCTTTTTCTGGTGGGCCGCTTTTGTCGGGGTCATGGCCGCGCTCTACGCCTACATGATGTGGTTCCAGTTCTTCGGCCCGGCGAAGGGGCTTTGATTTCTATGCGCGCATCGTCACTTCACCGCCGCTCAATCCGCATCGCAGTTATCGGCCTGCTGGCGCTGAGTCATGCGTTGGCTCAAGCACAAGCACCTGCGGAAACAGTCGCCAGCCTCCGGGCGCGGGCGATTGACGAGACCACGATGCCAGTGCGGCCCGGCATTCCGGGCGGGCAGCCGTTTTGGAATGGCAAGGCGGTGCAGTTCCTGTATGCGCCGGCGTTTGATTTCAAAGAGGTCCCCGGCGCGAATTCGTATCGCTTCACCATCACGCCAGCGAAGGGTCATGCGCACACGTTCACCGCTGACAAGCCGTGGGCACCGCTCTCGCCCGTCTGGACCAGAGTCATGACGGGCAAAGCCACACTCATAGTGCGCGGCCTCGATGCCAGCGGTGCGGAGATTGGCGCAACAATGACGCGCTCGTTTCATCGCGCGGCGGCGTTTGGCAATGATTATCCGCCGCCCGCGATGGCGTGGCGTGAGAGCGCGCGCACGGCGCTTGATTCGCTGGTTCACTCTCCTGATTTGAAATGCTGGTTCACCACCGGCGAACCTGATCCACAGATTCACCTCTACCGCTACCCGTCGAAGATCGTCGGCGCAGCAGCCGCAGCGCTCGCCGTGTATGCCTCCCAATCGCCGCCGCCTGCTGATGCGGCGGAGGCGTTGCAGGCCGCGCGCAGGGCTGCGGACTATCTCTTGAGCATCAGCCAGCCGCCTGCCACCGCGTGGGCGTTTCACCCACCGACGTATCACCCCACGCTCTACCACGAGCGCATGAAGGGGCACATGAATCCCAATAACTACATGACGAGCTGCGGCGCGGAGACGGCCGAATATTACCTCGATATCCACGCGGCAACGCAGGACCCGAAGTATCTCAACGCCGCCGTGCGCATCGCCGAGACCTATGCGAGACAGCAGCGTGCGGAAGGAAGCTGGCTTCTGTTCGTCACACCAAAGGACGGCCAGCCGGTGACGGACAACGTGATGATTCCCACACTTGTCATCGAGTTTCTGGAGCGACTCGGGCAGGTGACTGGCGATCATCGCTTCGATCCCGTGCGAGAGAAGGCCAGCGTCTGGATCATGCAGAACTCCGCGAGCACCTGTAATTGGCAGGGGCAGTTCGAGGACGTGAAGCCGTTGCCACCCTACGAAAACCTCACGAAGCACGAGGCCGGCGACTTTGCCATCCACCTGCTGAAGACCGCGGCGGATGATGCGAAGAAGCGAGCGCTCGCGCTAAACCTGCTGCGCTTCTCGGAAGACCAGTTTGTCATGTGGGCTCAGCCGCCGACCGACACTCCAAAAGGGCAGAATGCCGATGGCGACGCCGGCGCGAAGTCAAACCGCTGGCTGCTGCCTTGCGTGCTGGAGCAATACCGCTGCTACGCGCCCGTCAGCGCCAGCTCCGCCAAAATGATTCGCCTCTATCTCGCCGCGCATCAGGCGACGGGAGACCGCATGCACCTCGAAAAAGCCAAAGCTCTCGCCGCCACGCTCACGCGCACGCAGTCGAACAAGAAGGCTCCCGGTCGCTACCAAACCTGGCTCATGCAAAACCCCGGCCCCATGTGGTTCAACTGTGAACTCCTCGCCATCCGCGCGATGCGGGAGCTGGCGGCTGCCGAGCCATGAAGCCACCTCCATTCGTTGTCGCCAACTTCTCGTCATGAAACTGCTCATCCTGCTGCTCTCCCTTTCGTCCTGCTGCCTACGGCACTCGGCATTCGCTGCGGAGCGACGCCCGAACATCCTGGTCATTCTCGCCGATGACCTCGGCTACGGCGACATCGGGGTGCAGGGTGGCAAGGACGTTCCCACGCCGCACATTGACGCGCTCGCCGCGTCCGGCGTGCGTTGCACGAGCGGGTATGCCTCGGCCCCATACTGCGGGCCATCGCGGGCCGGATTCATCACCGGCAAGTATCAGACCCGCTTCGGCAGCGAGTTCAATCCGCGCGTCGGCGACGAGGCCAAGCTCGGTCTGCCTTTGGATCAGAAGACCCTTGCCGATCATCTGCGCGAGCTGGGTTACGCCACGGGCATGAACGGCAAGTGGCATCTCGGCTTCAGCCCGGCGCATCACCCGCTGGCGCGCGGATTCGACGAGTCATTCGGCTTTCTCGTCGCCATGCACAACTTCATCCTGAGCGAGCATGACGAGGCCAGATTTGAAGCCGCCTACTCCCGGAACATGATCTTTCGCGGCCGCGAACTTCAGAAGTTCAATGGCTACACCACCGATCTTTTCACCGACGAGGCGCTCGCCTTCATGGATCGGCACACCACCAAGCCGTGGTTCCTTTTCCTCGCCTACAACGCCGTCCACACTCCGTTGGAGGTTTTCAAGAAATATGGCGACCGCGTCCCGGCCTCCATCACCGATCCAGAACGGCGCGGCTACCTCTCCCTGCTGATCGGCCTCGATGAAAACGTGGGCCGCCTCATGGCCCACCTGCGCCAGAGCGGCCGCTACAAGGACACTCTGATTTTCTTCTTCAGCGACAACGGCGGCGCGGGCAGGAAACCCTTCCTCTCCTACAACACCGGGCAAAACGCCCCGCTGCGTGGCGACAAAGGCCAGGCGCTCGAAGGCGGCATCCGCGTCCCATTCTTCGCTGCGTGGCCCGGCAAGCTGCCGGCCGGCAAGCTCTACGCGCAGTCCGTGATCGCCCTGGACATTGCCCCCACCGCCATCGCCGCAGCGGGAGGATCTGCTCCACCGAATCTGGACGGCGTCAACCTGCTGCCCTTCTTCACCGGGGAAATGTCCGGCAGCCCGCACGATGCCCTCCACTGGCGGCTCGGTCCGCAGCGGGCCATCCGCAAAGGAGATTGGAAACTCGTGGACTGGCGGGATTTCACCACGAAGCAGCAGAGCGGTTGGCAACTCTACGACCTGTCTAAAGACACCGGAGAAACCAACAACCTCGCCGCCCAGCGCCCCGAACTCGTCTCCGGACTCGCGCGGGCCTGGGAGAAATGGGACACCAGCAACATCGCCCCGCTCTGGCAAGGCAGCTCGACGGAAGACCCCACCGCCCCGGAGTTTCGGCCTAAGAGGAAGAAGTGAAACTTGCTTCGGCCAGCAAGGCACAACCGGGCGGATTGCTCGCATTCCAGTTTTGGCAAATCTTCTCTGGATGAGATGCTGCCATTCACTCGCGCCAGAGCCAGCTGACCCATGCTTGCCACCGGGCGGGCGCTTGCGGAGAGTCGGCGCATGATCTCACTCCGAGCGTTCGTCCTTTGCGTCGCGGGCCTGCTGGCGGCTGGCGCGGAATCCACCGGCAGCGCCGCGTCGCTCGCCGAGCGCCTCGGCCACAAGGCCACCGACAAGCTGCTCATTGTGAACGGCGACGACGTGGGGATGTGCCACAGCGCCAACGTCGCCACAATCGCCGCACTGGAGAAGGGCTTGATGACCTCAGCCACGATCATGGTGCCCTGCCCGTGGTTTCTGGAGATCGCCGATTACGCGAAGCGCAACCCGGCGCGCGACTTCGGCATCCATCTCACGCACACGAGCGAGTGGAAGCATTACCGCTGGGGCCCCGTGGCGCCTCGCGACCAGGTGCCGCGCCTGCTCGACGTGGACGGTTACCTCTGGTCGAGCGTGCCGCAGGTGTATGCCGCTGCGAACCCGGAGCAGGCGCTCATCGAGGCGCGCGCGCAGGTCAAGAAGGCGCTCGCCGCCGGAGTGGACGTGACCCATCTCGATTCGCACATGGGCACGCTGCAATTGCTCCCGGCCTTCATGGACGCGTATCTCCAGCTCGCGGTCGAGTTCAACGTGCCCGTCCGCATGGCCTCGCAGGAGACGCTCGAACGGTTCAACCAGCCGAAGCTGCGCGAGAAGTTCGCCGGGAAGGGCATCGTGTTTCCCGACCACTTCATCTACGACGAGCTCAAGGATGCGAAGGCGAACGTGAACGCGTTCTGGAAGCGAATCGTGAAAAACCTAAAGCCCGGCGTCACCGAGCTCTACATCCACGCCGCCCTCGCGACGGATGAACTCAAGGCCATCTCCGGCAGTTGGAAGACTCGCTCCGAGGAGGCGGAGACCTTCACGAACGACGCCGAGATGAAGCAGCTCATCAAGGACGAAGGCATCCACCTCATCGGCTACCGGCCCCTGCGCGACCTGCAGCGGAAAGCGAAGCCTTAGCCGGAGCGATGCGGTTGGGATTGGGGAGAGCGCTCGCCCCGGGCGCAGCCAAAGGCGCCCTCGCGGTTGGCGGGAGCCGTCCGAACAGACGCACCGTTCAGTGTGATCCAGCGCACCCGAGTTCGGCGCGGGGGCGCGCCGAATCGCAGCCGGGCCGGCTGCGCTCCCCATTCCTTCAACGGAAGTGTTCGGGCTGAGGAAATCGGTTTCAGCTCCCTGCCAACGCGGATTGAGCCGCCGCCTCAGACCGAGAAGAAGTCCTTCATCTTGTTCATGAAGTCGCTCGCGTATTCCTCCTGGCTCAGGGGCACGACGTCGCGTTTCCGCTGCGACTGGGACTCGGCAAGGATGACCTCTGCCTCAAGGCGGCGGATGGCCAGGATTTCACTGAAGCTTTCCACAAGCTCCGGGGATTCGCGGAGCACCTCGGCCATGCGCTCGCTGGGGACGAGGACGACTTCGCAATCACGCGTGGCCACGACGGTGGCGCTGAGCTTCTCGCCGGTGAGGAGGGAGATTTCGCCAAGGCAGTCGCCGCTGCGCACGACGTTGACGCGTGTGTCCACGCCGTCCTGCTGGACAAAGACGTCCGCCTCGCCGTCCACGACGACATAGAGCGCGCCGCCCTCCTCGCCCTGGCGGAAGATGCGCTCGCCCTTGCCGAAGAGCTGGGTGTGGGCGCCCACAACGAGCTTGCCGCGCTGTGTCTCGTCGAGGACGCCGAAGATCATGTTTTTTCCGAGCATGGCGGTGATCTGCTTGAGCTGGGCGTCGTTGTCATCCTGGGGGCGCTCGTAGCGGACCACTCGCTGCGGCAACGGGATGGAGATGCCGGCGCGTCGAAGCTCATACCAGGCGTCGGTGCGGATGCCGTCGGCGATGTGGTCCTGACGTCCGTCGTGGTCGATCCAGTATTTGATCTCGTAAAGCGCCCCGCTCTCGGCGAAGTCCTTGAGGAAGACCTCCGGGGCAGGCTCCTTGAGGACGCCTTCCACGTCGGCTGTGGCGCGCAGGAGGATGCGCCGGACCTTGTTGGGCGGGGCTGAGTAATCCACGGGCACGGTGACACGCGCGGCGTGTTGTGGTGTGGGATAGCTGTAGTTGTGGAGGTGGACATTGACGAGGTCCACGTTCTGAATCTCGATGTAAGTGTGGTCAACCGTGCGGAGCCGGGCGGAACGCCAGTTGAGCTCCATGACCTCGGCGATTCGGTTGTCAACATAGATCCAGTCGCCCTGCTTGAGGGGCTTGTTCAACTGGATTGTCAGGCCGGCGGTGAGATTCGTGATGAGCGGGCGCAGTGCCAGACCGGCAGCGAGACCGAAACCGCCGGCACCGGCGATGATTCCCGGCACGCGCACGTCGAAGATGAACTGCAGGACGAGCAGGGTTGCCGCAGTGATGCCAACCAGCCGGGTGGCGTGCGTGAAAAACCGGGGCACCACCATGTTGCGCTTCTTGGCGAAGTAGCCCTCCCAGTAAAACCGGTTGAACAGCGTGAGGAACAGCAGCGTGTCCAGCATGCACGCCGTGGCCACGATGATGCGGTGTGCCTCGCGATTGAATTCAATGTAGAAGGACGCGGCCAACACCGCATTGGAGATGCAGATGAAGTGGTAGGGGACGCCCAGCCGGACGGTCCAGCGCTGGCGCAGCTGCTTGCCGAGCCAGAGCATCAGCAGATAGACCGATGGAAACAGGATGACCGCAACGTAAGTGTCTTGCATGTGAGTGTGTTCCTAGTGTGTGAGACTGTGCGATTCCCGCAACTTGGAAATTTGCGAACGCCCGCGCTGCGAACCTTACCGGCTAAGGTCCAGGCACACCAGCTTGTCCTCGCTGCGGAGGTAGAGCCGCTTGTGTGAGAGCATGGGCGCGGCCCACGTCGGGTAGCCCAGCATCGGGGCCTGCCAGCGCGCGAGTTCCTCGGGTTGCTTCGAGTTCGGCTTGAAGATGCCCAGCAAGCCCGCCTCGCCGAGAACGAAGAGCTTGCCGTCCGCGAGTATCGCCGAGCCGCGGCCATAGACCGGGAACTGCGTGCCGTGCGGCGGACTCTTCTGCCACCGCTCGTCGCGGCTCCACTTCACCTTGCCGGTCTTGAACTCCACGCAGCGGAAAGTCGCGTCCGGCTCGTCGCGTCCGCTGAACGCGTAGAGATGGCCATCGAGCAGAATGGGCGTGTTCCAGTGCAGCTCCAGCGCGGGAATTTTCCAGCGGCCCGTCACGGGATCGCGGTCGGCCATGTCGAAGGGATGCCGCGCTGGGTCGCGCCAGACCTCATCGAACGACTTGCCGTCGGGTTTCACGCGCAGCAGCACCGCGCCGCTGCGGTAGTAGGCGGCGGAGACGAGCACGGTGTCGCCCTGCACCACGGGGTTCATCGCGTTCACGGAGTCGTTGGCCTGCGATTGAAACCAGCGGCTGAAGTTGACCTGGCCGTTGGTCGGGTTCACGGAGCAAAGCCCTTGGCGCATGAGGCAGAAGATGTGGCGCTGCCCGTGCATCGTCGCGGCCACGGGGGATGCGTAGCTCGCGAGCTTCTCAAACCCGGTCCACTCGTAAGGCGCTTCCGTGCGCCAGCCCAGCGTGGTGACGCCGGTCCAGTTCGCCTTGCCCACGCTTTGCCAGAGCGTCTTCCCCGTCCCGGCCTCGAAGGCGACCATGCCCGCGCTCGGCTGGCCGCCGACCATGACGATGAGCCTGTCGCCCTCCAGAATCGGCGTGGAGCCGACGCCGAAGAATGCTTCCGGCACGTTGAAATCCTTCGCCGTGTCGCGTTGCCAGACCAGCTTTCCGGTCGCGAGTTCCAGGCAAAGCAGCTTGCCCTCCGCTCCAAACGTGTAGCAGCGGTTCGCCGTGAGCAGCGGCGAGCAGCGCGGCCCGTTGTTGTAGCCGAACGGGTCCTGATAACGACTCGGGTAAGCGTGCCGCCACGCGGGCTTGCCCGTCGCCGGGTGCATCGCCTCGACAACCTCCTCGTCCTTCACGCGGTGGTGCAGCACGAGCAAGCCCCCCCGCACCGACGGCGCGCTGTAACCCGTGCCGATGTCGCGCTGCCAGACCACGGGCGGGCCTGCCTTGGGAAAAGTGTCGAGCAAGCCAGTCTCGCGGGACGTGTTGTCCCCACGCGGGCCGAGGAATTGCGGCCAGTCCTCCAGCACCTCGGCTGCACGCAGCAGACCGGCGGCGAGCAAAAGCGCGAGCACCAGGAAGCGGGCATTCATGCGGATGCCGCGCAGGTTCCAATCGCAGCGCGGACCGCGCAAGTGGGAAAGTGGAAAGTGGGAAAGTGAGAGGGTGAGAAAAATCGCGTGCCGCCCACCTGCTCACTTTCCCACCTGCTCACCTGCCCCAGCCCCCCCAGCCCCCAGAAATTCCTCTGGCGCGCACGCGCCCCTGTGCTACCACTGCCCCATGACCACGCACTCCTCCTGTCCCGATTGTGGCGACTCCACCAGCCGCCGTTCCTTCCTCAAGTCCACCCTCGCCGGCGCTGCCGCTTTCGCCGCCGCTCCGGTCATGGCTGCGCCCACGCCCAAGGACAAGCCCGAGACGCTTGTCACGCAGCTCTACAAGAGCCTCGACGAGAAGCAGCGCACGGACCTCTGCTTCGACTTCGAACATCCGCTGCGCTCCAAGGTGGACAACAACTGGCACATCACCAAGACCTCCCTCGACGGCAACCTCACGCCCGACCAGCGCGACCTCGTGAAGCAAATCTTCATGGGCCTGCACAGCAAGGAGTGGGGCCAAAAAGTCTTCGACCAGGTCACTCACGACAGCGGCAAGGCTGGCTTTGGCAGCAGCTCCATCGCGCTCTTCGGCGAGCCGGGCAAGGGCAAGTTCGAGTTCGTCCTCACAGGCCGCCACTGCACGCGCCGTTGCGACGGCGACTCCGTGGAAGGCGCGGCCTTCGGCGGCCCCATCTTCTACGGGCACGCGGCGAAGAGTTTCAACGAGAAGGCCGACCACGAGGGCAACGTGTATTGGCATCAGGCCAAACGCGCCAACGAAGTCTATCAGATGCTCGATGGCCGCCAGCGCAAGCTCGCGTTGCTCAACGAGCACCGGGGCGAGCACCACACCGACACCGTCAAGCTCACTGGCAAGAAGACCGGCCTGCCCGGCATCCCCCTCACCGAGCTGGCCCGCGACCAGAAGGACATGGTGG
>JACRKB010000161.1 GCA_016235545.1 Verrucomicrobiota bacterium | reverse complement strand
GGCTGGAAGCCGAGTCCAGACGGCTGCACGGCCGCGCTCGAGGTCGAGGATTTCGACGCGGCCATCGCGCACCTCCGGACGAACGGCGTGAAGTTCCGCCTGGAGCCGTTTCCCACGCCCGTCTGCCGCATGGCGATGGTCTTTGACCCCGACGGCAACACGCTCTGCATTCACAAGCGCAACGCCGCGCATCACTAATCACTAACGACTAATCACTTTCCCCACATGGCCATACTCGTCACTCCCCAGACCAAACTCCTCGTCCAAGGCATCACCGGTGAATTCGGCGCGCGTCACGCCCGGCTCTCGCTCGACTACGGCACGCAGCTTGTCGCGGGCGTCACGCCCGGCAAGGGCGGCCAGTTCTTCGAGCACGGCGGCCACAAGGTGCCCATCTTCGACACCGTCGCCGACGCCGTGAAGCAGACCGGCGCGACTGCGAGCGCCGTGTTCGTCCCGCCGCCTTTCGCCGCCGACGCGATTCTCGAAGGCGTGGACGCGGGCCTCGCTCTCGTCGTCGCCATCACCGAGGGCATTCCCGTGCGCGACATGGTTCGCGCGAAACAGGCGATGGCCGGCAGCAAGACGCGGCTCATTGGCCCGAACTGCCCCGGCGTCGTCACGCCCGGCACCGGCAAGGACTCCCACGGCGGCTGCCGCATCGGCATCGCGCCCGGCTA
The DNA here is from genome assembly GCA_016235545.1 of Verrucomicrobiota bacterium. Lineage (GTDB taxonomy): Bacteria > Verrucomicrobiota > Verrucomicrobiia > Limisphaerales > SXTU01 > SXTU01. The sequence goes on along the minus strand of JACRKB010000161.1, from coordinate 27,166 downwards.
CATCCACAAGAAGGGCAACATCGGCGTCGTCTCGCGCTCCGGCACCTTGACCTACGAAGCCGTGTGGCAGCTCACGAGCCGTGGCGTCGGTCAGAGCACCTGCGTCGGCATCGGCGGCGACCCGGTCAACGGCACATCACACCTCGATGTCATCCAGCTCTTCATGGCCGACCCGGAGACGAAGGGCATCATTATGATCGGAGAGATCGGCGGCAGCGCCGAAGAGGAAGCCGCAGAGTGGATCGCGAAGCACGGCACCAAGCCCGTCGCCGGTTTCATCGCCGGCGCTACGGCTCCTCCCGGACGCCGTATGGGCCACGCGGGCGCGATCGTCAGCGGAGGCAAGGGCACTGCGGAGGCGAAAATCGCCGCGTTCAAGGCCGCCGGCATCGGCATCGCCGCCACGCCCAGCGACATGGCGGACACGCTTCTGAAGATGATGTAGTCGCAACCTTCAGGTTGCTAATGGTGCAGCGGGACTGGCGCGGAGGTTGAAGCCTGCGGCTGCGTGGCTACACCAACTCCCGGATCGGCTCGCCGTGTTCCACCACGAAGCGCGGACGGCGCTGATGATCTTCGTAGGTCACGTCCACAGGCACGCCCATGTGGTGGAAGATGGTGGCCGCGAGGTCGCCGGGCGTGAGCGCGCGGGAGGCGATTTGTCCGCCATCGCGATCCGTCGAGCCGATGACCTGGCCGTGGCGGAAGCCACCGCCGGCGAGCGTGATGGAGGAAACGTAAGGCCAGTGGTTGCGCCCGTCGGTGCTGTCCTGCGTGCCGATTTGCGGGGAACGCCCGAACTCGCCCATCGCGATGACCAGCACGTCGTCGAGCAGGCCGCGCTCGCCGAGGTCGCTGACGAGCGTGGTGAAGAGATGGTCGAAGACCGGCAGCAGCGGCCGCAGGCCACTCGAAATGCCACCGTAGGGCGGGATGTTGTCGCCGTGCGTGTCCCACGTGCCGGAGGCGGAGTGGTTGCTGAGGTCGAGCGTGACGAAGCTCACGCCGCGCTCAACGAGCCGGCGCGCGAGGAGCGCCTTGCGACTCCAGTCGTGCGGGCCGTAGCGGTCCACTATCTTCTGCGGCTCATTGGACAGGTCGAAGGCCGCTTGCGCCTGTCCGCCGGCGACGAGGTCGAAGGCTTGCTGGCCGAAGCGGTCGAGAGCGTCAATGGAGCCGGAGTTGTCCACGTCGCGGCGGAGCGAATCCATTTGCTGCGCGAGCGTCTGGCGCGAGCGGACGCGGTCCATGTCGAGGCCACCGGGGAGTTGAAACAACTTGCTGACGTTGTCGCCGATGAAGGGATTGTAGCGCTGGCCGAGGTAGCCGGACCACGCGAAGTGGGTGCGGTCGCGGACATTGAGATGCACGGCGGGCGGCATGCCGGCTTGGTTCGCGCCGCGATGCTTCGCGACGATGGACGCGAAGCCGGGATACATGACGGCCTCGGGATTCGTGCGCGGCTCGGCTCGGACGTTGGCGGTCTGCATCACCATGTTCGGCTGGTGATTGCTGCCGCGACAGTCCATCGAGCGGATGATGGTGAGCTTGTCCATCATCGCGGCTTGCTTCGGGAGATGCTCGCAGAGGTGAACGCCCGGGAGCTTCGTTGGAATTGTCTTAAACGGCCCGCGATAGCCGGCGGGCGCGTCGGGCTTCGGGTCCCACATGTCCACGTGGCTCGGACCGCCCGCCATCCAGAGGAGAATGACTGACTTGTTGCTGCCCATCGCGCGGCCCGTGGCAGCAGCTTGCGCACGGACACGGAGCAACTCCGGCAAGGTCAACCCGCCGATGCCCGCGAGGCTGGCCTTCAACATCGAGCGGCGGCTGAAGACGTTCAGCCCCTCGCGCACACGCGGGTTCAACGCAGTGAACGCGTGGCGGTGCGTGCTGGCGTGTGAAGATGCAGCGGGCATGGTGCGAACGTAGGAGGGCCGACGCGACGAGGCGAGTGAGAATTCAGGAGCGTAGCCGCCGGGGTCAGTCGATGGATTCGGGGCAGGGCAGCGTTCGCCTGCTGACCTCGACGGCCACGGTGCTTGCCAAACGCTCCTGCGCAAACCAGTTTCGCGCCATGAAGCGCTGGTGGTTCAGTTTGCTCTTGTTGGCGGGGTATCTCGCCACGTTCCATCTGTGGCTGCTCGTGCCGCTGCAATCCGTTCCATTGACCGGCGTGGCTGCGACATGGGCGCTGGCTTTCATCGCCTGGCGCGCCAAGGTGACTGGCTACTTCGTGAACCGCTACGACCGGCTCTTCCACGCGCTCGTCATCCTCGACGTGTTGCTGGAAGCGTTCATCCCGCTGCACGAGGGCTACGGCTTCTACGGGTGCGCCGCGGGCTTCGCACTGACGGTCGGCAGCTATCGCGCGTGGGCGATGCGTCCTGCGGCGGCGGTCTGCGACAGCCGTCCGTTGCAATGACTACACGCCACGGCGCTCACAGACCGCCGCCACAAGGCGACAGGCGCTCCTTTTCTCGTGCAATCCCGTTGGCCCGCCGTTGAAATCCCGTCATGCAGCAGAGCTTCCTCGGAATTGAAATCGGCGGCACCAAGCTGCAACTCGTCGTGGGCGATGCCAACGCGCGCATCACGGCGCGGCGGCGCTTCACGGTGGACAAAGCGCGCGGCGGCGCTGGCATTCGTGAGCAGATTGCCGGTGCCTTGCCGGAGCTGATGGACATCGCGAAGCCTGCTGCCATCGGCGTTGGCTTCGGCGGGCCAGTAGATTCGGCGACCGGGCGAATCTGCTGCTCGCACCAGATTGAGGGCTGGTCGGAATTTCCCCTCGGCGAATGGCTGCGCGGTCTCACCGGCTTGCCCGTGACCGTGGACAACGACGCGAACACAGCAGCGCTCGGCGAGGCTCTGCGCGGCGCGGGCGTGGGCCGCAACCCGGTCTTCTACGTCACCCTCGGCAGCGGCGTGGGCGGCGGGTTGGTCGTGGACGGGCGCATCTACCACGGCGCGAAACCGGGAGAAGCGGAACTGGGCCACGTGCGACTCGACAAGTCCGGCATCACCGTCGAGCAGCGTTGCTCCGGCTGGGCGGTGGACAGAAAAATCCGGGAGGCCTGCCAGCGCGAGCCGTGGTGTCCGCTCTCGAAACTCACCGCTGACGCCGACCATGGCGAAGCCCGCGCCCTCGCGCCCTCGCTCGCGCAAGGCGACGCGCTCGCGCAGCGCATTCTGGACGAAGTGGCGGACGACCTCGCATTCGGCCTCTCGCATGTCACGCAACTGATGCACCCGGAAGTCATCGTGCTCGGCGGCGGGCTTTCACTCGTGGGCGAGTCGTTGCGCGCGGCGGTGGCGAACGCGCTGAAGCGCTACGTGATGGAAGCCTTCGCCCCTGGCCCGCGCGTTGTGCTGGCGGGATTGGGTGAAGACGCGGTTCCCGTTGGGGCGCTCGAACTAGCGTTCAGCCGTCAGCGGACAGCGCTCAGCAAAGACTCTCCTTCCACCGCTGCCTCGCTGCCTCGCTGACCGCTGACCGCTGAAAGCTATGACCCTCGAACTCATCAACACCGGCAGCGAGCTGATGCTCGGGCGCGTGCTGAACACTCATCAGCAATGGCTCTGCCGCCAGCTTGCGGACCTCGGCTATGTCGTCACGCGGCAGGTCGCGGTCGCGGACACGGCGGACGATATCGAGCAGGCCGTGCGCGAGGCGCTGGGCCGCGCGGACTTCATCATCACCACCGGCGGCCTTGGCCCGACCTCCGACGACATCACGCGCGACCGCATCGCGGCCTTGCTCGGGCGCAAGTTGAGCGAAGACCCGGCCATCGTTGCGCACGTGGAAGGATTCTTCGCCCAACGCAAGCGCCCCATGCCCGCCAGCACGCGCGTGCAGGCGATGGTGCCCGAGGGCGCGCTCGTGCTGCACAACGCGCACGGCACCGCACCGGGCCTCGCGCTGCACGTCAGCCCGAACCGGTTCCGCGCCGACGGCAAGGGAAGCTGGCTCGTGATGCTGCCCGGCCCACCGCGCGAACTGCGCCCGATGTTCACGAACCAAGTCGCGCCGTTGCTGAAAGAGAAACTGCCGCTCGACGGCGACTTCGTCTGCCGCACGCTGCGAACGGTGGGCATCGGCGAATCTTTCCTCGAAGAACGCATCGCCGGGCCGCTAAAGCCGCTGACGGACGCGGGCCTCGAACTCGGCTACTGCGCGCACACGGGCGCGGTGGATGTGCGGTTCGTCGCGCGCGGCTGCGGTGCGGACACGGATGTGGCTGAGGCGGCGCGCATCGTTCACGAGCTGGCGGGCGAACACATCTTCGGCGAGGGCGATGACGAGCTGGAGCAAGTGCTGTTGCGCCGACTCACTGAGCGAAAGCAAACACTCGCGGTCGCCGAGTCCTGCACCGGCGGCTTCATCGCGAACCGGCTGACGAACGTGCCGGGCGCGTCCGCCGTCTTGCTCGCCGGGCTGGTGACTTACAGCAACGCAGCGAAGGAACGGTTCCTCGGCGTGCGCCCCGAGACGCTCTCGGCCCACGGCGCGGTGAGCGAGGAAGTCGCGAGAGAGATGGCAGAGGGCGCGAGGGCTCGGACGGGCGCGGACTTCGCGCTCGCGGTCACGGGCATCGCGGGACCGGGCGGCGGCACGCCGGAGAAGCCGGTGGGCACGGTCTTCATCGCGCTGGCTTCAGTGAGCGGCACGAAGGTTATCAACCCGGTGAACCGCTACGACCGCGAGACGTTCAAGTATGTGACCTCGCTCCAGGCGCTGGAGTTGTTGCGCAGGGAGCTTGCCGGGAGCAGGTGAGGAAGTGTGCGGGTCGGAAAGTGAGAGCGGAGTTCAGCGCAAAGGAACCATTGCCAATCCCTCCCGTCCACTTCGCACGAAGTCACGGTTGACGCGTCATCGGACAACGCCCGCGACGCACGCCTCGTTCTTGTTGGCGCACAGCCGTGTCAGGAAAAACGCTTCGCAGAGTGGCGGCAGGGAATTCTTCAGCGGCTCCAGTTGCGCGTAATCGCCGTGGCCCTTGAACTTGATGGTCACGACGAACCGACGACAGCGCCGGTGCCGCACCCAGTCGAGCACCAGCTCCACGCTCCGCTCCGGCGCGGCGATGACATCGCACAGCAGCCAGTCCACCTGCGCGCCCGGCGTGAACTTGAACGCGTCGCCTTGATGGAAGGTCAGGCGCGAGTTTGCCATCAGGTCTTCGCGCAAGGGTGAGCGGTCCACGGCAGTGACGCGTGCTCCCCGGTTTAAGGCGACGTAGCTCCAGCTTCCCGGACACGCGCCGAGATCCACGCAGGTCTCACCGGCGGCGATGCGATGGCCAAGGCGCAGCTCGGCCTCGGTGAGCTTGGCGAAGGCTCGGCTCGGCGCTGCCTTGTCGCTGGCGATGGGAAGCTCGCCTTTCACGAAGGGCCAGATGCAGCGGCGCAGTTGCCACGGCATCGGCGCGGGCGCGACCGAGAGAAAGCCGGCGTCCGGCGCGGTCAGCAGCAGTTGCACGAGCGAGGTGCGTTCGTGAAAAGGCGCCTCATCCTCCTTCATCGCGCGCAACAGTTGCCGGCGCTTCTTTTTGAGCAGGTCGCTGAACGCTTCACGAACAAACTGCGCACGGTTCACTCCGGCCCCGCCCGCTCCGTAGTGCGGCGCGATGTGCAGCCGCCACGGCTGGCCCTCGGGTAACTGCGCGCTCACAGCGGCAAAGAGCTGCTCGCTCCATTCGCGGATGGACAGGGCGTTCACCGCCAGCGCCATAGGGAGCAATTGCCGCGCGAAGGCCAGCGTCGGCGGTGCGGCGGGTTGGAGAATCAAGTCGCTCCGAACCAAAGCCGGAGCCAGCAGCTCACTCTGTGCTGTGGCGAACGTGCGCTGCAGCTCGTCCAGCAGGAATGGCCCGTCATCCGGCGCGCTGAGGAAGAGGTTCATTCAGTTCTGGAGCGCGGACGCCCACGTCCGCAGCGGGAGACGGCGTTGCGCGCATGCGGACGCGGGCGTCCGTGCTCCATTTCAAGCAAGCTCCAGCCCCCGCATCGTCCCCGTGCTGCTGGCGAATTTGCCGGCCTCGATGCCGAGGCGTTGCAGCATCGAGACGTAGAGATTTGGCAACGGGTAGTTCTGCTTGTCGTCGAAGGCGAGGTGCTGGCCGTGCCTGAAGCCGCCGCCCGCGAGCAGCATCGGCATGTTGCGCGTGTCGTGGCTCGACGCGTTGCCGAGGTTCGATCCGTAGAGCACCATCGTGTTCGACAGGAGGTCCGCGCCGGCTTCCTTCGAGGACTTCAGCTTGGAGAGGAAACCCGCCAGCAGCCTCATCTGCTCCAGCTCGATGACGCGGAGCTGCGCGAGCTTCTCCGGGTCCTTGCCGTGGTGTGAGAGGTTGTGCCAGTCGATGGTGATGCCCGGGACTGGCGGCACGCTGTTGTGGCCGGAGATCATCACGGTAATTATGCGAGTGGAGTCGGTCTGGAGCGCGAGGTGCGCGAGGTCGAACATCAGCCGCGAGCGCGCCACGAAGTCGGCGGCGTTCTGCACGTCGGTCGGAGGCGGGACGTTGACCGACGGCTTGGGCTTCTTCGCCCACTCTTCCGCGAGCTTCAGGCGCTGCTCCACCTCGCGGACGGTTGTGAAATACTCGTCCAGCTTCTCGCGGTCGCGGGCGGTCACGCGGGCCGAGAGGCGTTTCGCGTCGCCGGCCACCGTGTCCATGATGCTCTGGCCATCGCGGAGACGGTCGCTCTGCAACGCGACTTCCTTGGCGGTGCCGTTGACGAAAAGTTTCTTGAAGACCTCGCTCGGCCGGTAGTCGGCGGGAACTCTTACTCCGCTGCGCGAGACGGAAAGCCCCGTGCCGCCCTGTCCGGTGTTCAGGACGAGGCTGCTGAAGCGCGTCGCGGGCGGGAGTTTCTCCACCACGAGCTGATCGAGGGAAATGGTGTTGCGAAAGCTGCTCGCGCCCGGATGTGGCGCTGCGCTGAGGAAGCTCGCCTCGCTCGAATGCCCGCCGTCCACTTCTGGGTGCGACACACCGCTGAAGACAGTGAGATCACCGCGCATTTCTTTGAGCGGCTCCAAGTAGGGCGTCAGTGCGAAGTCACGGCCTGCCTTCGCCGGAAACAGGTTCTCCGCGTGGATGCCGAGCGTGGCGCAGCAGCAAACCATCCGGCGGACAGGGCCGGTGACAGCCGCGCGGGCAAACGGCGCGATGGACTCCAGCGTCGGCAGAGCGAGCGAGACGCCAGCGGCACGGAGGAACGAGCGGCGGTTGAACGACGGGCTGGCGGAAGCGGTGTTCATGGTTTGATGTCAGCAGCGCTGAAATTCCAGACGTGGGGGCAAGAATAGGACATCCCGACCGCCGTGACAACCTGGGTGACAACCGGGTGAAACCGCCGCCGGGCGAAGCGCCCCCTGAAAAGGAACGCTCGTCCTTTCAGATGGCAGCACTCACTCCGCCTCGCCCAGCAGTTTGACCAGCAGTGGCTCGATGGCCTCGGCCCAAATCTCGTAGCCCCTGGCGGTGGGGTGCAGGAAGTCGCCCATCACCTCTCGTGTGATGGTGCCGTCGGGCTGGAGGAACTTCGCGCCGATGTCGAAGAAGGTGACGCGGCCCGCGCTAGCGAACTGGGCGAGGAGCTTGTTCGTCGTGTCGAGCTTGGTGCGCATGGCGTCGAGCTTGGGGCCACGCGGAAAGATGCCCATGAGGACGATGTGCGCCTGCGGCTGGCGTTGGCGAATCTCGTCGAGCAGTGCGCCGACGCCGAGCGCGATTTCCTCGGGCGTGTTCTTGCCGGCGTTGTTGGTGCCGATGTGCATGACGACGACCTTGGCCTTCGCGCCGTCCAACTCGCCGTGGCGCAGCCGCCAGAGGGTGTTTTCCAAGTAGTCGTAGCCGAAGCCGAGGTTCGCGACGTTGCGCTTGGCGTAGAACTTTTCCCAAACGTCCTTGCCCGGCTGGGAGCGGTCGTGCGGCTCGCCGCCAAACATCTGCGTGATGGAATCGCCGATGAAGACGAGCGACGCCTTCCGATCAGCCGCAATTTTCGCGACCACCGCGTGGCGCTTGGCCCAGTCGTAGATGGGCCAGTCACGGTCCTGCGTGCAAGGCACGAGCGTCGCCGGCAGCAGCTTCGCGCCCGACATGGCGTCAAACTTCTCCTCGAACAACTCGCTTTTCACCTTGCGGTCTTCGGAGTAGGCGCGCGCCTTCACAGTGCCACCTCCGGGCAGGATGACGGGCGCGAGGTAAGGCCCGCCCTTCGGCCCCGGGTCGGAGCCGTCTATGCTGTAACGGATGACCACGCCGGGCGTGGCGCTGGTGAGCGTGACGGTGCCGGCGGCATCGCGCTTCGCTTCGGGTGCCATGAGCTTGAGCGGCTCCTGGGCAGACAGCGCGAAGACGAAGAGAGGAAGAGCGAGAAGATGGCGCATGGCAGTTCAGTTGTTTTCCGCCAACCCCTCCTTGTGCCCGAGGTTTTTCACCGGGGCGAAGATGGCTTGGACTTCTGCGAGGAGCTGCAGGTCAAGCGGCTCGGCGGCCCACTTGGCCCAGTTGCGGATGTTCTCCGGGTTTGCGCTGCCGCTGATGGTGGTGGCGATGTCGGGATTCGCGAGGCTGAACTGGAGCGCGAGCTTGGCGATGTCCACGCCCCGGCTGGCGCAGTGCGCGGCGGCGGCGCGGGCGGCGGTTTTCACGGACTCGGGTTCCTTCAGCCACGCAGGCAGCGGGGCGTTGGTGAGCAGGCGCGCGCTGAACGGGCCGGCGTTCATCACGCCCACGCCCTTGGACTTGAGATAGGGCACGGCCTCATCGGCGAAGCGCGTGTTCTGGAGCGTGTATTGGTTGTAGGAGAGCGCGCAGTCCACGGCGGCCTGGTCGCAGATGAATTTGAAAATCTTCATCGGATAGCCGCTGAAGCCGATGAAGCGCACCTTGCCGGCCTGCTGAATTTTCCGCAGCGCGGGAATGGTTTCATCCACGATTTGTTGCATCGGCACGAACTCGATGTCGTGGCAGAGGATGATGTCGAGGTGGTCGGTGCCCAGGCGATGCAGCGACACATCCACGCTCTCGGCGACGCGTTTGGCGCTGAAGTCGAAGTGCGTGAGGTCGTAGCGGCCCAGCTTGGTGCAAAGAGTGTAGCTGTCGCGGGGAACGCCCTTGAGCGCGATGCCGAGCAACACCTCGCTCATGCCGCGTCCGTAGAATGGCGAGGTGTCGATGAAGTTCAGGCCGCAATCCAGCGCGACACGGACGCTGGCGAGGGCTTCGTCGAGCTTCACGCTGCGAAATTCCGCGCCGAGGGAGGACGCGCCAAAGCTGAGGATGGGGAGGTGAAGGCCGGTGTTTCCGAGGGGGCGGGTCTGCATCGGGAAGTGCTCAGTTTTCAGTGGGGAGCGGACTTGCGGGCAACGCGTTTTGCGAAACTCTCCACGGAGATGACAGCGCGCTTGTGCAGGCCGCGCGCAATGATCTCGTGCGCGTCTCGAACCTCGAACTGGAAGTCCACGGTGCGCGCCTCGCTGCCGATGACGCGGGTGGTGATGGTCACGGGCTGGCCGAGCGGAGTGGGCGCGAGGTGGCGGATCTCGATCTCGGCTCCGACGGTGCGCTCGTTGTCGTGGAGAAAAGTGTAGAGCGACTCGCGCGCCGTGCGCTCGATGAGCGCCACCAGCCTCGGCGTGCTCAACACCGCCGGCATCCCGCCCGCGGCGAAGTCAATGACGTGCTCCTGCCCGACGATGAACTTCAACTCGCCGGTGGTGCCGATGCGGGGACGATTTTTCATGGCAGTTTCTTTGGCCTCAGATTGAACACGGAACAAACGCGGACGGGGAATTTGATCAGGAGGGCAGGGGAGTGCGGTGCCGTCTCCTGCTTTCCAGCTCTCAGATCAAATTCTCTTTCCTGTTCTGTGTTCAATCCGTGTTTGATCCGTGGCTCCAATCATTTTGTCCGGCAGCCCACCGTGAGCAGCACGTTGGCCCAGAGCGCCTGGTCGCCGGTCTGGATGGTGAGCACGTGGTCGGGCGATTCGACGTGCTTGTAGAAATCCCATTTCAGAATCGGCTCCAGCTTCACCGGCGACCCGGCCTCTGCGAGAACGGCGCGAAACTCGTTCCAGACGGGCGGCTCGCCCTGTTGCGCGTAGCTGTCATCGGCGGGGATGCCCATGCTGTTCACGAAGTCCACAGGCACGGCGCTCAAGAGCGCGCGGAGCACCTGTGCCACCGTCACGCAGCCGGGCGCGAGGTTCAGGCAGACCAGCTCGGCGTTCGGACCCTTCTTGGACGAGACGGGGTAATTGCCGTCGGCGATGAGAATCTTCGCGTGGTGCCCCGCCTGCGCGCAGATGCGGAGGATTTCGGGGTGGATCAACTGCGACTTAAGCATGAGGAAGGTTGTCCGATGCGGACGCTGGCTGCACGCCTGGAAATGTCAGGCCGCGATTCCGGTAATGCAGGATCTTGAACTCCGGTGTGTCGCGCAGCTCTACGACAAGCTCGAAGCTGTCCTCGAACGCGGGGAAGAAAGCGTCGCCGGGCACCTCACGCTTCACGACCGTGAGAAACAGGTCGGAGCAGAGCGGCAGGGCTTGCGAGTAAACCTCCGCGCCGCCGCAGATGAGCGCCTGCCGGTCGCCGGCCAGCACCGCAGCAGAGTCGAGGCTCGCGATGGTCTGCACCCCGGGATGGCTCCAACCGGTGCGGCTCAACACGAGGGTCTCGCGGCCCGGCAGCGGCCTGCCAATGGACTCGAAGGTTTTGCGCCCCATCACGAGCACATGGCCCAGCGTCGCGGTCTTGAACCATTTGAAGTCCTCCGGCAGATGCCACGGAATCTTGTTCCCGTCCCCGATGACGCGGTTGAGCGACATTGCTGCGATGGCCTTGAAATACTTCATGCGGGCACCAATCGAGGTGAGGAGGCTTGCGGCATTCTCGTAGGGTGAGACTCCGTCGAACCCCATTCCGAGCGCAGCGAGGCGAGCGCGGCGGGCACCTCGGGCAATGTCACTCGCTTCGCTCGCGCCTCCTTCGTCGGCAGATGGGGCTCGACGGAGTCTCGCCCTACCGGAGGACAGTGCAGCTCACGCAACAAACTCATTTCAGCAGCTTCTCCGCTCCACCGATGACTCGGTCCCACTGGAACGCGGGGCCAGGGTCCACCTTGTTCGTCTGGATGTGGTAGTGGCCGAGGACGCCCTGATACTTGTTCAACTCCTCGTCCGGCAGCTTCCGGGTGATGAGCTGGCCAGCCGCGTCCTTCGGGAATTCGCAGCGGATGTTTGGGAACACCTTGCAGAGCGTGGCGGTGAGCCTGGTCAGCGCGGCGTATTGTTCGGGCGTGAAGTCGTATTGCTGCAACTGCCGGCCTTGCACGGGCCCGAGGACCAATTCTTTCCTCGCCGGCCGCGCGATGAAGTTCGGTGTGAAGATGCCGCTCTCGCCCAGCCGCGCGGGCACCACCACGCGCGGCCAGCCGGAGTCGTCGCGCTGATACCACTCCTCGAACATCTTCTGCTGGCCGGGTGCGAACGCGCCGATGTTCGCAATCTCGATGCCGATGCTGCGCGTGTTCGAGGTCGTGGCGTGCCATGCGCGCTCCTTGAGATCGAGCGTCTGATAAATCGTCCCGTCGAGATCGAGCATGAAGTGGACGCTGAGGCAGCGGTGGTCGTGCAGGACCTTGAAGCACTGGCGGCTCGTGCCCGTCGCGTCGAAGTGCAGGACGAACTGGTCCACCCGCTCGCGCAGCAATGGCAGGTCCCAGCCACCGCCGCGCACCCGTTCCACCTGCGCCTCGGTCAGGCTGTCCTTGCGCAGGCCGTAACGGTTCGGCGTCTTGAGCGCGGCCACGGCCACCTGCGAAGTTTCCCACGACGACTGGTCGAACGCGACGAAGCGGCGCTCGGTGCGGTAGGCGTCGTAGCCGCCCGGGTCCATCCACGTCACAACGCGCGTGCCGGTGTGGAAGAGCTGGCCTGCGACAATGATTTCATCGCCCTGCCGCTTCAGCAACGCGCCGGGCTTCAGTGTGGTGCAGCCCGCGAGCAGGGCCAGTTGCAGCAATCCAGCCAGCACCGGCAGCAAGCCGCGCAACGGATTGGGAAATGGGTTTGCAGCCATGCGGGGGTGGCGGGCTGGGTGCGAAGCTTATTTCTTCAACCCCGCCGGCACCGGCATGAAGCTCTTGAAGCTGATGCCCTCCGGCGTGCCGGACGTGGTCTGCACACTGAACCCAAAATATTTCGCGACCGCCCCGAACTCCGGCAGCAGCGAGAAGTCCGCGAGTCCCTGAAGAGACTTGAGGGCGGCGAAATTCGCGCCGGGTGTGGGCAGGGGCGGCGTGAGCAATTGTTCGATTGCCTGGGGGTCCTTCTTCAGCGCCTCAAAGAGGCTCCGCAGCGTCTCCGTCTGGTTGTCATATGCGAACCACCCGGTGTTGAAGCCGCCGGCTTTCTGCGCGGCCTCGGCGAGGCCGGGCACTTCGCTCAGAGGCTTGCCCTTCCCGTCCGCCGCACCGCGCAGCATCTCCTCGAGCATCGCCGCGTCGGTCGAGACGGCGAGGTAGCCGCCGCTGGTGGAAAGGCTCAATTGTCCTTTCTGCCCAGCCCCGCCACCGAGGCCCGGCAGGAGCTGAAAGGTGAAAATCTTGCGGCCAAGAAACTCCCGCTCGGTCGGCGGCAGCGGGCTGACGGTGCGAACGGCCTGCATCAGGGCCTCCGGCTTCGGCGAGCCGACGAGGTAAAGAGTCGGCGGAGATTTCAAATCCGCCAGCGCCGTGCCGCGCGGGGATTTTTGGATGGTGACAAAATCAGCGCCCAAATTTCCGAACACCTGTTTGCGCAGGTCGAAGTTGGGATCCTTGTCCTTCCCGACGCTGTCCAACATGATCGTGGCCATGCCAGCCAGCTGGGGATTCAGGTCGGTCAGGATCCGTTCCAGCGCGGCAAAAGCCTTCTGCCCATCCATCCGGATGCGCGTGAACTTCGTCGTGTCGCCGCCCACAAAGGGCAGTGGTCCAGCCTCCTTTGGCTCCGGCGTGAGGATGCCCAGCAGGCCTTTGCGCTTGGCCTGCGGCGATTGGATGAAAAACTCAACATGCGTGCCCTCGCCTGCCAGCCGCGCCGCCAGCGCCAGACCCTCCACGCTGCCCAGGCCGACCGCGTCGAGAATCCGCGCGGGCGCGACTCCCAGAGGGTTGCCGTCCTGCGGGCCTGCCGGCAGCTTCGCCAGCACTCCAGTGAACGCCTTCACGTTGACCCAGCCAAAGACATGGGCGTCCCGGCCCACCGTGCTGCGTGCGCGCTCGAACTCCGGCGTCTCGTCCAGACCCGCCCCCGCGCCGTCCTGCCGCGCCAGCACCTTCTCCAGCGCCTTCGTGCTCTCGCTGAGGAGCAGCAGCGACCCGGCCTGGCCGATGTAGGGCTGCGGCTTCTTGGGAGCGTCGTCCTTCTTGGGAGCGTCCTTCGCAAGCGCGCGGGAGAACTTCACGCCGCGCACCGTCTCGCGCTGGATTGTCTTGCCCGCGTCGGCGTCGTGCTTCTCGCACTTGTCGAGGAACTCGCGGAGCTGCCTGGCCTTGTCCTTCACATCGAGGAACACGACGACATCCGGCCCGGTGTTGTGTTCGCCCTGCCACTCATTGCGGATGACCGCGAAGGTGACCTGCCCGCCGACGAGCGGCTTGAACTCCGCCCACTCGCGGGCGAAATCCTTGTCCTCCTGCCCGATGAGTTCGCCCAGCTTGCGCTCGAACTTTTCGGCGAAGGGCTTCATCGCCGGATCGCGCCAAAGCTGGGCGAGCGGAAAATCCTTTGCGGCGGCAGAAACCTTGTCCCAATCGTGGAGCGTCAGCACTGCGAGCGTGTCGGCGGGCAGGAGTTTCTCAGCGGGCGGGACGGCTGCGGTGGAATGAAGCCCCAGCGCCAGAGTGGAGACGGCGAGGATGCAGGCGAAGGAGCGATTGAGTTTCATGGGAGGAGTGCTGTTGGGTTTTCAGGAAGTTCCAGAAGGGAACCCGCGAGCTGGGCGTTTGGTTTCAGGTTGATTTGCGTGCCGGGGTTGTAGGGGGAAGCCAGCCGCTTGGCAAGCCATGCGGCAGGCTCCTACCCCTCACCCCAGCCCTATCCCCTCCGAGAAAGGGAGAGGGGGGAAGGCATTTGGCATCCGCGTCATCCGCGTGATTCGCGTGATTCGCATGCACAAGGTGAACTCCAGCCAGAGACTCGTCACATCGTCACCAACGGCGCGCTTGGCATGGCCGTTCCAGCACGGCCGCACGCCGGTGACGGTGATGGTGCTGACCTTGCTTGCCATCCTGCTGGCCTCCCTCCTCGCGCGCGGCGGCCTGCGAGTGCTGGCACACGGCAGGGACGCGCTGCTGCGCGTCCTCGCCCGTCCGACGTTCAAGCACGCGCCCGACTGGTGGCAGGAACTCCTCTTGGCATTCACCATTCACAATTCACCACTCACATCCCCTGCTTCGACGGCAACGGCAACGTGATCGCGCAGGTGAACGCAGGGAGCGGGCAGCCTAGCGCGCGCTACGAATATGCGCCCTTCGGAGAACCCCTCCGCCTCACCGGTGACGCGGCCAAGCTCAACCCCTTCCGCTTCAGCACCAAATACACCGACGACGAGACCGGCCTGCTCTACTACGGCTACCGCTACTATTGCCCCATTCTGGCCAAATGGCTAAACCGCGACCCGCTTGAGGAGGAAGGTGGACTGAACCTGTATGCGTTTGTTCAGAACAACCCGATCAGCTCCGTGGATGCATTGGTGCACGTCACGTTGGGTGATGTTTTGATCACAGGCAGTGTCCAGGACGATGCCAAACTTGCTCAGGCAAAAACTGGCTCATCGCTCATCTCACGGGTTAAGGAAGCCGGAGAGGCTTACAGCGACATTCAAGATTTTGTTGCCTCCGTCTCCGAATATGGGCCGGAAGGGATGCTCGAAGCAGGCCTTCAATTGGCCGGGGACCACCTGTCCGCGAGATTGCGAGGTGGTGGGACATTTGCTCGGATGATGCACGAGCATCATTCTGATCCCGTTTTCATGGGCGGAGCGAAAGGCCAGACGACTACCAGGATGGATCCGAATGACCACAGACAACTCCATCGCGATATGAACGATTATTTGTCTGGCAAGAAGCTGCCCGGTGGCGACCCTGACATAGACCATATGCGACCACAGAGCAACAACAGTGGCAAAAGAATCCGCCGCAACTTCTCTCCCCAAGAGCGGCTTGAGGCGCTTGCGGATTTTTACCGGACAACCGGCAGCAAATATGTCGGCGCAGCAAAGGACTTCTTCACACAACATTCAGGTTTATGAAGCCGAAGCCCATCGCATACTGCTTCGAAGAACACGATAACAACAGCATCTTCCTACCAAAGGACGTGGCGAGGTTGTTCTGTCCCCGCTGCGGTTCCAAACTCACACGGGATTTCATCGATCCGACATTTGTGCCTACGAAGAAGACCTTGGACCTGTCAGCAACCTTGGACGGCTTCGCAATCGCGTCGCTCCGGTGCAAGGAAACTTTTGAAGCGCTGAAGGTAGGAGGTGTGCGTTTCAGGCCAATTTCCGAGGCGTCAAAGTTCTGGCTTTTCGAAGTGTTGCAGGTGGTTAAATATGACGCAGATAGGCCGGGCACACGGAAAGAAGGTTTTTGTTCGGCCTGCAATCAGTTCGTGTCGGTCATCGGCTTCAAGCACTCCAACCTACAGGGATTGGCCGCTTTGGATTCAGACGGAATTTACCGAACTGACGTTGAGTTTGCGAGCGGCCACGAGAAGGCTCCTGTCTTCATCGTTGGGACTGGGCTGGCAGAAAAGCTACGTTCAGCCAAGCTCAAAGGCACCTACTTGGATCCCATTTACCCAGTCGACTCTGCGCCGAGTCGATAGCTGTTACGAACTTTTTTGGCATTGTAAGAACGACCGATTTGGCGTCGCAGGGTTTCCGGGAGCTGGTCCACATTCGCATCGTATTCTGTAGGCCAATAGCCGCGCTCTGAGCCAAAGGCTACAGGCTCCCGTAGGAGACGACGTAAGGAGTCTCAAACCAATTTGGAATGCGGAGTGGCGAATGGGGAATGCCAGTTAGTGACTCGTCACCTCGTCACCTACGGCGCGCTTGGTGGGGCACGCGCAACCCCTCACCCCGGGCCACCCAAGAACCGTCGCTCTTGGAGCACGGACGCCCACGTCCGCAGCACGCTGACCCGGACGTGGGCGTCCAGGCTCCTACCCCTCACCCCGGCCCGCTCCCCTTCTCCTAGGGGGGAGAAGGAGAAGACGCTTGCGCCCGATGCGTTCGCTTCGTCCCGATCCGTGTTTCATCTGTGTTCCATCCGTGGCCAAAAGATCGTTGGTTAAGGTCCCGAGCGGGAGGGCAGGGTGCATTACGGGTGCAGCAAGTGAAAGGGGACCTCCGGCAAATTCCGGCTGGCAGGCCTCTGCCACGTCGGGAATGATGCGCGCGAAATTTGCGTCCGACACCTGAACCATGAGCCTTGCCACCGTCCCGGTTGAGATAGCCGACCCCATCAATCACCGCATCCTCGCCATCGCCGAGGACCAGTTGCAGGGCTTTCAAGCGGACCCGCTCGGTGCCATCGCGCGCCAGGCTGATTTGCCAGTGGACACGGTCATTGAGCGCATCCGGGCGATGCTCCGCGCGGGCGTCATCCGCCGGGTGCGCCAGACGTTGCTGGCCACAAACCTTGCCCAAGGCGCGCTTGTCGCTTGGGAGGTGCCGCAGGAGAAGCTCGACGCGGCTTTCGACGATCTCTTCGCCAACGATCCCTTCTCAGGCCACGTCGTCACGCGCTCGACGGACGCCGCCACGCCCGGCTCCACCTACAAACTCTGGACCACGCTGAAGATTCCCGCCGGCTACTCGATGCCCCGCCACTGCGAATATCTCGGGCAACGCATCGGCGCGGGCCACTTCCGGCTCATGCCTGCAAAGAAGCTCTTCGCCCTCGGCGTCGGACACACGCGGCGTCGCGGCATGGAGCCGGGCAGCAAGGCCGAAGTCCCCGCCGAGGCTGCGGATGTCGCGATGGTCACGCTGAACGATCTGGAGTGGCGCATTCTCGAAGCCGTAAAGCGCGAGTTCAAGCCGGAGGAGCTCATCCCCGACCTCTGGGTCGCCCGTGCCGCAGAGGCTGGCGTGCCGCTGGCGACCTTTCTCGAAGTCGCGGCGGACTTCGACCGGCGCAAGATCATCGGGCGCTTCTCCACGTTCCTGGAACACGTCAAGGCGCTTGCCACCGGGGAGAAGGTCACGAAGTTCAACGCTCTCTTCCACTGGGCCGTGCCGCCGGGCCGCGAGATCGAGGCGGGCCGCGAGGTGGGCCGCCACCACATCATGACGCACGCTTACTGGCGCGAGGGCGGCCCGGAGTTCCGCAACGTGAATGTCATGGGCGTGGCGCACGGCACGGACAAGGCGCTGGTGCTTGCGCACAAGGCGGCGATCGACGCGCATCTGGCGAGCCTGGGAATCACCGTCAGCTACACGAACGTCTTCTGGGGTGGACGCAGCGAAATCAAGCCCAGCGAAATCTCCCCCAACGCCTACTGCGACTGGTGCCGCAGCAACGGCCTCGACCCCGAGCGCATGAAACTCCAGCCCGGCGAGCGGATGATCGCGGGTTGAAGGCTCACTACTTGCCTGCGATTTGCCGTCGCCGTCCCGTGCGCATCACACCGGACGGGGAGTGCAACTCGCCGGCGCAAGCCAGCCTCACAGCTTTGTCGAGTCCAGGAGCAGCGGGAAGAACTGCCCGCGCATCGGCTGGCCCTTGGGCACCGGCGGGACTCCGGCCAACGGCGACAATTCCGAGTCGCTGTAGGTGCCGTCCTTGAACGTGTTGAGCACGAGTGCTCGACGCGGGCGTTCGGAGAAGTTTTCCCGCGAGCCGTGGATGAGCAGCGAGTGGTGGAAGGTGCCCTCGCCCTTTTTCATCCGCACGGGCACAGGGTTTTGGAGCTTCTCCCACTGCTCATCCGTGAGCACCTTGCGGATCGCGTCCATGTCGCCCGCAAGCCCTGTGATTGGGAGCAAGTCCCAGCGGTGGCTGCCCGGCACATACATCAGGCAGCCGTTGCTCTCGTCTGAATCATCGAGGCCAATCCAGCAGGTCAGATGCTGCACCGGCTTCGTGCGCGTCCAATACGAGTAGTCCTGGTGCCACGCCACGACGCCGCCGTGCTTGGGCGGCTTGCAGAAGAGCTGGTCGTGCCAGAAGCGGACCGCGCCGCCGAGCAACTGGCTCGCGGGCACCGTGAACGCTGGATTCCACAAGGCATCATGAAATCCCGGCTCGATGCGCCAGCCGCCCAGCGCATGGAACAGAACCGTGTCCGGGTCCGCCGACTGGTTGCTGTGAAACTCGTGGAAGAGGTCGTGCCTTGGATGCTGAGGGTCGAACAGCCGCAGCAGTTCTGTGCGAAGCGTCTCGACCTGCTCGTCGCTGAAGATGCGGACGCCCGACACGTAGCCGTGCTCGTGGTAATGAGCCACCTGCTCCGGCGTCAGCTCGCAGCGCCGCCAGCCTTCACGGGCCTGCGGGAATGAAAACATGTTGCCAGCCAGACCGTGGATTTCTGATAAGTCGCGAACCATGTGAATCGATGTGTTCGGGAGAGCCTGGCGAAGGACAGGCCCGCAACCACACGCGAACTGGCAATCCCTCGCCATCGGTTGCTTCCATGTTGTCATTCAGGCACGGACACGCTTCGCTTTCTCCATGCCCGACCCGCGCCTCAAACGCAGCCTGCGCGCGACCTTCCTCGGCATGGTCGTCAACACTGTGCTCGCCGTGGGCAAGATGGCCGCAGGCTTCATCGGCCAGTCGCACGCGCTGATTGCCGATGGCATCGAGTAGCTCGCTGATTTGTTAAGCGCGCTCATCGTGTGGCGGGGACTGGTCATCGCCGCCTCGCCTGCCGACGAAGACCATCCCTACGGCCACGGCAAGGCCGAGCCTCTCGCCTCCGCAATGGTGGCCACCATGCTCCTGCTCGCGGCGCTGTGGATCGCGCTGACCTCCGTGCGTGAGGTTTTTCACCCGCATGGCACTCCCGCGCCGTGGACTCTTGCCGTCCTCATCGTGGTCGTGGTCGTGAAGGAAACCCTGTTCCGCCATGTGTTCCGCGAGGCGGTGTCCGTCGAGAGTGACGTGGTGAAAAGCGACGCGTGGCATCACCGCAGTGACGCCATCACATCGCTCTTCGCCGGCATCGGCATCGCCATCGCGCTCGTGGGAGGGCCGGGCTACGAGGCGGCGGACGCCATCGCGGCGTTGCTGGCTTCAGGCGTCATCGCATGGAACGGCTGGCGTCTGCTGCGCGAGGCGTTCGGCGAGTTGATGGACACCGCGCCCGACCTGGCGGTGGTGGAGGAAATCCGCCGGCTCGCCGCCAGTGTCCCGGATGTGCGCGGCGTGGAGAAATGTTTCATCCGCAAGATGGGGTGGCAGCTCCATGTGGATATGCACGTGGAAGTGGATGGTCAGCTCACTGTCGAGCGCGCCCACGCCATCGCCCATCAGGTGAAAGACCATCTCCGCACCCATCTGCCAAAAGTCCGAGACGTGCTCGTCCACATCGAACCGGCGCGACGGTGAAGAACCTAGACGCCGGAAGCCGGGTCCACAGGCCGATGGCGAGGACTCACGGCTTCACCGGGGCGTCTGGCTCGCCCCAAATTTTGGGCACCTTGAAGTCTGGAGCCTTCGGTGCGGACTTCGGCGGGACAGCCTGTTTGGCGAAGGCGTCGTGACGGGCACGGAGTTCCTTCACCTTTTCGGGGTGCTTTTCGGCGAGGTTGTGCTGCTCGGACATGTCGTCGGCGAGATTGAACAACTCCACGCGCGCGCTTTCGCCGCTGAGTTGATTGCCCTTCTTTCCCTTGGCCTTCGCGGTTGGGGATTCGCCTCCTTCGTCAGCACGGTTGCCACCCACCACCAGCTTCCAGTCGCCCATGCGAACCGCCCCGTTGTTCGGTGTCGTGTTCAGGAGAATCAAGTCGTGCGGCGACTTCGCCCCGGCGGTCAGCACGGGCCAGATGTCCATGCCATCGGGCGCGTGCTTCTGCGCGGTGGCCGCGCCCGCAAGCCTCAACAACGTTGGAAACCAGTCCACCATGTGCAACGGCTCATGAATCGCGAGGCCGGCCTTGATCTGTCCCGCCCAGGTCGCAAAAGCGGACACGCGGACACCGCCCTCGTAGAGCGTGCCCTTGCCGGCACGAAGCCTGCCGTTCGTCGCGCCCTGGCCGATGGGGCCGCCGTTGTCGCTGGAGAAGATGAAAAGCGTTTTGCCCGTCAGCCCGCGCTGCTCGATGGCGGCCACGACGCGCCCAACCTGCTCGTCCACCGCGTGGACCATCGCGCAATAAGTGCGGCGCTGCTGTTTCTCGATGTGCGCGTAGAGCTTGAGGTGCTCCGGCAGCGCCTGAAGCGGCGTGTGCGGCGCGTTAAACGGGATGTAGAGGAACAGCGGCTTCGAAATGTCATGCTGCGCGACGAGGCGCACCGACTCGTTGCCGAGCAAGACCGTCGAATATCCCTCGTCGCGGCTGACCCTGTCATCGCGATGCCAGTCGAAGCCGCCATCTCGTGTGTGATCGAAGTAGTCCAGCGCGCCGTTGTAATGGCCGTATTGATGAGTGAAGCCACGCCGTGTGGGCAGGTGCTCCGGCGTGAAATGGCCGAGGTGCCACTTGCCGCAAATGGCCGTGACATAACCGGCCTGCTGCAACGCCTGCGCCAGCGTGCGTTCATCCAGCGGCAATCCGTAGCTCGCCCACGGACGCACCACGCCCACCTGCAAACCATGCCGCATCGGATAGCGCCCCGTCATCAGCGCCGCGCGCGTGGGTGAGCAAACCGGTTGAACGTAGAACGCCTCCAACTTTGCGCCCGCAGCCGCGAGTCGATCGATGTTTGGCGTTTTGATCTCGCCCCCATGATAGCTCACGTCCGTGTGGCCAAGGTCATCAGCAAGGAAGAAAACAATGTTCGGTCGCTGCGCGCCCGCGGCAGGGCAGGGGACCGTGACACCACAAGACAAGGCGAGCAGACCACAGGCGGAGAGCAAACAAAGCGAGCGCATGGCGAACAATGACATGGACGGGCAGACGCGTGAAGCCGCCCGACGGATACGCGACCCGAACCTGTGCCGGACGTCGTGCGGAGGATCCAAATCGAGGAACCACTCCTCGCGACCGCAGGCCCCACTTCGCATGCGAGAAACTCGCCACTTCCACGACCATCGGTGTCTTTCACTTCGTGCACGATGAACTCGCCCCAGCCGACAGCCCAAGGGCCGCAGGCGGGAAAGCCGTCAGTTCGCAGGTCCACAGCGTAGGTGAACAAGTCTTCGCGTGCAAAAGACGGGAACCGCTTCATTGCCGTGCAAAGCTTCAAGAAGAGGATTTCGCCGGCGAGGACTTTGGTTTGAACTTCTGCTTGATTCATATTTTTTGGTTTCTACGGCCCGGCTGTTTTGCTCCTGGAGGCCCGGAGCCTCTTTGCCCACCAAAGGGACAGCGGAGCACAATGTGTGTTATGTTCTTATTATACCGGGTTGGATTGCTCACTCTTTGGGCTGTTCCTTGGATTCAATAAGTCACAGCCACGCCTCAGCCGATCAAGATGCCGTAACAATCCGCAGTTCTGTGCCGTCCGATTACACGCTTAAACTCAAAATATCCATGCGCTACATCTCCCGCTTAGCTTTCACCTTGGCGTTCGCCACGGCGTTTTCTGTGTTCACGCTCGACGTCTCGTCGGCGGGAAAGAACGCCCCGAAGGACACTGGTCTGCACGGCAAAATCGGCGCGCTGGACACGGAGGCGAAGACCATCACCGTCGGCGGCAAGACTGTCACTGTGGATGCCACCACTGTCATCACTGACTCCGGCAAGCCTGCCAAGCTGGAAAGCCTAAAGATCGGCATGGAAGCGACTGTCAGCACCTTCATGCTAGGTGAGAAGTTGACGGCCGTGAACATCAAGGCCGGCGTAGTCGCAGCCTCCGCTCCCGCAGTGAGAAAGAAGAAATAGCGCCAGACTTTCTTGCGCACCCGCCACAGCTCCAACTGCGGCGGGATTTTTTTGATTGCGTGAAGGGCCGCTGACTACAGCGGCATGGTCCGCGCGTCTCGCTTCGCGTTGAGTTGAAAACCTCAAATCCGTTCACATCACGGGCTTGGCTTCTGTCTGCGGTTCCGCTTCCCTTGGGCAGCAAACCCAAACCTCATGACTGACTCGCTCGCTGCCGCGCAGCACACATTTCGCACCATCGCCGCCAACATCGAGACTGTGATGCAGGGGCAAGGGCCGGCGATCCGCAAGCTCCTCACCGCCTTCGCCAGCGGAGGTCATGTGCTGCTGGAGGATTACCCCGGGACTGGGAAGACCACGCTGGCAAAGACGCTTGCCCGAAGCATCAACGCCAGCTTCAAGCGCGTGCAGTTCACGCCAGACCTGCTGCCCAGCGACATCCTCGGCGTCTCCATCTTCAATCAGCGCGATCAGCGCTTCGAATTCCGTTCCGGCCCGATCTTCACAAACATTCTTCTGGCTGACGAAATCAACCGCGCATCGCCGCGCACGCAGTCCGCGCTGCTGGAGGCGATGGGCGAGGGCCAGGTCAGCGTCGAGGGCGACAGGCGGGATTTGGAGAGCCTGTTCTTCGTCATTGCGACGCAGAACCCGGTGGAGTTTCGCGGCACCTACCCGCTGCCTGAGGCGCAGATGGACCGCTTCGCTCTGCAATTCAGCCTGGGCTATGTCACCGCCAGCGAGGAGGTCGCCATCTTGTCTGCGCAGGAGAGATCGCACCCGCTCGACAAGGCCGGCGCGGTCGTGTCGAAGGACGACGTGCTCGCTCTCAAGCGCGGCGTGACAGAGGTGCGCATCAGCGCGGAACTCAAGCGCTACATCGTGGAACTTGTGGCCGCCACGCGCGTGGCAAGCGGTGTGTCGCTCGGTGCCAGCCCGCGCGCATCCCTGTCTCTGATGAAGGTGGCGCAGGCTGCGGCGCTCTTTGACGGCAGCGAGTTCGTGACGCCGGAGCAGGTTCAGCAAATGGCCGTCCCGGTCATCGCGCACCGGATGGTGATGGACCCGCAGGCGCGCTTCAGCGGCGTGACGGCCCGCGGCGTCGTGGAGGAACTGCTGAAGAAGCTGAAAGTGCCGGCGTGAGCGGAGCAGGTGAGCAGGCTAGAAAGTGAGAAAGTGAGCACCAACACCACAGAGCATCGAACGCCAGTCTCACTTTCACACCCGCCCGCTTTCCCACGTGCTCACTCCACTTGGCTCCAGCGTCGGCTCCACGCTAGTTACCGCTTCTCCGCCGGCTTCACCTGGTGGTGGCGGCGGCGGTTCACCAAGGCGGGCGCCCTGGTCTTCCTCGCCATTATCGCGACTGGTCTGCTGGGCGCAGACACGAACCTCTCGCTCGCTTATCAGGTTTTTGTCTTCTTGTGCTTCCTGTTCCTCGCGGCTCTGTCGGGCTCTCAATTCTCGCGGACTCGTGTATGTGCCGAGCGCGTTCTTCCGCGCTTCGGTTCCGCCGGCCTGCCCGTCAGCTACCGCGTAACTCTCAGAAACCTCACGCCGAAGCCGCAGCGCGGGCTGTCCGTGACAGAAGACCTCGCCGACCCGCGCCCGACGCTTGCGCAATTCGTTTCCACGCCTGAGCCGGGAGAGGAAAGGCGCAACTGGGTTGACCGTCGCTTCTACCGTTGGAAATGGCTGTTGAAACAAAACGTTCGCGGCCGGGTCACAGAGGTCCCCTGCCCCGCCCTGCCGCCCAGCGGCTCCGCCGACCTGCGCCTCGAACTCCTCCCGCTCCGGCGCGGTGTGCTGCGTTTCGACGCCGTGGCAGTCGCGTGCCCTGACACGTTCGGCCTGTTCCGCACGTTCATCCCCGTGCCTCTGCCGCAATCGCTGCTCATCCTGCCCAAGCGATATTTCGTCCCTCCGCTGGCCCTGGCGGGCCAGTTGAAATACCAGCAAGGCGGCGTGGCTCTCGCGGCCAGCGTGGGCGAGTCCGAGGAATTTGTCTCCCTGCGCGACTACCGGCCCGGCGACGCGCTGCGGCACATTCACTGGCCGAGCTGGGCGAAAACCGGCAAGCCCATCGTGAAGGAGTTTCAGGACGAGTTCTTCACCCGGCACGCGCTCATCCTCGACACATTCTTGTCCGTTGCGGCGAGCGAGGTGTTCGAGGAGGCGGTGAGTGTGGCGGCGTCGCTGGCCTGCACAGTGCAGGCGCAGGAGTCGCTCCTGGACTTGATGTTTGTCGGCCCGCAGGCGTATTGCTTCACGATGGGCCGCGGTGTCGGGCATCTGGAGCAACTCTTGGAGATCCTCGCATCCGTGCAGCCGTGCCGCGACCGGCAATTCAAGTCGCTGCTGCAACTCGTGCTCCAGCACGCGGGCGACTTGAGCGGCTGCCTGTGCGTGTTTGTGGAATGGGACGAGCAGCGACGGGAGTTCGTCCGCCGCCTGCGCGAGATGGGCGTCCCGCTGACGGTCTTCGTCGTGACCAATGCCGGCGCGCCGAAACCCGACCCCGGACCAATGGGTGCGGACCCCGAGCAATTCCGGCAATTGGAAGTGGGGAAAGTGGCGGAGGGATTGGCGAATCTATGAACCGAGATAACGGAGAGGATAGAGGATTGAAGATAGAGAATAGAGCGACGCACAACCGCTCATCTCCATCCGCTATCTTCTTTCTCCTATCCTCTCCACAAGCCCCGCGATGAAACCGCCCCCCTTCCTCCTCGCCTTGGCGCTGCTCCTCTGGGGCTGGCAGACAGGCCTGCTCGCCTTCGCGCTGCTCATCGCGGTGGTGCTGGAGGCCGCGCGGTGGATCGAGTGGCGCGTGGATTTCAACGTGAAGGATTTCAACCGCGTCGTGGACCTCGTGAGCCTCCTAGGCGCGGTGGGTGGCATCTACTGCGTCCTCACTCGCGACGCGACCAATCAAGTGATGGCCATGTTCCAGGCGGCCAGTTTCACCGCTCCATCCAACGCGCCAACCTCCGCCTCGCAGACCACGTTCATCTACCTCCAATGGTTCCCGATGATCCTCTTCCCCGCCGCCGCCGCGCTGGCCTACAGCACCAGCGAGCAGTATCCCCGCTCCTGTTTCTTCATGCTGGCGCGGCGTCGTGCAGCGCGCTCAGGAGCACCACAGCCACTGGCTCCAGGCATCAACCTCGGCTATCCCTATCTCGCGGTGGTGCTCTTTTCGGCGTCTCTGGCGAACCAGCGCAACGAGTGGTTTTACTTCGCCGTCTGCGCAGCCATCGCCGCCGCGCTGTGGGCCACGCGGCCCCGGCGCTGCTCCACCGTCATCTGGCTCGCGCTGCTGATCCTCATCGTGAAAGCCGGCTACTTCGGCCATCGCGGGCTGAACATGTTGCAGACCGTGGTCGAGAACAAGGTCGCGAGCTGGGTAAGCAGTTGGGCGCGGCGCTCCGAAGACCGCAGCGAGGCGACCACTGCGATTGGCAAAATTGGCCAGCTCAAGCTCTCGGGCAAAATCGTCCTGCGCGTCGAACCGGCCAACGGCCCTGCGCCCTCGCTGTTGCGGGACACGACCTTCAACCGCTTCGAAACCCCGCGTTGGAGCAACAATCCCAAATCCCCTGACACGCCTGTGCTGGCCAGCGACGACGGCACAGTCTGGCCGATGCTGACAAAGGCCGCCACCAACTCCGTGCGCATCTCCGCCTTCACCACGCGCGGCCAGGCCGTGCTGGCCGCGCCGCCGGGCACCGCGATCTTCCACAACCTTCCCGTCGCCGAAGTCAAAACCAACGCACAAGGCGTCATCCGCATCAGCGGCGCGCCGGACTTCCTGCACTACCTCGCCACATACGGGCCAGGAGCCAGCGTGCAGTCGCCGCCGATACTCGAAAGCGACCGCGGCGCGCTGGACCTCTACGTGCCGACGTCCGAGACACACGCCCTGGCGCGAATCACCGAGGAGCTGGAATTGCTGGAGATCCCGCACCCGGAACGAGTCCGCGCCGTGCAGCAATTCTTCACCGCGAACTTCAAATACGGCTCCTTCCTGCCGTCATCGCTCAAACAAGTGCCGAAGGACATGACGCCGCTGGAGTTTTTCCTGCTCAAGAACCGCGTCGGTCATTGCGAGTATTTCGCCACCGCCACGGCCCTGCTCCTCCGCCATGCCGGCATTCCCGCGCGCTACGCCTACGGATGGTCCGTGCAGGAGCTGGAGACCGGCTCGAACCGCTTCATCGTCCGCGAGCGTCACGCTCACGCCTGGTGCGTGTATTGGAGCGATGCTGCTGGCGCGTGGATCGACCTCGATACAACGCCAGCGGACTGGGCCCAGACGGAGAACCAGAACGCCTCGCTCTGGGAGCCGCTGTCAGACCGCTGGTCACGCGCGTGGTTCGTGTTCTCGAAGTGGCGCTGGTATGGCGGCGCGGGCGAGTGGCAGAACTACCTGCTGCTCGCGCTTGTCGGACTCATCGCATTGCTCGCGTGGCGCGTGCTGGCACGGCAGCGCCGGCGGCGCAAGGTCGAGCTGGAATCTACTGAACAGGAGCTTCATCGCCCCGGCCTCGATTCCGAGTTCTACCGCATCGAAGCCCTGCTTGACGATCTCGGTTTGGGCCGCCGCGCAGGCGAGACGTTGGCCGACTGGCTGACACGCATCGAACCAGTGGCAACAATCCCGCTCGCCCCGCTGCACCAATTGCTCGCCCTGCACTACCGGCTGCGCTTCGACCCGCAGGGGTTGGTAGCCGATGAACGCGAAGCCCTGCGTGTCGGAGTCAGCGCGTGGCTGTCACACGCAAAGCCAGCTTGAGGGAAGAGCCCCCCAAGCGTTCTGCTTCTGGTTTCATCGTCGGCCACAACGTCCGTTACAGGACGATGAGATGCGACCGAGCGGTCGCTCGGCCCTCCAAGGATTACGCCTTCGCCACCAATTGCCGCAACACATACGGCAGGATGCCGCCGTGCTGGTAGTAGTCGATCTCGATTGGCGTATCGATGCGGCAGGCGACGGCGATGTTCTCCACGGTGCCGTCCTTGCGCGTGATCTTGAGCGTGAGGTCCTGCTGGGGCTTGAGGTTCGCGTCGAGGCCCACGATGTCGTAGGTCTCGCTGCCG
>JACRKB010000165.1 GCA_016235545.1 Verrucomicrobiota bacterium | reverse complement strand
GGCGACAAGTCGCCTGCGGAAAGCGGCGAGAACTCGCCGCACTCCAAAGCGGCTGCCGTCGCTCGGACATCATTTGGTTTTTGGTCAGCGCGCTCACTTATTGCACCCCACAGCGAGAATGAAGACGAAGAGGATGAGCGCGACGCCGATGCTGCGCAGGTATTGGTGAATCTGCCCGCCCTGCAATTCCGAGGCGGCCTCCGCGCCGCGCCGGACTTCGGTGCAGCCGGCGTCGAACAGCTTGTTCACGACGAACTCGTCGAAGAGCTTTGCGACGTGCGCGCAGGCGGTCGTGGCCCAGCCGACGATGGACACGAGGAGGTCGAGGACGCGGCGGTCGAGGTCATGGCAGAGTTCGCCGAGGCGGGCGTTCCACTTCACGAAGGTCGCGGCATACAGCTCGTCCACGAAGAACTTGCCGCGCGACCAAGCGAACTGCTCAGGGAACTGCTGCTCCAGCGGGTCTTTCTCATCAGGCTTCTCGGCGGGGAGCAATCCGTAGAACCACCAGCCCAGCCCGATGCCGCCCGCGACCACCACGCCGGAGACGATCAGCAGCGTGAGCGTGCCGGCGTTGAAGAGTTTCTCGGGACTCCAGTGCGCCGCCTCGCCCACGAGATACTCTGGCAGCCACGGCCAGAGTGGCGTGCTGACGAGCGTGAGCAGCACGGTGCAGGCAGCGAGGATTTGGAGCGGCAGCGTCATCACCGCCGGGCTTTCGTGTGGGTCGCGCGCGTGGGCGTCGCCGTGCGAGTGCGAATGGCCGTGGTCGTCGTGTGCCGCGTCGTGGCCGCCGCGATACTTGCCGGCGAAGACGAAGCACATTTGCCGGGTCATGTAGAAGGCCGTCAGGAACGCGCCGCCGAGGCCGAGGAAGAAGGGGATTTTGCTCGGATGATAGAGCCAGGCGACATGGAGAATCTCGTCCTTCGACCAGAAACCACAGAAGACCAGCGGCACTCCGGACAACGCCATCATGCCGATGGCGTAGGTCGCGAAGGTCATGGGCATATATTTGCGGATGCCGCCCATGCGCCGGATGTCCTGCTCCTCGTGGCAGCCGTGGATGATGGAGCCGGAGCCGAGGAAGAGCAGCGCCTTGAAGAACGCGTGCGTGAGCAGGTGGAACATCCCGACCGCCACGCCGCCGATGCCCAGGCCCATCATCATGTAGCCGAGCTGCGACACGGTGGAGTAGGCGAGGATGCGCTTGATGTCCGTCTGCGACACGGCGACGAGCGCGCCGAAAATCGCGGTGAGCGCGCCAATCCAAGTCACTGCCGTCAGCGGAATCGGCTCAGACACCCCGGCCTGCTGCATCTCCATCAGCGGATACACACGCGCCACGAGGAAGACACCTGCCGCCACCATCGTGGCCGCGTGGATGAGCGCGCTGACGGGCGTGGGGCCTTCCATCGCGTCGGGCAGCCAGACGTGGAGCGGGAGCTGGCCGGACTTGCCTATCGCACCGCAGAAGAGCAGCAGGCCAATCGCCGAGCTGGCCGCGAGTCCGCCGATGGTGGTGTGCGCGACCATCTTGGCGAGCGCGTCCTGTTCGAGGCAGCCGCGACCGGCATCGTAGAAGAGCAGCGTGCCGGTTTCGGAGTAGAGCCACACGATGCCGAGGAAGAAGAACACGTCGCCGATGCGCGTGGTGATGAAGGCTTTCTTGGCCGCCGCCGCTGCGCTGGGCTTGTGGAACCAGAAGCCGATGAGCAGGTAGCTCGCGAGGCCCACCAGCTCCCAGCACATGAAGAGGAGCAGCAGGTTGTTCGCGATGATGAGGCCGAGCATCGCGGCGGCGAAGAGCGACAGGAAGCAGAAGAACCGCGTGAAGTTCTCGTCGTGGCTCATGTAGCCGACGCTGAAGATGAAAATCAGCCCGCCGACGAAGGTAATCATCACGACCATCGCCGCCGTGAGCGGGTCCAGCACCCAGCCGAGTCGGACCACGGTGTCGCCGAGGGCGAACCAGTCGAAGTTGTGGACCTGCCGCGAGGCCGCGCCGTGCTTGCCAAGCGTCGCCACAAGCGCCGCGCAGGACAGCAGGAAAGACGCGCCCAGTGTCCCGATGGCCAGCCCGGCTGAGAGCGAGCGGTTCGTCCGCCTCAGCAACGCGCTGATGCCCGCCGCCAGCAACGGCAGCACGGGGATGAGCCAGAGGTTTTGAAGAATCCAAGACATGTCAACTCGCCTGCGGCAACGCAATCTCGATGCTTAATTGTTCCCGCAGCTTCCAGAGCTTCTCAGCAAACACATCATTTCGTGAATGCTGAGGCGGCAATCCCATGTTCAATTCAACAATTGCATTCAACTTGGATTGAAGAGTCGAAATCTCGGACGAGTGCATGAGAATCGAACAGATGGACGGGATGTAGGAGTCGTATTCGTCATCGGGCCAAGACCCATCGGCCAACACCCCAATGGGGTCCCATTCGACCACTGTTTTCTTCACGGCAACACTCAAGCGCTCGAAATTCTGTTGGGATTCTTTCTTCACGTTCATCCCTTCATGTCCTCCACCTTGTCCACGTTCGCGGTGCGGAAGTGGCGGTAAATCGTGATGATGAGCGCGAGGCCGACGGCGGCTTCAGCCGCAGCGATGGCGATGGAGAACAGCGCGAAGGTCAAGCCGGTCATCGTCTCGGGGTTCTCGCTGAAGCGCCAGAAGGCGATGAAGTTCAGGTTCGCCGCGTTGAGCATCAGCTCGATGCCGAGGAGCACCATGATGGCGTTGCGCCGCGTGAGCGCGCCCGCGAGGCCGATGCAGAAGAGCAGCGCGGAGACGAGCAGGTAGCCGGAGAGGGGGGTCATGCCAGCCTCCCTTCGGTCGTGAGGAGAGGATAGCGGATAGAGGATAGAGGATAGCAAAGACTGGCCACGGACGCGGCTCTATCCGCTATCTTCTCTCTTCTATTCTCTCGCTTCATCACTCTCATCGAGAGCCCTCCTTGTCCTTCATCGCAATGATGACCGCGCCGAGCATGGCGGCGGTGAGCAGCAGGGCCATGACTTCCAGCGGCAGGACGTAATCGGTCATCAGCTTTTGGCCGAGGGTCTTGACGGAGACTTCGGATGCCGGGGCGGCGAGGCGCTTGCCGATGGGGCTGGCCAGGACGGCGAGGGCCATCGTGAGGAATGCAGCCACAGCCACTGAGATGCCAACCCACGGGGTGACGGTCGCCGGCTCGTCCTTCGGCTCCGTGCTGCGCGTGAGCAGGATGGCGAAGACGATGAGAATCGAGACCGCACCGACGTAGACGAGGATTTGCGTGAAGCCGACAAACTCGGCGTTGAGCTGGAGGTAGAGCCCGGCCAGCCCCGCGAACGTCAGCACCAGGCTCAACGCGCAATGCACCATGTTCCGCAGCGACATCGCCGCGATGGCGCTGCCGACGGTCAGACCTGCGATGATGGCGAAGGGAAGGGTCAAAGTGATTAGTGCTTAGTAATTAGTTGGCGAAGCGGTAAACGCGTTTGCCGACGCTGGCCTCGAAGCCGCGTCCCAGCAGCCAGTATGGAATCGCCAGCATGGCAAAACCGACTACCCAACGAATGCCGATGTGAACTGCACCGCCGGACATGTGCCAAAGGGCGGCGACGACGAGGTTGATGAGCGTCATGGGCAACAGGAATTTCCACGCAAAACCCATGAGCTGGTCGGTGCGCAGGCGGGGCAGCGTGCCACGCAGCCAGATGAAGAGGACAATGAGCGCGGAGAGCTTGCCGAGGAACCAGCACCACGACGGGACCCAAGTGAAGGGCGCGATGTTCACCGGCGGCAACCAGCCGCCGAGGAAGAGGGTGATGCCCAGCCCGCACATCGCAAACAAGCCGAGGTATTCCGCGAGAAAAAAGATGGCGAACTTGAAGCCGGAGTATTCCGTGAAATAGCCCGCGATGATTTCCGACTCGGCTTCGGGGAGGTCGAACGGCGTGCGGTTCGCCTCGGCGGCGGCAGCGGTGAGGAACAAACAGAAGCCCACGAAGCCCCACGGGGTGAACAGGTGCCAGTTGTGCAGGAAGCCGAAGTGCGTTCCCGCCTGATGCTCGACGATGCTCGTCAGCGACAGCGTCCCGGCCATCATCACGACCGTCAGCGACGAGAGGATGAGCGGGATTTCGTAGGAGACCATCTGCGCGATGGCCCGCATGGCACCGAGGAGCGAATACTTGTTGCGGCTGGACCAGCCGGCCATGAACACGCTGAGTTCCGTGCTCGCTCCAACAGCGAAGAAGAACAGCAGGCCCGTCTGCGGCAGGTCGAGCGGGACCATGTTTTTGCCGAA
Organism: Verrucomicrobiota bacterium; assembly: GCA_016235545.1. GTDB lineage: Bacteria > Verrucomicrobiota > Verrucomicrobiia > Limisphaerales > SXTU01 > SXTU01. The sequence continues at coordinate 10,263 of JACRKB010000165.1, read as the reverse complement.
TGGCAGCACGGAGTAGGTCAGCAGCACGGGGATGAGCAACGCAATGGGCGCAAGGAAGTGAACGACCTTGTCCGCTGCGCGCGGGACGACGTCTTCCTTGATGAGCGACTTGATGCCATCGGCGATAAACTGACCGAAGCCCCAGAGCCGGATGTCCGTGAGCGGGATGCCAACGCGGTTTGGGCCGATGCGGTTTTGGATGCGGCCAAGGCCCTTGCGCTCGATGACAGTCGTGAGCGCAAACATGAGCGGGAAGACGGCGAGAATCGGCGTGATGGTCAGCACCGCAGAAACCACCGAGACAAGCCACTCCGGCGTGGCTCCGGGTAGCAAGCCCATGAGCAGATGCTTCAGCGTGACGGGAAGCGCGTCGAGTTTGGCGAAGAGTTCAGCCATGACTACGCGGCAGGAGCCGCAGCCGTAGCCGCAGCGGGGGAAGAGGGTTTCGGAGCGGGTGCCGGCGCTACAGCACCGACAGGTCCAGCAGCGGCGGCGGCTTCAGCCTTGGCTTTCGCCTCGGCAGCCGCCTTGGCCTTCGCTTCCACGTCGGCCTTCGCCTTGGCTTGTGCCTTCGCGACTTCGACGGCGAGCGCGGCATCGGACACGGCGGCTTCGGTCGGGTGAATCTTGCGGTAGTGCTCGTTGGACTTGGCGAGCTGGTGCTTGTTGACGAGAAGCCCGCCAAAGCGGTCAGTGTTCGACAGCTCGAACTCGGTGTCCATCTTGATGGACTCGAACGGGCAGACCTCGACGCAAATCTGGCAGCTCATGCAGACCGACAGGTCAATGTCGAACGTCACCGGGTAGAGCTGCATCTGGCCCTTGTAGTCCGCGCGCTTGTCCTTGCTCTTGACGATGTAGATGCACTGCGGCGGGCATTCCTTCTCGCAAATCTGGCAGGCCACGCAGCGCAGGCCCTTCATCGGGTCTTCGGTGTCATGGACGAGGAAGGGGAACTGCCGCGCGTTCTCCTTCGGGGCGATGCGCTGCTCGGGATACTCGACTGTCGTGAGGCGCTCGGGGTCGTGGTAGCTCCCGGCGAAATTCTTCGCCGTCTCCACCATGCCTCTGAGTATTCCGGTGCCGAGCATGAAGTTAGGAGGGAGAGTTTATAAGGAGGGCAGGAGGGCAGGAAGGATTTCTTTTTTCGCGCTTCATTCGGCGATGACGCGTTTGGTTTCGAGTTTGAACTTGGCGAAGTTCAACAGCAGGCCGTGCTTCCTGCCCACCGAACGAAGTTGGGAACGCACAACTGAGAAGTGGACGGCGGCGAAGTCGGTGACGGTCTTCAAGTCCACGACAACCTGGTCTTCCACGAACAAGTCCAGCCGGTGCTTGCCGACTTCAACCCCGTCGTAGAGGACGGCGACTTCGACCTGCTGCTCCACCTTCAGCCCACGCTTCCGCAGCTCGTGGACAAGCGCGTTCTCGTAGATGGCTTCGAGGAAGCCCGGCCCGAGCGCCTTATGCACCTCGATGGCCGCCCCGATGATTTGCCCCGTCAACTCCTCCAGCTCAAGCGGCATGAGTTTCCTTTCCTGCCTTCCTGCTCTCCTGATAAAAAATTCCCAGTCTCATCGGTCCACCTCGCCAAGCACAATATCCACGCTCCCCAGCGTGATGACGGCATCCGCGATGGTCTGCCCGAGGCACATGTCTTCTAGGATGGTCAGGTTGATGAGGCTCGGCGGGCGGACGCGGTAGCGATACGGGTTCGGGCTGCCGTCGCTGATGAGGTAGAAGCCCAGCTCGCCCTTGGGCGTCTCGATGCGGCCGTAAGCCTCGCCGGGCTTCGGGCGGAAGCCGCGCAGCTTCGCCTTGGGGTCCACGACCGGGCCTTCGGGAATGTCCTTCAGCGCCGGCTCCAGAATCTTCAGCGACTCGCGCATCTCCAGCATCCGAATCATGTAGCGGTCGTAAACATCGCCGTGGTCGCCGAGCGGGACGCGGAACGGGTAGCGGCTGTAGATGCCGTAGTTGTCCACCTTGCGGAGGTCGTAATCCACGCCGCTCGCGCGCAGCATCGGACCGGTGATGCCGGCGTTGACGGCGAGTTCGGCGGAGAGCTTGCCGACGCCTTGCGTGCGGGCCATGAGGATTTCGTTGCCAGAAAGGAGCGTCTCGAATTCGTCGAGGAACTTGGGATACTCGGCGACGACTTTCTTCGCCGCGTCCAGCCAGCCCGCCGGCAAGTCGCACCGGCAGCCACCGAACCTCATGTAGTTGCACATCATCCGCGCGCCGGTGAGCGACTCGATAAGGTCGAGGATCTTCTCGCGCTCGCGGAAGGCATACATCAGCGGCGTGCCCAGCGCGCCCATGTCCTGGAGCAGAAAGCCCGCGAGACAAGTGTGGTTCAGCACGCGCGTCAGCTCGGCGGTGATGAGGCGGATGTATTCGGCGCGCTCGGGCACTTGCAGACCGGCGAGCTTCTCGACCGACAGCGCGTAAGCCCAGTTGTTCGTGAGCGAGCAGAAATAATCCAGCCGGTCCGTGTAAGGCATCGAGCCGAGGTAACTCGTGTTCTCGGCAATCTTCTCGTGGTTCCGGTGCAAGTAGCCGAACACCGGCTTGAGCTTCACGACGGTCTCGCCGTCGAGCACCACGTCCATGCGGAAGACGCCGTGCGTGGACGGGTGCTGCGGCCCCATCGCGACTTCGAGCAGCTCGCCCTCGCGCCCCTGGCCGACCGGCTGCGCCTTGCGCTGAAAGTCCGTCTTCCCCGCGTCGTAGGCGAGGTCGTGGAACGTCATGAACTGCGTTCCATCCACCGGCGCTTCGGTGTCAGTGCTCACGCCTTCACCTCCGCTGCCTGATGCGCCTTCGCCTTTGCCAGCACCTCATCATGCGGCGTCGGCTCGTATTCGTAATCATTCGGCTCCACGTAGTCCTTGCGCATCGGGTAATCCTTGAAACCGTCCCACATCAGAATCCGCCGCAAGTCCGGGTGCCCGTCGAAGAGCACGCCGTAGAGGTCGAACACCTCGCGCTCCTGAAACTCGCAGCTCCGCCACAGCGGCGTGAGCGACGTGACCTTCACCGGGTCCGCGCGGCCCGGCGTGCGCTGGCGGAGGATGACCGGCCCGTGCTTCAGCGACATTGAGTAGAGGTGATAGACCGCTTCGAGGTAGCCCGCGCGCTTGGTCTTCTTCACTTCCTCGACCTCCTTCTCCACGCCGTCCACGACCTTCTTGACCTTCACCTTCTCGGACAGCTCGGCGTCGAGGAAATCAACCCCGGTGACGTTCGAGCAATAGTCGAGGCGGAGCTGCGGATCATCGCGGAGAAACTGGGCGACGGCGTAGGCGTGCCCGACATCCACGAGCAACGAATGCTGGGCGCACGGGCTGTCGTTCTTCACGACGCTCAACTGCGCGCCGGGCACGGCGGCACCGGCACGGGCAAGGATTTGCTCAAGGGTTTCCAGCGGCACGGCGGGAACTTTTAGTCGCCGGGTGGGGGTTTGACAAAGAGTTTCGGCTCCCCGCTGTTATTGAGTGGAATGGATGAGGATCGAGGCGGGTTCGCATCTGGCATCCCGGAGGGATTCTGGAACTTAAGCCGGAACCATGCAGTCCAAAGCTGAGAGCCTCACGAAATGGACGCGATGGACGCGAAGCAACAGGGAAGTTGCGTTCAAGGCAACCAGTCACCAGACGGTGAACGAAGCTTGGGCGGCTACAGTGGGCTTGCTCGCTTACCCTTTGCGTCCTTCGCGTCCTTCGCGTGAGGTCCCTTCCCTTTGGTGCTGGCTTACTTCCCGCCCACGTCCAGACAGAGCAAGTCGCCCGGCACATTTCGGACGTAGATGCGGCCATTGGCCAGCACTGGCGTGGTCCAGCATTTCTTGCCGACGACTTGCGCGCGGGAGAGCGGCTCGAAACCCTTCGGCGAGGCTGCGACGACCAGCAGCTCACCCGTCTCGCTCAGCACAATCAACTTGCCATCCGCCGCCGTGAGCGAGCCGACGCCGAGTCCTTTCTGCGACCACTTCGTCGCGCCCGTCTGCCAGTCGAGGCAGCGCAGCTCGCCGTCGGGCTTGCCAGCCTGACCGTGGAAGGCGTAGAGGTGGCCGCCGAGCACGACGCCGGCGTTGAACTGCACCCACGTCTCCGATTTCCAGCCCGCGACGGGCGAGCCGTCGCGCAGGCTCAGTTTGACCGCCAGCGAGTTCTCACCGGAGATCAGCACGGCTCCCTCATGCAGCAGTGGCGCGCCCGCGTTCGTGTCGTAGCTCGACGTGAACTTCCGAGTCCACCGCACCTTGCCGGTCGCGACCTCCACCGCCGCGCATTCGCGATGGGTGAGCAGCGCGACGCAGCGCGTGCCGTCGAGGTCGAAGGGAATCGCCGTGGCGTAGGCTGCGGAGCCTTTGCCATTTTGCCAGACGACTTTCCCCGTGGTCTTGTCGAGCGCTGTGCCGTGGCTGCCGACGTTGAGGATGACGAGCCTGCCCTCAACGAGCGGTGAGGCGGCAAAGCCCCACTCGGGCACCTCGGCACCCAGATCGGTCGGAAGGTGTTTCTGAAAAACAACTTTCCCCGTCGCCAGATCGAGACAGAAGAAGTCGCCCTGCCGGCTCAGGTGGAAGACGCGGTCGCCGTCAATCGTCGGAGTGCCGGTGGTGCCGCCCTCGAAATATTTGTTCCCGAGCGGCGCGGGGTAGCTGTGCTTCCAGAGTTCCTTGCCTGTCGCTGCGTCGAAGCACCAGACCGTGTCCTGCCCCTTCGCGCGGCCGTCGTGGCCGGAGGTGATGAGCTTGCCGCCGCCGACGGCGACCGTGGAGAAGCCGACGCCCAGCTTCGCGCGCCAGGCGACCTTCGGCCCATCGACTGGCCATGTGGAGGACCAGCCGGTCTCCCGGGAAATGCCGTTCAGCTCAGGCCCGCGAAACATCGGCCAGTCGGCAGCGTGGGCGGGGAGGAACGCGGCGGAGAGAAGGGCAAGGCAAAGTGCGGCACGCATGGGCGGGAGATTGGGCACGGGCGGAGGAGTGTCAAGGCCAGTGCCGGTGGCTTGCAGCCGCCGCCCGGGTGCTCGTTCGCCTCCAAGGCGGCGACTGCAAGTCGCCGGCACGGCTAGCCAGTTGCGTTCGCCACCTGCCGGGCGATTTCCTCGCCGATGGCCAGCGAGGCGGTGGCGGCGGGGCTGGGCGCGTTGAGGACGTGCAGCGCCTTGGGCCGCGCGACGAGGCAGAAGTCTTGCACCAGCGTGCCATCGGGGGACATGGCCTGCGCTCGCACGCCCGCGCCGCCGGGTTCCAGATCGCTCTCGCGGAGTTCGGGCACGAGCCGCTGGAGCGATTCGCAGAAGAGGCGCTTGCTGAGGCTGCGTTTGATTTCCTCCCAGCTCATGCGCTTGTGCTTGCCGAGGAAACTCCACAGGCCTCGGAAAGTGACCGCGTCCCACAAGTCGCCGGCGCGGATGTCGGTCTTCGTGTAGCCCTCGCGGGAGAAGGCCAGCACGGCGTTCGGGCCGGCCTCGATGCCGCCGTGGATCATCCGCGTGTAATGCACTCCGAGGAACGGAAACTGCGGGTCCGGCACCGGGTAAATCAAGTGGCGCACAAGAAACTCCCGCTCCTTCCTGAGCTGATAGTATTCCCCGCGGAAGGGGACGATGCGCACGTCGCGGCGTTCGCCGGCCAGCTCGCTCACCCTGTCGCTGTGCAGGCCGGCGCAGTTCACGATGAACGTGGCCTCGAACGCGCCGGCAGTCGTCTCCGCCACCCAGCCCGACGCGTTCTCGCGCAGCGCCGTGACGCGCGCGGAGGTGATGACGCGGTTCCCGGCCTTGGTGATTTGCTCAAGCATCGTGGCGCAGACCTTCGCGTAGTCCACGATGCCTTCCTGCGGGACGTGCAACGCGGCGACGCCCCCGACGTGCGGCTCGATCTCGCGCATCTGCCCGCGGTTCAACCAGCGCAATCCGGCAAGCCCGTTCTGGATGCCGCGCTGATGCAAATCCTTCAGCCGCGCGATTTCAGTGTCGTCCACGGCCACGACCAGCTTGCCGCAAATGTCGTGGGGGATGGCGTGCTCGCGGCAGAACCCGGTCATCTCCGCGACGCCGCTGACGGCGAGGCGCGCCTTGAGCGAGCCGGGCTTGTAGTAGAGGCCGCAGTGGAGCACGCCGCTGTTGTGCGTGCTCTGGTGGCGTCCGACGCCCGCCTCCTTTTCGAGGACGGTGATGCGCGCGCCGGGGAGTTTGCGCGCGAGCTTGAGGGCTGTGGCCATGCCCACGATGCCGCCGCCGATGATGAGGAAGTGCTTCTCAACCACAATGCCACTGAGGGTGCGAGAGATCGCAGGAAGCTGGCAAGTCCGCGCAACGCAGGTCAGGCGTCCCGCCTGACAACAAACTCTCACAAGGGAACGCAACGCGCTCCTGCTCCCTCTCCCTTCCTCGGAGGAGGGGTGATGGGTTGAGAGAAGGCAAAAGGTAAAAGGATGAAGGCAAAAGTGAGCTAATAGCGGCTCGGCATTTTTTCCTTTTGCCTTTCTCCTTTTGCCTTACCCCACTCCTCATCCGGCCTGCGGCCACCTTCTCCTCCTCCGAGGAAGGGAGAAGGCGCGCGCCGTGCCGTCCTGCTGGCATTCCACCGATTGGCTTTGGGAATCGGTAGCAGGCGGGACGCGCTGACCTACTTCGCCGGCCACCACGCGTCGAGCAGCTTGCTCAGGCGTTCCACCTTCGCGGACTCCGCGCTGGCGAGGTTCTTCTCCTCGTGCGGGTCTTTGCCGAGGTCGTAGAGCTCCACCACGTCGTCAGGCTGGTTGCGCTTGCTGGGCACAATGAGCTTCGTCTCGCCCTCGATGACCCAGCGCCACTTGAGGCAGGAAGCGGGGTTCTGCATGTCCACGAAGTTGTGCGTGAAGCACTCGCCGTAGAGCGTCTTGCGCGCGGAGACGGCCTGCGCGTCCAAGAGGTTCAGGCCGGGCATCTGCGGCGTGGGCTTGAGGCCGGCTGCGGCGAGCAGCGTGGGCATGATGTCGAGCGAGCTGGCGAGATGGGGCGACCTCTGCGGTTTCACCTTGCCCGGCCAGCGGACCATGATGGGCGTGCGCAGGCCACCGTCGTATTGCGACTGCTTGGACTTCTCGGCGTAGCGGCCCGTGGTGGGATTGGTGATCCAGCCGTTGTCGGTGACATAGACGACGATGGTGTTCTCCGCGAGGCCCTGATCCTCGATGTGCGTGAGGAGCTGGCCGCAGGTCTCATCGAACCACTCGACCATCGCCCAATACTTCGCGACATGGAGCGAAGGAGTCTTGTCCTTGTATTTGTCGAGAATGCGCTGCGGTGGCGTGTGCGGGTCGTGCGGCATCATCGGCGCATACCAGAGGAAGAACGGCTTCGCCTCCTTCTTGGCGGTGGCGATGAAGTCGTGGATGGGCTGCATGGTCTTTCGCCCGATGTCCAGGCCGGCGTCGCCATGCCGGCCCCCCACAGTCATGCCGTGGGTGAAGCCGCCGCGGCTGAAATGCTTTTGCCACCACTTGCCTGTCTGGAGGCTGAGATAACCCTGCCTGCCCAGCTCACGTGGCAGCGTGGGCACGGCCTCGATGAACTTCGACATGAGTTCACGGCCCTCCTCGAACTGCGGCGACTTCTGAAACGCCGGCCCCTTCATCCCCGGCACAGGCGGCGGATCGTTGCTCGTGATCTTGTGCTGGTGCGGATAAAGACCGGTGATCATGGACGCGAGGCTGGGGCAGCAGAGGCTGGAGGGCACGTAGCCGCGCGTGAACGTGAGGCTCTGCCCCGCGAGCTTGTCGAGATGCGGCGTCCTGATGTGCGGGTGCCCCATGAAGGAGTAGTCCCCCCAGTGGTGGTCGTCAGAGACAATCATCACGATGTTCGGCGGGGCCGCAGAAAGCCGCAGAGCAGAGACCAGCACGGCGACAACAAGCACGGCGCGACGGAGCAAAATCATGTCCGAGTAAAGGCCGTCCCCCGGGAGCTTGTCAAACCCGCGCGCCCCGCCCCTCACGGCATTCTTCAAAAGAATGTGGTTGCCAAGCCGCGCCGCGCTTTGAAGATGCCCTCCCGAAACGTGTCCCTGAGCCTGTCTCAACGCTTGGTTCGTCTTGAAGCCCGCGCTGCGGGGGCACGTCCATCTGTCCGCAAACAACAACCGACCGCATACCACCCATCCAGCACATGAAATACTTCGACCGTCGTGGATTCCTCAAGGCCGCCGGCTCTGCCGCCGGTGTCTTCTACATCGCGCCCACCTCCTGGGCGCAGAAAAGCCCGGGCGACACCCTCAACTCCGTCGTCATCGGCTTCAATGGCCGCGGCCAGTCGCACATCGGCGCGCTCGGCGGGCTGAAGGATGCCGGCGTGCGCATCACCGCCCTTTGCGATGTGGATGATGCCGTGCTGCGCAAGGGCGTGGACGCGCAGGACAAGAAGGGCGTGAAGGTCACCGCCTACACCGACATCCGAAAGGTTCTGGAGAACAAAGACATTGACATCGTCTCCATCGCCACGCCCAACCACTGGCATTCCCTCGCCGCCATCTGGGCGGTGCAGGCGGGCAAGGATGTGTATGTGGAGAAGCCCGTTTCCCACAACGTCTGGGAAGGCCGCCAGCTCGTGAACGCCGCGCGCAAATACAAGAAGATCGTCCAGACCGGCACCCAGAGCCGCGCCTCACGCGTGGGCATCGGCGAGGCGGTCAAGTTCGTCCAGTCCGGCCAGCTCGGCAAAATCATCGCCGTCCGCGGCACCTGCTACAAACCGCGCGGCAGCATCGGCAAGGTGGACGCCGCCCAGCCCATCCCCCCGGGCATTGACTTCGACCTCTGGTGCGGCCCCGCTCCGAAGGACGAAGTGCGCCGCTCGAAGCTGCATTACGACTGGCACTGGATTTGGAACTACGGCAACGGCGACCTCGGCAACCAAGGCATCCACCAGATGGACATCGGCCGGTGGTTCACCGGCGAGACGGAGCTCAGCCCGCGCGTCTGGAGCGTGGGCGGACGCCTGGGCTACGTGGATGACGGCGAGACGCCGAACACGCAGACCATCTTCCACGACTACGCCAAGGCCCCGCTCATCTTCGAGGTGCGCGGCCTCCCCTCCGCGAAAGGATCCAAGGACATGGACAACTTCATGGGCGCCAAAGTCGGCGTCATCGTCCACTGCGAAGGCGGCTCCGTGGTCATCTCCAACTACACCAGCTCCACCGCCCTCGACAAGGACGGCAAGCAGATCAAGGCGTGGAAAGAAGAGAAAGGCGGCGGAGAAGCCCCGCACTTCAAGAACTTCATCGAGGCCGTCCGCAGCCGGAACCACAAGGACCTTTACGCCGACATCCTCGAAGGCCACCTGTCGAGCGCGCTCTGCCACACCGGGAACATTTCCCATCGCCTCGGCAAGACGGCGGCTCCGGGAGCGATCCGCGAGCAGATCAAAGGCGACCGCGAAGCCAGCGCGACCGTCGAGCGGATGTTCGATCACCTCAAGGCCAACGAGGTCCACATCGACACGGACAAGCTCACCCTCGGCCCCGTGCTCAAGATGAACCCCAAGACCGAGAAGTTCATCGGCAACGCCGCCGCAGACAAATTGCTCACGCGCGACTACCGCAAGCCCTTCGTCGTCCCGGCGATTGCCTGACGCGCAGCACCACGCAACTCCATAAGGGCCGGCGGCAACGCCGGCCCTTTTTTTGGTTCTCCGTTGTTTTCGGTGGAATGAATGCGGGCCGAAGCTGCAAGCATGGACATCCCCAAAGGGAGGGCTTTTCTGAAATGGGCAGGAAGGCATGAGGGAGGCGAAGGCTGCTGCTGTCTGCCTCCGGCATCCCTGCTCTCCTCATAAATCTCCTGTCCGTGTTCCATCCGTGGCTCAACTGCATGGTCCCGGCTCATGCTCTCACACTCTCGCACTTTTCCTTCATGCTTCACGCCACCCGGTGCGTCCAAACGCGCGTTGATTCTCACGTCCCAACTCGCATGACGCCACGATTGCCCACGGTTGCCGGTCTTTTTCTGGCGTTTCACATGGTCCAAGCCGCCGCGCCCGCGACGCCCACGCCAGAAAGCATCGCTTTCTTCGAGCAGAAGATCCGGCCTGTGCTCGTGTCCGCCTGTTACGAATGCCACTCAGCGGAGGCGAAGGGTAAAGGGAAGTAGAAGGGTGGCCTTTTCCTCGACACGCGCGCCGCGTTGCTCACGGGTGGCGATGAAGCCGCGGCCATCGTGACCGGGAAACCCGACGACAGATTGCTCATCAAGGCGCAGCGCTCGACGC
>JACRKB010000162.1 GCA_016235545.1 Verrucomicrobiota bacterium | reverse complement strand
GCGCGAGCGCCTCGCGGGCCTTCTGCACCATCTGCTCGATGGTCAGCTCGAAGCCGTCCGCGTCGCGCTTCTTGCGGGCGAAGGAGCAGAACTGGCAGGAGAGGATGCAGTAGTTCGAGTAGTTGAGGTAGCGGTTGAGGATGTAGCTGGCGCGGTTGCCGACCTTGCGCTGCCGCGCGAAATCCGCGATGGCCCCGAGGGCGTTGATGTCCTTGCTCTCGAAGAGGCGCAGAGCGTCGGCGTCGGAAAGGCGCTCTCCGGCGACTACCTTGTCGTAGAGGTCGCGGAGCGCGCTGTGCTGAATTGCGAAACTCATGCTTCGTGCGATTCCACTGATTCTACTGTCGCCAATCTTGAGCCACGGATGGACTCGGGCGCAGGAAGAGGGGATTCATAAGGAGAGCAGGAAGGCAGGAAAGGGAATTCAACGGACTCCGCTCCCCTCCTTCACTCTTGCTCTCCGTATAAGTTTCTTCGGCGGCGTGCATCGTGGTTGACCGAGTTGCTGGCGCTTAAATCCTCACCTTGAACTCCTCGCCGTGTTTCAGGGACAGCGCGAAGCCCGCCATCAGTTCGGGGATTTGCTCCAGGTCCCGCAGGTTCACCATCTCCACCGGCGAGTGCATGTAGCGGTTCGGCAGGCTGATTAGCCCGCTGGCGATGCCACCGCGCGTCCAGAAAATCGCGTCGGTGTCCGTGCCGCTCGTCGCGCTCGTCGCCTCGTGTTGCAGCGGAATTTTGAGCTGCGCCGCCACCTGCTCCAGCCGCTCGATGACCGCCGGGTGATTGCAGATGCCGTGCGTCACCGCCGGCCCGCTGCCGAGCTTGATGTCCCCGTGGAGTTGCTTGCTCACCGTCGGGTAATCTGTCGCGTGCGTCACGTCCACCACCAGCGCCACGTCCGGCTTGAGCGTGTAGGCAATCTGCTTCGCGCCCAGCAACCCGACCTCCTCCATGATGTTGGAGACGAAGCAAATCTCGGCCTTGAGCCGCTTCTTCTGCGGGCGCAGCAGCCGCAACGCCTCCGCCACTGCGAACGTCCCGATGCGATTATCAAACGCCCGCGCCACCGCCAAATCCCCGCGCAGGTGCTCGAACTCGTTCGTCATCGTGATCGGGTCACCCACGCGCACGAGCGACTGAGCGTCCGCCTTGTTCGCCGCCCCGATGTCGATGAACAGGTCCGCGATCTCCGGCACCTTTCGTTCTTTCTCCAGCTTCATGAGATGCGGGGCGACGTTGCCGATCACGCCCGGCACCGGGCCCTTGCGCGAGTGGACGACCACGCGCTGCGCCTTGGCCACGATGGCATCCACCCCGCCGAGCTTGCGCACCCAGATGAAGCCGTTGTCATCGATGAAGTTGACCACGAGAGAAATCTCATCCGCGTGCGCCGCCAGCATGAGGCGCGGGCCGCCGCCCTTGTTGAGCACGGCGACGCAGTTGCCGTAAGCATCGGAGAACGTCTCGTCCGCGAACTCCTTCACATAATCGAGCCAGACCCTCTGCCCTCGCGCCTCGTGCCCCGAGGGGCTGGGTGTGTTGACCAGCTTGGTGAGGAAGGACAGTGATTCAGAACGCATGAGCGTGGAGATTAAGCAGCGCGCAATCGTGCGTCCAGCTTGGTCAAGCCAGCGGGCGCATCTCAGTTTCTAGCAACGCAGTGACTGTTCCGCTCCTGCTCGTAATCCTGATCCTGCTCATCCTGCCCTTCCCCGCACAGGAGCAGGATTACGAGCAGGAGGAGCAGCCCAACTGTATCGCTCGCACCATTCCGCCTGCAAGAAACCGGGATGCGCCCATTCAGGATCAGGACGGGAGCCGCACCGTTGCCATCCGCCAGTTCCTCCCGCACACTCCGCGCCTCGATGAGCAAGCGTTTCTACATCACGACCGCGATTGACTACGTCAACGGCCAGCCGCACCTCGGCCACGCCTACGAGAAGATCATCGCCGACGTCATCGCCCGCAGCCGCCGCGCACTGGGCGAGGAGGTTTTCTTCCTCACCGGCCTCGACGAGCACGGGCAGAAGGTCCAGCAAGCCGCGCAGGCCGACGGCAAATCCGCTCAGGCCTACTGCGATGAGCTCGCCGTGAGCTGGACCGCCCTTGCCGCGAAGCTTGGCCTCACCAACGACGATTTCGTCCGCACCACGTCGTCGCGCCACAAGGAAGTCGTGCAGGCCATCCTCACGAAGCTCCACGCCGAGGGACATTTCTACCAGGCCCCGCGCGACGGCTTTTACTCCACGAAGGAGGAGACCTTCGTCACCGAGAAGGAGCGTCTGCCCGACGGCACCTTTCCCCCGCACTACGGCGAGGTCGTGAAGCTCTCGGAGACCAACTGGTATTTCAAACTCGGCGCGCACCAGCAATGGCTCATTGACCACATCGAGGCGAACCCGTCCTTCATCCAGCCCGACTACCGGCGCAACGAAGTCCTCGGCTTCCTCAAGAACAACACGCTCGAAGACCTCTGCATCAGCCGCCCCGCCGCGCGCCTGACGTGGGGCATCCCCATCCCGTTCGACACCGCCTACGTCACCTACGTCTGGTTCGACGCGCTGGTGAACTACATCTCCGTCCCCGCCGCGCAGGGCGACCCGGGAGTGGGTCTAGGGTCTGGTGTCTCGGGTCTGGGGACGAGCGCGTCCGACCAGTCACCCCAGCCCCCAGACGCCAGACCCCATCCCCCGCTTTCCCTCTGGCCCGCCGACGCCCACGTCATCGGCAAGGACATCGTCAAATTCCACGCCGTCTATTGGCCCATCATGCTCAAGGCGATGACCCTGCCGCTCCCGAAGCAGCTCCTCGTCCACGGATGGTGGCAGAAGGACGGCGCGAAGATGAGCAAGAGCACCGGCAACGTCGTGGACCCCGTCGCCGTCATTGATGACTGGGGTCTCGACGCCTTCCGCTTCTACGTCGTGCGCGAGCTGGACATCGGCCCCGACGGCAACTGGACCGACGCCGGGTTCGCCGCGCGCTACCAGGCCGAGCTGGCCAACGGGTTGGGCAACCTCGTCAACCGCTCGCTCTCCATGTTGAAGCGCTATCGAAATGGCGTCGTCCCCGCGCGCCACGATGAGCTTGCGCCCGACGCCGCGCAGGCCGCCGCCGACACCATCTCCCACCTCCGCGCCAGCGAACTCCAGAAAGCCCTCCACAGCATCTGGACCCTCGTCACCCGCGCGAACCAATACGTGGACCAGACCGCGCCCTTCAAGCTGGCCAAGGACCCCGCGCAAGCCGCGCGCCTCGACGAAGTCCTCTACAACCTCGTGGAAAGCTGCCGCGTGCTGGCCGTCCTCCTGCACCCCTTCATCCCCGGCACCTCGGCGAAAATCTACGCCCAGCTCAACCTCCCCGGCACGCCGGACAAACTCGCCCTCGCCACCTGGGGCGGGCTGCCGCCGGGCCAAGTCATTGGCGAACCCGCCGCCCTCTTCCCCCGCCGCGACACGCCGAAAGCGTGAGAGGGTAGGGGGAGACTCTGTCGAACCCCAACTCGAGGGCAGCGAGCATCACGGGCGTCGGGATGTTGCGAGCCAGGGCACTGCGCCCTTGCGCCCTTGCGCCCCTGCGTTGAACCCGATCTCCGAAGGTGGCCGCAAAGAACTCAAGAAGACGCAAAGAAGACAGGGACTTTCATCACGTTGCCCGGAACTGTTTCAGTGCGCGCACTCTTGGCCGCAATCTCTACTCTTTGCGTCTCCTTGCGTTTTTTATGGCCATCCCATTTCGGAGTTCGGGTTCAATGTGATGCTCGCTCCGCCCGCGCCTCCTGCGTCGGCAAATGGGGTTCGCCGGAGTCCCACCCTACCGGGGCTGTGCCGCCGTCTCTTCGGTTGCGGCGATCAGTGCGAGGCTGTGGCTGCCACCGCCGGCCACCGCCAGCACGGCACCGGCGAAGAAAGGCACGGCAGTCTGGACCGCGCGGCGGTCCCCCCACGCCACGACCTTGCCGTCCGCCAGCGCGAGGCTGTGAAATGCCCCGGCTGCAATTGCCGTGACGCCACTCAATCCCGACGGCAGCGCGGACTGGCCGCAGTGCGGAGGCCTGCCCTCGCCTTTCGCGCCCGCGCCCCACGCGTGGACGCGGCCCCGGTCGTCCAGCGCGAGGCTGTGTTGCGCGCCAGCGGCGATGGCCACGACTCCACCCAACAGCCACGGCACGGAACTTTGTCCGCAATCATCGCCGCCCCACGCGAAGACATGGCCATCCTTCGCGAGCGCGATTGTGTGCGTGCCACCAGCCGCGAGCGCGATGATGGGCGGGAGGTTTTTGGGAACGGAGCACGCGTTGTGCGCTCGTTCGCCCCATGCCACCACTTTGCCGTCCGCTCGCAGCGCTAGGCTGTGCTGCCCGCCGGCGGCGATGGCGATTATCTCGCGCAAACCTGATGGCACGGCGCACTGGCCGTGCGTGTTCGCGCCCCACGCGGCGACGGTGCCATCGGCGCGCAACGCCAGGCTGTGCTCGTGCCCGGCGGCGATGGCGATGACTTCCCCCAATCCTGCGGGCACACGCGCCTGGCCTGCTGGCGCGCCGGCGCTGCTCACGTTCGATCCCCACGCCACGACCACGCCGTCGTCGCGCAGCGCGAGGCTGTGGCCCGCGCCCGCAGCAATCGCCACGATCGACTGGCCGCAGACGGGCGGGACCTCGGTCGGGCTGTGGTTCGCCTGCGTTGCGCCCCAGCCTGCGACGCGGCCGACGCCATGAAAACGCTCTCGCAGACGCCCGGCGGTTTCGCACTGCGCCTCTGTCCGAAAATGCAGGCGGTCCGCAGTGACGAGCGCGACAACTTCGAGATACTCTGGCTTCTCGCAGAGCAGCACGCGCCGCAGGAAGGCGGGCGTGGCGTCCACGTAGTTGCTGCGCCGCTCAGCCCAACGGTCGTAAAGGGCGGCCCAGTCCTGGGCGAGCGCGAGCTGTGCGGCCAGCTCGCGGTCGTAGTTGAAATGCTCGCGGTCGAGCGACGCGAGCGCGTCCTGGCGGAGCTGGTTCTCGCGGCTGAAGAAAAGCCCGCGCTCGGCGCACGCGACCGCGACGGCGTCGAGATACTCCGGGTCCGCCAGCTCGAAGATCGCCTGCAACGCGCTGGGCACCGCACCGCCGAACTCCGCGTGCCGCGCGTTCCAGTGGCTGCCCACAAGCTCCCAGTCGCGCGCGAGGATTAGCTGCTCTGCGAGCGCGCGGTCGTAGCGGAAGTGGAGGCGGTTGAGCCAGTCAATGCACTCGGTGAGCAGCTCGCGCTCTTGCGTGATGAAGTAGCCCGGCTCCGCCGCCGTCAGCGCCACCGCCTCTGCGAAGGAGATTTCATCCGTCTGCTTGAGCAGGCGGTCCAGCGTCTCGTCCGTGCTGCGTGCGAACTGCCGTCGGCGTTCCTCGACCAATGTCCACACGACGCCCTCGTGCGGGCTGAGCAGGAGCTGGTCGGCCAGCTCGGCGAGGAGCGGGAGGCGGTGCGTGTGAAAATGGCGCCACGCCTCGCGGCGCTTTTCCCCGGCTTGCGCCAGCCAGTCCTGGCCGCGCAGGCGCTTGAGCCACGCGGGCAGGGAGCTTTGCAGCAGCAGCGCGGCTTCCGAGATGAGGTCGCCGCCGCCGCCGTGGAGGTCGAAGCGGATTTCGCGCGAATGCCTGCCGCGATCCAGGCCGAGGCAGCCGCGGCTCTCCATCGCGTCCAGCAGCCGCCGCGCGCGTCCGGGGCTGACGTCGAGGCGGCGCTCGATGACTGCGGTGGTCGCGATGCCTTCCTCGCGGATGATTTCCTTCGTGAGGCGGAGGAGAGGGACATCGTCGGGATGGACTGGTGATGCCGCAGCCGCAGGAGTGGGGCGGGGCAGGGTGGCGTGTGCGACGAGCCACGCGGAGTCCACCACCTGCCCGCGCCAGATGAGCGGCAGTGCGGGATCCAGTGCGAGCAGCGCGGCGGAGAGGCGCTGCTCCGCGTCGAGGTGGTCGTCATCCGCGATGTCCTGCAGGATGCCGGCCAATTCCTCGTCGCCGACCTGCGCCTCCACCCAGCGCTGCACGTAGCCGCGCGCGAGCTGCTTCACCCCGTCGTTCCAATGGCTGCCCAGCACGCCGGCCAGCGCGGCCGGTTCAAAATACTCGGTGCCGGCGAACTTGTAACCCGCGCGAACGCGGGCGGTCGCGCCAGCGTCAGCGTCGAGTGCTTCGTGGACAGGGAGGTCGCGCCGGCCATCGAGCCACGCGCGCACCTGGTCGAGGCTCCAGCGTTTCTGGTGATCACGCGTGAGCAGGCCGCGAAGGAGCAAGGCCCAGTCGGCTGGCAGGCTGGCCGGCACCTCGATGCCGCGCGTGACGAGGGTGAAATTGATCGCGCGCTCGTCGAGGCCGGCGAAGGGATGCTCGCCCCGGAGCAGCTCCAGCATCATCACTCCGATGCTCCACCAGTCGCTCGTGCGTGTGACCACGCCGGTCATCGCCTCGGGCGCGGCGTAGGCGGCGGTGCGGTTGGCGTTGCTCAAATGCAGCGAGAGGTCCGAGAAGCTGGAGATGCCGAAATCCGCGAGGACGATGTCCAGCGGCTCGCGCGAGCGCACGAGGATGTTCGAGGGCTTGAGGTCGCGATGGATGATGCCGGCGGCGTGGACATCGGCGAGCGCTTCAGCCAGCTCGCGCAGGAGCGCGCGCAACTGCTCCGGCGGCAGCGGCCCGTTTCCGAATGCGTTGGCAAGCGTGCCGTGCGCGATGAACTCCTGGATTTCAAAACTCCGCCCGTCCGTCGTGCCGGACTCGATGACGCGGACGACCGAGGAGTGCCGCAGGAATTTGAGCGCCTCCAGAATCTCGCGCTTGGGCTGGATGCCGTAGCGGTAAAGTTTGAGCACCGCTGTCTCGCCGGTCTGCCGATGCGAGAGCACCCAGAGGTCCGCCTCGGCGGAGGAGGCTTCAATGGGGCGGTCCAGCTTGTAATCGCGGAACTCCGCGCCGGCCATGAGGAGCAGCGGCGGGCGGACCTCGCCGGCGGCGAGGCGCGCGGTGCGCGGCCCCGGCAGGCCCATGCGTTGGGCGGTCTCTCGCGCGGTTGCGGACGGGTGGGCCGGGGGCTGCTCGAGGATGGTCACGTCCCCGGACACCGGCGGCGACTGGGGCGGCTGCTCCAAGATGGTGCGGTCGCTGGTCATGCCTCAGGTCGGGCGTTGCAGCGCGCGCTTGGCCGGGGCGCGGGTGGCGGTGCGCTGGTCCTGGCGCACGACTTTCACCGGGTGCTCGCCGGAGGGGAGCTTGAGTTTGAAACTTGTCGCGAGACCCTGCTTCGCGAGCCGGTCGCGGAGGCGGGCGTGGTCGGCGCACCATTCCTCCTCGCGCTCGCAATCGCGGCGGCGCTGCTGCTCGGTCATCTCCGGCGCGTCGGTGTAGCGGACCATCGTGGTCTGCACCATCGAGAGGCTGGCGTCGCTGACGACTTCGACGGCGTAGTCGGGGTCGCCGGGTTTGCGGATGACGAGCTTGCCGGCCTGGGCGAGGGCGGTCTCCATGCCTTCGCTGGTCTCGTAGCCCAGCTCGGCGAGGGATTCGAGGATGGCGTGGCGCTTGCGCTCGTGTTCGAGGCGGGCGAGTTCGCGTTGCTGGGCGGAGGCGAGCCGTTCGCGCCAAGGGGTGAGGTCTTCCGGGCGGCCTGCGCGGTGGAGGTCGCGCAAGCCCGCTGCGACTGTGTCCACGGCGGTGCCGGAGTAGGGTTCCGACTCCTCGATCAATGTGTCCACCTCGGCGAGCCACGCCTGGGTGGCGCGGAGCTGCTTGAGGCGCTGGCCGCTTTCGAGGACGAGGCTTTCGTAGAGCCGTCGGCGGCGTGGGGCGTCCGTCTCGGCGCGCACGGCGTCCGCGCGGCGCATGAGTTCCGCCCAGCCGGCCGTGTCCTGCAACGCTCCGATCTGCGCGAGCAGCGCGTCGAGCTTCTTGAGGATGCCGCTCTCGGCAGGGCTGGGCGGCGCGGTGGCCGGAGGCTGGGCGGCGAGCCAGTCGGCGAGGGTGGTGGTGCGCGCGGCGTTGATGCCGAGGCGGTCGGCCATGAGGCGTGACTGGGTGCGGTTGATCTCGGCGGAAAGAGTTTGCCGCACTTTCTCAAGCTCGCGCTCGGCGGAGACCATCTGCTCCTCGGCCTCGGAGAGGTGGAGCGCGCCAGTCTCGCTCAAGTCAGCGGCGGGTGCGGCGGGCACGGTGATGGGGGCGAGCGCGGCGCGGCAGAGCGCGGCGATGCGCTCGCGTTCCGCCGCCGGCCAGTCGGAGGGCGTGGCGGTGCGGGCGAAGCTCTCGATGTGCTGCCGTGCGGCGGCGAACTCCGTGCCGCGCGTGGAGAGCGCGAGGAAGCGGCGTTGGAGGTCGCCGATGCGGTGGACGATGCGGGCTTCGAGCAGTCTGCGCTGGTGGTCCACTGCGGCGACGGAGGAGGCGAGCAGGGCGACGGCTTGCTCGCACTGGCCCTGCTGCATGAGGGCGTCGGCCTTGCGGGAAAGTTCGTCGAGGTTTTCCTGGAGGGCGTCGGATTCCTCGCCGAGAGAGCGCAGGCGGGCGGTGATGGAGGCGAGGTCGTCCTTGTTGCGGCGGAAGCGGGCCTCGAGTTTGCGGCGTTCGAGGTAGGCGCTGGTGAGGTTGACCAGCGCCATGGTGCCGACGGTGGCTGCGGCGGCGACGAGGAGGATGGGGACGAGGGGGAGGGCCGGTGCGAGCGGCATGACGACGACGCATTTGGGGCCACTCATAAGAAATGTCAGGCGCGAGCGGGTTTAGGAACAGGGGGAGAGTAGGAGTTCAGGGTTCAAAGTTCAAAGTTCAAAGTCGGATAGCGGATCGCGCTCAGCGGTCAGCGGTCAGCAAGAGGCTCTCGGTCACTGATAGCTGACTGCTGATAGCTGATAGCTGTCCGCTGCGTTCACGGGTGCTTTGGGTCGCCGCCGCTTTTGAGGAAGGCGAGGAGGTCGAGGATCTGTTCCTTGTTCAACAGGTTCAGCAGGCCGGGGGGCATGATGGAGAGGCTTTGCGCGCGGCTCTTGAGGTCTTTCTTCGGGAGCTTCTTCATCATCGCCTCGCCGGGGCCGGTCTGGATGGTGAGGGTTTCGCCGTCGTCCTTCACGAGGAAGCCGGTGAATGGCTCGTCATCGCCGAGGGTGAACTCGATGGGTCTGTGGCGGGTCTCCAGGTTTTTCGACGGCTCGAGGATTTCGACGAGGACGGCCTGCGGGTCGTCCTTGTATTTGGCAAAGACGCCTGTCAGCTCGGGTCCCCACAACACGCCGTCGGCTCCGACTTTGTGGCAGGCGATGCAGCCGACGGTGGTGAAGAGGGATTTGCCTTTCGCGAAGTTGCGGCCTGCTCCGAGCTGGTGCAGGTCGGCTGCGAGGTCGGCGAGTTTCCACTCGGTGATGACGGGGGCGGCGGGTTCGGTGTGGCCTTGCGCGAGGTAGGCGTCGAGGTCGGGGACGACCTTGAGGATGCCGCGCATGCGTTGCCAGTGGCCGGGGTAGGTGCAGAGGTAGGGATAGTCGCCCGGCTCTTTGGGCGCGTCGAAGCGCAGGCGGACGGTGTCGTCGGGGTTCAACATCTTCGTGGCCTGGAGGACCTTTGGCGAGGCTGGGACGTAAAGGCGGCCCTGGCTGTCGGGCTGCGGCGGGAGTTTCTCGGCGGCGAGGCCGATGTCGTCCACGGCGCCGGTCTGGGTGAGCACCCAGTTGTGCTGCATGGCGTCGGAGTTGTGGAAGATGAGTTCGACGGGTTTGCCGGCCTCGGCGACGAGTTGGACTTTGTCGAAGAACATCTGCTCGTGGAGCGTGCCCAGGCGCAGGACGTTGACGCCGAGGGAGGAGAAGGATTTGCGTGTCTGGAGCGTGGTTTCTTTGGGCAGCTTGGCGGCGAGCTGGAAGCCGAGTTGCTGGATGTCGAGGAAGTCGTCCTGTGTGCGCTGCGGGACGGGGATTTTTTTCGCCTGTTCGAGCAAGGTGTCGGCGAGGGGCTTCAGCAGGGCGGCGTCGGGCCATGAGCCGCGCGGCAAGGCCAGCAGCGCGCGCGCGGCTGAGGGGACTTCGGTGCCGGTGGTGACGAGCCGGGCCAGCGCGGTGAACGCGGCTGGCTCGCTGCCGGGCAGCTTGGCGGCGGCGGCGATGGCGGCCTTGCGCGTGGCCGCGTCGGTGCCGGGAGTGAGCAAGGGCAGGACTTTGGCGGCGAAGGCCGAGCGCTTCGCGGCGTCGGGCGCGAGGGGGATGCCTGCGAGCAGTTGCGCCAGCGCGCCGGGCTTGCCCAGCGCGAAGGCCCACAGCGTGTCGGCGGGCTGGATGCCGATGAGCGCGGCGAAGGCGGCCTGCCGCGCGGCAGCGGGGCCATCGCCGCCCGCGAGCGCTTCGAGCCCGGGCTGGCTCTTCCTCAAGTCCTCCGGCTTCTGCGTGACGAGGAGTTTCGAGAGGTCGGCGAGCACGGCGGGTTGCCCGGCGGGGGCGCGCTGGATGCCGGCGAGCAGTTCCGCCGACGCGTCGGATTTGTTCAGCTTGGCGAGCGCGTCGGCGGCCTCGCTGCGGAATTTCGCCGCCATGCCGGGCCGCACGAGGATGGTTTCCCAGAGCGGGATGAACTTGGGGTGCGACGTCTCGCGGTCCACGAGGAGGAGTTGCTCGTTCGAGAGGCGGCCAAGCTGGTATTTGACGATGACGGGGCTTTTGTCGAGGAACACGATGGGCTTCTCGACCTTGGTGGCGCTGGCGGGTGGGGCATCCGCTGCGGTTGCC
The DNA here is from genome assembly GCA_016235545.1 of Verrucomicrobiota bacterium. Lineage (GTDB taxonomy): Bacteria > Verrucomicrobiota > Verrucomicrobiia > Limisphaerales > SXTU01 > SXTU01. Next base: position 32,884 of record JACRKB010000162.1, on the reverse strand, counting down.
GTGCAAGCCAACAGGCCCAGTGTCGTCACCGCCAGCAGTTGAAAGACAGCTCTCATCTTCATAAATAACGGGCGGGACGATAGGCCGAACGATTCTGCGACGCCAATGCAGAAACGTGGCGGGGTGAGACAGGAGACAGGAGAGAGGAGTCAGGAGACAGGAGTCAGGAGTCAGAGAACGCAGGTGCGCGCGGAGCGCGGTCGCTGACTCCTGACTCCCGACTTCTGACTCCTTTGCTGAAGCCCACTCGCGGTTTGACACCATCTGCCGCCCACCACACGCTTGGCGGCGTCATCAACGCACGCGCATGAATTCTCTCCTCCCGCGATTGCGCCGGCTGCTTGCGGTCGCCTTCGTTCTGGGCCTCGTGTCGTTCGCGGCCTCGGACCGGTTGCTGACCGGCAAGTTCAACCCGGTCTTTCTCACCGCGTCTCTGGTCTTGCTTGCGGCTGGCACGGGAGGCATCTACCTGCTCCTGCGCCGCGACGTGCAGAAACGCGAGCAGACGCACGCCAAGAACCACGAGATCCGCCAGACCTTCGAGGCCCTCACGCAGTCCGCGCCCGCCGGCATCTTTCGTGCGAACCAGCAGGGCGACATCCTCTTCGTCAACAACCGCTGGAGCGCGCTCACCGGACGCTCGCAGGCTGAGAGCCAGGGCTTTGGCTGGCTGCTCGCCGTCCATCCCGATGACAGCAAAAAGGTCACCGAGGAATGGCGCAAGTGCGTCCGTGGTGAGAAGGAGTTCCGCCTCGACTTCCGCCTGCGCCACAAGGACGGCTCCACCCGATGGGTCGCCGGCCACGCCACCCGCATGCTCGATGACCATGAGCAGCCGGCGGGCATCATCGGCTCCATCCTCGACATCAACGAGCGCAAGGGCGCCGATGACAAGCGGCTCTCCGACCAGGCAGCCGCGCTGGACACCGCGCTTGCCAAAGTCCAGCAGGAGGCCTCCTACCGGAAGGAAATGGCCGCCGAGCTCGAGCACCGCGCGGACGAGCTGAAGAAGCGCGACTCCGAGATCGAGTCCGCCAACCGCCAGCTCTGGGCCGAGCTTTCCGGCCGCGAGCAGGTCGAGGCCGAGCTGGCCAAGGCCCGCGCGGAGGTTGAGAAGATTGTCGCCGAGCGCACATCGGGCCTCACCGACCTCATCACCGGCCTGGAGACAGCCGTCGCCCAGCACGAGATGGCGGAGAAAACCGCGAGCGCGGAAAAGACCGAGCTGGAGAAACGCGCCAGCAGCTCACCTGCCGAGCTGGAGGCGTTGAGGAGCCGGCTTCAGGAGGAAGGCACCCGCCGCCAGCTTGCAGAGGATGAGTTGCGCTCGCTTCGGGAGGACTTCGACAAGCTTCAGGCCGCCGGCACCGAGCCAGACACCGCGCTGGAGACGCTTCATCATCGCCTGCAATCGGAGACCCAGCGAGCGGCTCGGCTCGAAGGCGAGCTGTCCTCCCTGCGCATCGCGCTGCAGGCCGAGCACGAGAAGGCCGAGCGCGCCGACGCCGAGCGCGAGCTGTCCGAGGAGGCGATGGTGCAGACGAACACCGGAATCCAGCAGCGGATGATGGAGCTGGGCACGGAGCTTGAGCAGGCCAGGGAGCAGCTCTCAGCACAAATGCTCCGCCACGAGCAGTCGCAGGCCGGCACGGGCGGCGGCGACGTTCCTGCCGACCTCGCCGCGCGCATCGCCGCGCTCACAGACGCGAAGGGCCAGTTGGAAAAGGAATTTGCCGAGCAGCGGCAGACGGCTGCCGTGTTGAGCAACGATCTCAGGCAGATGGCCCAGCAGCTTGCCGAGGCCACCGCAGCCCGAGCCGGGTTGGAAGAACAGCTCGCAGATGCCAGCCAGTCCGCCGCCGGGCGCTCCGAGGCCGACACAGCCGCCCGCCAGCAGGTCGAGGCCGAGCTGCGCGCCGCGCACGCCCGCTTCGAGCAACGCATCGCCGAGCTGGAGGCCGACAACAAAGAATTGCGCGGCCACACCTCCCGCGAGACGCAGGCCACCACCGAGCTGCGCGCACAGCAGGAGTCTGTGCTGGCGGAGCTCCGCGCCCAGCTCGCCCGCACCGAGGCCGCGCATGAATCGGCGGAGTCCGCCGCGCTCGAACTGTGCTCCAGCTCCGAGCAAAAGCTTGTCGAGGTGCGGCAGCAGTTGCAGGCCGCTCTCAACCAGTTGGAGGCGCAGACGGAACTGCGCGCCCAGGCGGAGAGCGCGCTGGGACAGTCGAAATCGGAGACGGAGCGGCAGCTCGCCGAGACCACCTCCGCGCTGGCCGGAGCGCGCAGGCAGTTGGAGGAAACCGCCGCGCAGGCCGCCGAACTGGCGAAGACACGCGAGCAGTTGGCCAGTGAAACTCAAAGCCGCGCGCAGGCCGACGCAGAGCTTGCCGGGACGAAGTCCGAGCTGGAGGCGCAGCTCGCCGCGCTCGCGGAACTTCGCGCGCGCGCCGAGCACGCCGAGTCCGCCCGCCTCGAAGCCGAGACCGCTGCACAGCAGACGCGCACCACATCAGAACAGCAGGCCGCCGAGGCGCAGCAGCAGCTCGCCGCGATGCGCCGGCAGGTGCAGGCAGAGACGGAGCGCCGCGAGCAATCGGAGTCCGCGCTGGGCCAGTCGAAGTCGGAGACAGAGCGGCAGCTCGCCGAGGCCACTGCCTCGCTGGCTGAAGCCCGCACGCAGTTGGAGCAGGCAGCCGCCGGCAGCCGGCTGCGCGAGGACGACGCGTTGAAGGCCGCCGCCGAGCGGGAGCAAAAGCTCGCCGACACCGACGCGGAGTTGAAGAAGACGTGGGACAACCTGATTTTGGAGACGGAGCAGCGCGAGCAGTTGGAGAAGCAACTGGCCGCAGCCCGGGGCGACTCGGAGCGGCAGCTTGCGGAGGCGAAAGCGGAGATCGACAGGCAGCTCTCCGCGCTGGCCGACCTTCGCGCGCAGGCCGCGCGCGAAGCTGCGGAGCGGAAGGAGAACGAGGAGAGCCTGCTCCAGGCCAGCCGCTCCTCCGAGGAGCACGTCACGCTGCTCGCCTCCGAGCTGGAGGCCGCCCGCGAGGCGTTGGGCGCCGAGACGGCCCGGCGCGAGGAGCTGGAAACCGCGCTGCCCAAAACGAAGTCCGAGCTGGGGCAGCGGCTCGCCGCAGCGGCAGCCGAGAACGCCGGCTTGAACGCGCGGATGGATTACGAGTCCGCCGAGCGCCAGCGCGTCGAGGCCGCGTGGCAGTTGGCCAACGCCGCCACGGAGCAGCATGCCGCCGAACTCAAGGCCCAGCTCGCCATCGCGCGCGAGGAATTGCGCGTCGAGACGGCGAAGCGGGACGAGGCCGAGTCGGCGGTCCGGCAGGTCCGCATTGAACTGGACGAAACCAACGCGGAGAGCCGCCGCGCGCTCGCCGCCGCTCAGGGCGCCCTCGCGCTTGAAACCGCCGAGCGCGAGACCTTCGACCAGCAGCTCGCCGAGTCCCACGCGCGCCTCACGCGGGAAACCGCCGCGCGTCACGAGACGGAACGCGAGCTGCGCGAGAGCCTCACTGATGCCGAGCGCACAACCGCGGCTCTGAAGGCCGATCTCGATGCGGCTCTCCGGGCGCGGCAGGAGGAGGCCAGCCGCCGCGAGGTGGCGGAGGCGGAGGCACAGCGCAACGAGGCTGAGCTGGCCCACCGGCTCGACATCGAAGTCGGCGCACGCGAGGAGCTGGAACAAAAGCTGCAGCGCGCCACCGCGGAAACCGGCTTCACGACGAAGGGATTCCAGGCGGAGCTGGCAGCCGCCCACGCCGCGCAGATCGAGGAGGCGGGGCGTCGCGAGCAACTGGAGAAGCAACTGCAACACTCTGCCACCGAAGTTGCCCGCGCCACGAAGGAGTTGCAGGCAGAGCTGGCCGCCGCCCGCACCGCGCAGCGAGATGAGGCGAAGCGGCGCGAGCGGGCAGAAGCCGAATTCCGCGCGACCAAGTCGGAGCTGGACCGCGAGCTGGCCGACGCAAACCTGGAGCTGCTCGACATCCGCTCGCGCCTCGACCACGAGGTCACGACGCGGCGGCAGGTCGAGGATGTGGCGCTCCAAAATGCCGGCAGCGCCAACCAGCGCCTCGCCGAGCGGCAGGCTGAAGTCCAGAGCTTGCAGGAGCAGCTCCGCGCCGAGACCGCGCTGCGCGAGCAGACGGAGGGCGAGCTGGGCCAGACCCGCGTCACGTTGGAACAGCAGCTCGCGGACGCCGCACGTTCGCTGGCCGAGACGCGCGCCGAGTTGGAGCTCGAAGCTGAGGAGCGCCAGCGCATCGAGCAGTCGCTCTCGCAGAACAACACTTCGCTCGAAGCCCGCGTCACCGAGCACAGCAGCGCGCTGGAGGCGACGCAGCAGCAGCTCGACGCGGCCCGTGCAGGCCGCGCTGCCGCCGAGGCGGAACTGGCGAGCCGCCGCGCGGAGTTCGGTCGCATCAACACAGAGCAGCAGCAGGCCATCGAGGAAGCCGCTGCCCGTTACAAGGCGCACTTTGCCGAGCGCGATCGCGAGGAGGAGAAGCTCCGTGTCATCGCCATGAGCGCGGAGCAGCGGCTGCGTGACCGCGCCACGGATTTCGAGGCCGCCAACCAGGCGCTGCGCGTGGAGATGGAGAAGCGGCTGCGCATGGAGTTGACGTGGCAGATGCAGCGCGAGGACTTCGACCGGCGGATGGGCGAGCTGACCACCGCGCTGCGCGCCGCCGAGGCGAAGGCGGGCTCGGACTCTGCGGACCTGCGCGCGGCCCACACGACGTTGCAGCAGGCGCACGCCGGGCTGACGCAGCAGCTTGCCCGGCGAGAGGCTGAACTCACCGCGGAACTTTCCTCAGCGCGCGAGCAGACGGCGAACCTGGACCGCGCCCACACGCAGTCGAGCCAGGCTGCGGCGGCTGTGCAGGGCCAGTTGAACGCCACGCGCTCGGAGATGGAGATGCTTGAAAGGCAGTTCACGCAGCGGGTGAGCGCGCTGGAGTCAGTCGAGGCGCGGCTCCGCGAGGAGAGCACGCGCCGCGAGCGCGCCGAGGCGGAGATGGACCAGTTGCGCGAGGCGGCGGAGCGCGAGGTCGCCCAGCGGCTCGTGGCCCATCACTCTGCGAAGCAGGCGTGGGAGCAGGAGGCTGCGCGCCTCCGTGAGACTCAGGAGGAGTTGGGCCAGGCAAACGCGTTGTTGAACGAGCGGCTCAACAACTTGACCGGCGAAGTGGATGCCGCCCGATCGCAGGCGGAGCAGGAGTCCGTCGCGCGCCACGCCTTGGAGGAATCCATGCAGGCGCATCAGGGCGAGGTGGCCCTGCGCGTGTCGGAGGAGACGGCGAACTTGAACGGGCGCGTCCAGCAGTTGGAGAGCGAGCTAGCCGAGTCGCAGCGCGCGGAGGAGCAGTTGCGCCACAAGCGCATCGAGGCCGTCAGCACGCTGGCCGGCGGCATGGCGCACGAGCTGAACAACGTCCTTGCTCCCGTCCTCATGGCCGCGCAGCTCCTGCGCAAGCAGGTCAGCGGCAAGTCCCGCACGCTCGTGGACAGCGTCGAGTCCAGCGCCCAGCGCGGCGCGGACATCGTCAAGCAGGTGCTCACCTTCGCGCGCGGCTTCCACGGCGAGCGCGCGCCGGTCTCCCCGGAGATGCTCGTGCGCGACATCGTGCAGTCCGTGCAGGAAACCTTCCCGCGCAACGTCCGCGTCAGCAGCGAAATCGCGGAGGACCTCCTGCTGATTTCCGCCGACTCCGCGCAGCTGCATCGCGTGCTGCTCAATCTCGCCGTCAACGCGCGCGACGCGATGCCCTCCGGCGGCACGCTGAAGTTCAGCGCGGAGAACGTGACGGTGGACGAGAGCTTCATCCACCACCGCCGCGCGACCGGCGCGAAGCCCGGCAACTACGTCCTGTTCCGCGTGGCGGACGCGGGCGTGGGCATCCCGCGCGACATCCTGCCGCGCATCTTCGAGCCGTTTTTCACGACGAAGGAGCCGGGGCAGTCCGTCGGCCTCGGCCTCGCGACCGCGCTGGGCGTGGTGCAGAGCCACGGCGGCTTCATCCTTGTGGAGACGGAGGAGGACAAGGGCACGGAGTTCCAAATCTACCTGCCCGCCGCCGTTGCGAAGACCGGGGAGCGTCCGCCGCAAGCCGAGCTGCCGCGCGGCAACGGCGAGCTGCTGATGCTTGCCGACGACGAGCAGGGCGTGCTGGACGTGACCGCCGAAATCCTCGAGTGGCACGGCTACAAGGTGCTCAAGGCCCGCGACGGCCAGCAGGCGTTGAGCCTCTTCGAGCAGCACGCCGGCGACATCAAGGCGGTCATCACGGACATCCTGATGCCGTTCATGGACGGCGTGGAGCTGTGCCGCGAGCTGCGCAAGCGCAACGCCAGCTTGCCCATCATCGTGGCGTCCGGCATGGGCCACGAGAAGTTCGTCACCGACCTGCGCGAGCTGGGCGTGCCGGTGTTCTTGAAGAAGCCCTTCGCCGCCGAGGAACTGCTCCACAGCCTGCACGCGGAGTTGCACAAGGAAGCCGTGGCAGTCGAAACGCAGCAGTAATCAGTTTTCAGTGTTCAGTTTTCAGTGTTCAGTTCCGCCCGGCCACTGGCCAACTGATTACTAATCACTAATTACTTTCTTCCCGCCTCCAACATGGAAAACCAAGACCCGACCCCACCCGCCGCCGCGCCCGCCCCGAACCCCGAGCGCAAGACCCTCGACGACCGCGCCAAGATGACCGAGCTGGAGCGCATCCGGCACTCGTGCGCCCACGTCCTGGCCACCGCCATCCTGCGACTGTGGCCGGACGCGCAGTTCGCCTACGGGCCGCCCGTCGAGAACGGCTTCTACTACGACCTCGAATGCTCGCACCGCATCTCCCCCGAGGACTTCGCCAAGCTCGAAGAGGAGATGAAGAAGGAAATTAAGGCCAACAACGTCTTCGAGAAGCTCACTGTCACGCGCGAGCAGGCCATCGCCGACGCGCAGAGCGGACGCCTCGGCGGCCTCGCCGAGCGGCCCGGCAACGCCAGCAAGTTCAAGCTCGACCTGCTCAAGAACATCCCCGAGGGCGAGCCGATCTCCTACTTCAAGAACGGCGACTTCATTGACCTCTGCGCCGGGCCGCATGTGATGCGCACCGGCAACATCGGCGCGTTCAAGCTCACCACCGTGGCCGCCGCCTACTACAAGGGCGACGAGAAAGGCCCGCAGCTCCAGCGCATCTACGGCACGGCCTTCAAGAACAAGACCGCGCTCGAGGAGTGGCTCAAGCTCCAGGAGGAGGCCAAGCGCCGCGACCACCGCAAGATTGGCGCGGAGATGAACCTCTTCGCGTTCGACGCGGACTTCACCGGGCCGGGCCTGCCGCTGTGGTTGCCCAAGGGCGGGGCCATCCTCGAGGAACTGGAGAAGCTGGCGAAGGAAACGGAGTTTCAGGCTGGCTACGTGCGCGTGAAGACGCCGCATCTGGCGCGGGAGAAGATGTATACAACCTCGGGGCACCTGCCTTACTACGCGGAGTCCATGTTTCCGCCGATGCAAATGAAGCTCGAACCGGAGCAAGAAACACGAGTCTTGAATCTCCAAAGGAGGCTCGAAGTCGTGCATGAAGCTAATTCCACGATTGAGCAAGTCATCGCTGACCAAAGAAGGAAGAAGAATTCAAACTTCAGCTCCGAGAACTTGGAGCAAGTGCAGTCCGAATTGGGTTCATACAAATCGGAAGCCTCCACCTTAAACGCCGACATAGAGACGCTCTTATCCGGCAACCGCTACTACCTCAAAGCCATGAACTGCCCGCACCACCACCGCATCTTTGCGGCGGAACCGCGCAGTTACCGGGACCTCCCGCTCCGGCTCGCCGAATACGGCACCTGCTACCGCTACGAGCAGTCCGGCGAACTCTTCGGCCTCATGCGCGTCCGCTCGATGAACATGAACGACGCGCACATCTACTGCACCCCCGAGCAGTTCGCCGACGAGTTCCGCGCCGTGAACGAGATGTATCTCAAATACTTCAAGATTTTCGGCCTGGGCAAATACCAGATGCGCTTCAGCACCTCCGCGCCCGAAGGCCTCGGCAAGAAATACGTCAACGAGCCTGAGCTGTGGAAACAGACCGAGGACATGGTGCGCAAGGTTCTGGTCGAGAGCGGCATCAACTTCGTGGAAGTGGCGAACGAAGCCGCCTTCTACGGCCCGAAGATTGACGTGCAGGTGTGGAGCGCCATCGGCCGCGAGTTCACCATCGCGACGAACCAGGTGGACTTCGCCGTGCCCGCCAAGTTCGGCCTCACCTACCGCGACCGCGACAACACGGACAAGACGCCGCTGTGCATCCACCGCGCGCCGCTGGGCACGCACGAGCGCTTCATCGGCTTCCTCATCGAGCACTACGCCGGGAACTTCCCGCTCTGGCTCGCCCCCGACCAGGTCCGCGTGATCACCCTCGGCGACGACGCCCCGCTCCTCGCCGCCGGCAAGGCGCTCGTCCACGAGCTGCGCCAGAACTTCGTCCGCGTGACCGGCGACTTCACCAACGAGCCGATCAAGGCGAAGATCGCCAACGCCGAGCACGCGCGCGTCCACACCATGCTCGTCCTCGGCCCGCGCGACCTCGAAGCCGGCAACGTCTCCGTCCGCCTCCACACCGGCGGCCCGCAAGGCGCGAAGCCCACGGCACAGGTGGTGGCGGACATCGTGCAGAGCATCAAGGAACGTCGGGCGTAGGCCGGCGTTGTAGCGAACCTCTGTGAGCGGCGGGTCCCGGGCCATCGGCGGACACAGTTCGCGGACATCGGCACGGTGTCACAGCCAGCTTGTCACGCGCTTGCCCAAGTTTCGGAATTGCTGAAAGGGGTTTCTCATTGCGTTGACCCGGATCAAATCATCGGGCCTCCGACGCCGGCAGCCTTCTGCGCGGGATGATTGCACGGCTTCGACGCGAGGATTTTTGCGATGACCCCATCGCACAGTTTGCCCGCTGGCTGGAAGACGCCGCGCGTGGAGCTGTGACCCAGCCCCTTGCTGGGTCACTTGCGACAGTCGGGGCGGATGGACGCCCTCGCTCACGCACTGTGCTGCTGAAGTTTTTCAATGCAGAAGGCTTCGTCTTCTTCACCCATCTGGGCAGCCGCAAGGTCCGGCAGATGGCGGCGAATCCGAACGTGAGCCTGCTGTTCCCGTGGCTTGCGCTGAACCGGCAGGTCAACATCACCGGACGCGCGGAGAAACTCGGCGCGTTTGAGGCTGTGAAATGCTTTCTGCTTGGCGAGAACAACGGCGTGACCGCGCACGCCGCCGTCGAGATGCAGTTGGCGGAGCTTGTGAAGCGGCTGGGCGCTGAGGCGGACCTGCTGGCGACGGGTGCCTCATGGGGCGGATACCGCATCGCACCCGAGACGCTGGAGTTTTTCCAGGGCCACGGCCCGCGCCAACATGACCGCTTTCTTTACACGCGAGCTGCCGACGGATCGTGGTCCATGGAGCCGCTGGACTGATGCCATTTCGCGATGAGATTCGCTGGAAGGACGAAGATCCGCGTCGTGCGCTCCCTCCTCCGAAGAAGAAGGCGCGCGTTGTGGCATCCTGATTGCCTTCCACCGACTCGCATTTGGGATTGGTATGAACTCGAACTCCGAAATGGAATGGCCGCAAAAAGCGCAAAGAGACGCAAAGAGAAGAGATTGCGGTCCAGGCTGCGCGCAGCGAAACAGTTTCGGGCGATGCGATGAAAGCCCCTGTCTTCTTTGCGTCTTCTTGCGTTCTTTGCGGCCAATTTCGGAAATCTGGCTGAATGGATCCGGTTCATCCCAGACCCCGAAGGCGGGCGTGCTCGCCCGGAGTTCGGGTTCATGTCTCCTCATTGTCCCCGCCCACCATCCTCACGCGTCAAGGTGCGCAGAAGTTCGGCCGCTTCGCGGAATGAGGGCTGAACTGCCAACGCGCGGCGGGCGGCGGCGTGCGCCTCCGGGATGCGTCCGAGCCGCGCCAGGACCGTGGCCAGCGCGTAGGGAGCGCGCGGACTGGCCGGCTGGCAGCGTTCCGCGCTTCGCAGCGCTTCCACCGAGCGCTCCAAGGAATTGGCAGCCGAGTAGGCCAGCCCAAGATTATACCAGGCCGGACCGAACTGTGCGTTGAGCTTCACGGCTTCCTGCAATGCGGCGGTGGCCTCGGGAAGCTTGCCCGCCTCGTTGAGCGCCAGCCCGAGCTGATATCGATACTCGGCCTCGCGCGGCGCAAGCCGGCACGCCGCCTCCAACTGGGCCACTGCCTCCGCTGTCCGGCCTTGCGTGCTCAGGGCGATCGCGTAGGTGTGCCTGAACGGCGGAGAGTTGGCGTCCCACTCCACGGCGCGGCGGAACAGTTCCATCGCGGCGGCATTCTCGTTGCGGTCAAAGTGCCACGATCCCATCTGATGCAGGCCCGTCGGCTGATCGGAGTTTTGGTGGAGTGAGAGAAACAGATCGTGCGCCGCAGGGGTGTTGGTGTCGAGTTGGGCTCTTGCCACCCACGCCGCGGCCACGCTCACGGAACGGCTGGAGTCGTTGAGCAGCTCCCGCAACGCAGCCTGCACGGGGAGGTTTTCCGGCTGGGCAATTCCTTCGAGCGAATGAGCGACGTTCGCGCGCACGAGAGGGTCTGGATCCCGCACGGCCCGGAGCAAGGCGCTTGAGACGTCGGGGTCATGACTCCATGACTGCAGCAGCCGCGCCGCGCTCGCGCGCCAGAGCGGGGCTTTCTCTTCGGCCAGCATCCGCATCAGGTTCGACGGTGCATTCGTGTGGCCGGCGCGCGCCTGCACCATCCACTGGGCGCGGGTGCGTGTTGGGCGGTTCATGCGCGGGCCATGCCATTTGTCCACCGCTTCGATGGCCCAATCCACACTGCGGTCGGCATGGCAGCGGTTGCAGGCGTTCGGGATGCGGTGCTGCTTGGTCAGCAGCGGGTCGGGAATCGTAAAACCGTGATCGCGCCGCGCGTGCCGCTGCATGTAGGTCGTCTGCGGCATGTGGCAATCAACACAGTGGCTGCCGGGGGTGCCGGCCTTGTGGTGTGAGTGCGTGAGGACGTCAATCTTCGGTGCCGGAGCCACCGGCACGGCATGGCAGCGCAGGCAAAGCGCGTCGCCTGGGAGGATGGCCTTGCTCGAATGCGGCTCGTGGCAGTCCGTGCAGCGCACGCCTGCCGTGTGCATGCGGCTGCTGAGAAAGGACGTGAACTCGTAGTCCTCCTCCCGCACCTGGCCGTCGGGATAAAACACGTCGGTCTCATCAGGAATCGTGAGCGAGTAGTGATCGGAAAATTTTTGGCCCGGCACGAAATCACCCGTCAGCTCGCCACGACGTGAGTGGCAGGAGCCGCAGGTGTCGAGCATCTGGTTCTTGTCGAGGCGTCGGAGAGTGGGATCGTTCGTCGCCGAGCCGCCGCGCTCGCGCTGCCAGGTGACGTGCTGCTTGAGCGGGCCGTGACAGGATTCGCAGCCAACACCACGCTCTGCCATCGTGGTGGAATACGAGTCGTTGGCGGGGTTGTAATTCTTGCGCAGGCGCGTGTTGTGGCAGGAGGCGCACATGGAATTCCACGTCATGCCGCGCCCGGTCCAATGGCCCCACTCGCCGGCCACGCGGTCCTCGGTGCCATACACGTCGAACCAGTCGTTTGTCCGCGGATCGAAGCTCAGTTCGCCGACCTGCCAGCGTCCGCCTGCCGTGGCGAAGAGGAATTGCCGGAGCGGATCCACGCCGAGCACACGGTCCGGCTTGAACGTCGCCGGCCTGCCATCCGCGCCCATTGTGGTGAGTTGAAACTGCCCGTCACGGGTGCGCGCCTCGGAGGTTTGCGTGCCGTGCTTGATGGCGTGGGCAGGCTCGAAGGCGCGGAGATCGAGGTGTGCATCGACCCTCCGCTCGGCGAGGGCGTGGTGCGAATTGGTCCACTTGCCGTAAGCCTGGGCGTGGCAGTCGCGGCAACTTTCCGATCCGGCGTAGGTGGAAAAAACTTCCTGATCGCTGGGCGTCTTGAATGGCGCGCGCCCGGCCGGCGAGTTGGAGGACAGTTGGGGCAAGCCCCCGTTGCGAATGTTTCCCCACTTCCAGATGCCCATCGCGACCATGGCGATCAACGCCGCCAAACTCATGGGCAGCCAGCGCCGCATGGGGCTTTCGATTCCAACGTTCCGACTGGCGGAACGTGATCTGTTTCTTCGCTGCTTCATTCGACTCGGCGCGGAGCGCGCTAGTGACCATCGGGCTACAGTGGCGTTGATTTGCACCCACACCAGGCTTTGCAGCTGGTGTCAGTGCCACACCTCATCGCGGGTGGCATCGCCCGGCACATCGAGGAGTTGGAGGCTGGAAATTGTCCTCATCGTCAGGTGGTCCGAAAAAGTCCAGATGACTGTCTTGTCCGGCGTCACCGCGATGACGTGCGGGCCGCTGCGGAATTGTCCGTGGCCCTGCCAGTTCGACATCACGGTGTTGCCGTTGGGAAGCCGCTGCAGGCCGGTCATGCATTTCAAGCTGATGCCAGGCAGATCGCTGCTCTTGATCTCCCAAACTGTCTTCCCGGCGGCATCCACTTCGAAGACGCGCGCGCCGTCCTTCACCATGTCACCGCACGCGATGAGTGTGTGGCCGTTGGGCAGGCGCACCACGCTGTGCGGGCCGCTGGCGGCAGGAATCTCGCGCGCCAACCTTCCTTCGCCATCGTATTCACGCACGACCTGATCGCCGTAGTGCGCGACGAGGTAGCGGCCGTTGGCGAGACGACGGGCGTTGCGCATGTAGAGATGGCCTCCGTTTTTTCCTTCCGGGAGAAGCCGGATTTCCTTCGCGATTTTTCCGGACGACTCGACTTCGAGCAGCCTGCCCGCGTTGCACTCGCCGATGAAAGTGTTGCCATTCGCCAGACGCTGGCAGGCGTAGATTTCGCTCTTCGACTCGTAGCTGAAAACAACCTTCTTCTCGCGAGTGACTTCCCTCACACCGTGCCCGGTGGTGAATAGCAGATTGCCATTGGGCAGAGCCCAAAGGTCGTTGCAACTCGGCGCTGGATGTTCCCACTCCACACTGCCGTTGGTGCTCACGATGAAAATTCTGCCCTGGATGTAGTCCGCGCAGACGAAGCGGTGCGAGATGACCGGCGTCGCCACGGCTTTGGCCGAGGGCGCCGATGGCATCAGCGCACCGAGTATTGGCTCTACCCAGCGCCGCGCCGGGATGTCGTAGAGAATGAAATCGCTGTCAAACTGCCAGTAGGCCCAGCTCCAGCCGAGAGACTCCGCTGTGCGCGCCACGGCGGCAGTGTAACGCACACGTGATTCCATCGGGGCCTTGTCGTAGGCTCCGAACTCGCCCAGGAAGATCGGGCGGTTGTGTGCCTTGGCCCATGTCGCAACCTTGGCGAAATCGTCTCGGATTGTTTTTCGCTCCACCTCCGTGCCCAGCCAGCCCAGGCCGGATTTGTCCTTGTGATTCGCCCATGCCGCGCCTTGGTGCGTGAACTCCATCGGCTTGTAGTAGTGGACTGTCACGATCAGGTTGCGGTCTGCATCGGGCAGCTCCAGTTCGGGGAGATGGTCAATGGAGTTCCAGTGGGCCGGGCCGATGATGACTGTGCGCGTGGGATTCTTCTCACGGATCACCGCCAGCGCCTCGCGCAAATATTGGTTCCAAAGGGCGGGCGTCAGTTTCTTCGAGGGCTCGTTGAGAATTTCAAAGACGACATTGTCTCCGAGGCCCGCACAGTGCGCGGAGAGGTGCCGCCAGAACGCGAGGAGCTTTTCACGGTTGGCTTCAGCGTCCTTGCCCATCGCATCGAACTCGTGGCAATCAAGGAGCACCATCAATCCCTGGGCGGTGGCCTCCTTCACGGCCCAGTCCAGAGTCGCGAACCATGCGTCTTGCAGCGCCCAATCCTTCTCTCGGTCCATGTGGCGAAAGGGATGCAGGTTGACGCGCACCGACTGAAAGCCCGCCTCCTTCAACAAACGGAAGTGTTCGGCCTTGAACCGGGCCTGATCCGGGGAACGCCAGAGCGGATCGTAGCCGATGATGTTCACGCCCCGGCCCAGCCGCCGGTTCTGCGCAAAGCTGTCGGCGCGCAGGGCTTGAGTCACGACGAGCAGGGCCGCCAACACGCTGGCGAGGCAAGAAAGTGATTTCGCCTTCTTGCCCAGGCAAGCGCGTGACTTCGGGAAGTTCGCGATGCGGGACATGATTACCGGAGAGCTCCTGTCCGTCGCCGAAGCTGCGCCTCATGCAAATTCTGCGGCTGAAGTTCAGTGGGCTTGATGGCCTCGAACCACTTGCCGTCGGGCGAGGTTTCAGTGGCCTGCTTCGTTTCCAAACCCACCAAGTTCATTGTCGGTGGACCGAAAGCGGCGGGCGGATAGCTCAGTGGAGTCGCGGCCCGGATGCTCCAAAATGTTCCCCGTGTCCCGCAGTGTTTGCCCAGCGCGGCGCCGCCGCCGCATTTCCACAAGCGCGCGCCGATGCCGGCGTCGAGATCGGTGAAGAGGTTTTCATGTGGCGCGTAGCGGTGATGGTCGAGGCTCAGGTCCATGCCCCGGCTGTGGGCGATGACGTTTCCCGAGCAGAATCCGCTCAGGGTGATGTCGTGGATGAATCGGGTCCGAGCATCGAAGTTCAGCACCAGGTTGTCGGAGCCGCCCACGGAGATGCCGTGGTGCCCCGTGCATTTCTGCTTGTCCACCGACCGTTCAGATTCGAGCACGACGCCGTCCACGGTGTTGAATGTCCCGCTCACATAGGGCCCGCTGTCAGCGTTGAGCACACGGATGTTCCTCACCCAGCAATGTGCAACGCTGCTCAACGCGAGCGGGTTGAAGCCGAGTTCCGTGAAGTGTCCCTTGTAAGGAGTGACCGGGAACTCGAAGCCGATGCTCTCCACGCCGCTTTCCGTCACCGTTGGCTCGAAAGAGCGCAGGCGAGGCTTCCATTCCGGGCGCAAGTCCGTTCGCAAGGCGCGATCCAGAGTCACGCGATTCCCCTCAAGCCGGATGATTCTGCCAACAAGGGAGGTGCGAGCGCGGCCCAGCAAGTTTTCCACAGGCCCGGCGTCGCCAGAATAGAGATGAACGGCAAGCGAGTTGTCCGGCAAATCGGACTGATACACCTCGACCTCCTGGCCGACGCGGAGCTTGGCGGCGGACTCGACCGGCATTGTGCTTTCGCCGCGCGAGACGGTGCCCGAAATGTCCGCCAGCACTTGCGATCCGAACTTGCCGCGCACGACGACGAATCCGCCGGACCACGAGTAGTTCGATGTCCGCTGGCCGGTGGTGGTCGCGCCCCAGTTGGGCTTGATGTCGTTGAGCGGCGTGGGGAAGACGAGCACGGTCCTGTCAGGCCCGGCACCGCGCAGCACGACGCCAGGCCTGGTGATTTCCAAGAGTCCAAGGATGCGGTAACGGCCCGGCGGAACCTCGATGGCACCCCGTTCGGTCTTCGCGATCGCGGCAAGGAACGCCGGCGTGTCGTCGGCCACTCCGTCGCCTTTTGCGCCAAAGGTTTTCACGCTCACGCCGGGAGGCACTTTTGGCAGTGGCTGCTCGCCGCGATGATAGCCGGCGAAGGAGAAATCCGGCAGGCGGCTCTGGGACTTCCACTTCTCGCCCCGCTCTCCCCAGAGCGCGGAATGTTCGGCGGCACGTCCAACGACCGCGCTCAGCAGCAAGTCGGAAACAAGCATCAGAACGAACAGCGACAGTGATGGTTGGTTCCCTGGCGCGTGGCTCGCAAAGTTGTTGAGTGCAGACATGATCACGTTGGCCGACACGGCAGCTCATTCAGACCTGCAGACAATGACTCGCCTTGCTCCACATCACCGTTGATTTGAGTCAAGGTTTGGAAGCAATCCAGCGTGAAGCCACAGCAGCAGCGTAGGCGCCCGCCTCCATGTGGAAACTTCCCAAAGTCATCGAGGCGCTCCGGTTCTGCCCACGGCAGTTTCGCCGTTCACTGCTTTTTGCAAAACTCCACTCGCCATGCACCGTCGGTGAGCTGCGTTGCCTTGTGACTGAAACCCTGCTTGCCAAGCTTGGCGTAGAGCGGCAAGGGCTCGAAATCCACCACCAGGACCAGGAGCTGTCCTGGAATCAGGCTGGCGACTGCTTCATCAATGGCTTTGCACGGGGTGTCGCCGCGCGCGAAGATGGGCCGGGTGTCCACAACGAGAGGTTTTGCGAAGTCGATCGACACGGGCTTGGGTGTGGCACACGAGTGCTTTATGCGCGCGCTGGGCACGAAGCCAGGGGTCTCGAAACTGCCTTTGGTGATGCGGACTCGGAAAACGTCCGGGCCTTGCTCGATGTATTCCCACCGAAAGGTCCCGATATGCTCTGCGGCGAATTGGTAGTAGAGCGGCACGGGGTCGTGGTCATTCACGAGCAGGATTGATTCGCCGGGCGTCAGCTCTGCCCAGGAGCCGAAAATTCTCGGATGCCGCTCGCGCGGCGGCATCGGGCGGACGTCGATAAGGTGCTCGGACAATGTGTCATTCATGTCGGCTTCATCCTGTTCGAAGACCACGGTGACGGCTTTGATGCAGGTCAACATCCATGCGCACCTCAAGCGGCCGCGCCTGCATTTCAACTGTTGTCACTGGAGCCCTGCTACCACGGGAATCAAAATGTGGCCGGGGTAATGGCAGGCGATGCTGAAGGCGTGGAGGAGGATTTGGCATCGAGCGACTGCGGTTCATGTCCGCGTTTCATTCGCCCAGGTTTCTGCGAAGGAGCGCGGCGAGTTTCACCGGGCTGTGCACTGTGACGATCCGGCCCTTGACATCGATCAACTGCTGCTCGCGAAACTTGGCCAAGGTGCGCGAGAAGGTTTCGCTCACTGTCCCAAGCTCGGAGGCGAGCACGCGTTTGGTCATGGTCAGCACTATCTTGGAGTGCTTGGTGCTGTCGGGGTCCGGGCAGCGCTTGAGCAGCCAGTTGGCCAGGCGGGTCTCGACGTCCTTTAGGGTCAGGTCTTCCAGTTGGGCCACGAGGATGCGCAGGTGCGCGCTCATCGAGCCGAGCATGCGCAGCGCCAGCTCGGGTTGCCGGCGCAAGAGCCCGAGCATTCCGGCCTTTTGCAGGAGCATCACATGGGATTCCTCGACGGCCCGTGCGTCGGCGGGATAGCCCTTGTCCGTGGCGAGCGTGCCCTCGGCGAATGATTCGCCCGCCCGGAATACGTGGATGACTTGTTCCTTCCCGACGGCGTTGACGCGATGGACGTTGATGGCACCGGTCTGGACGACGTAGAAGCCGGCGGAGGGATCGCCTTCGTGAAAGAGATAGCTGCCTTTGGGGACGGATTTGACGGCGGTGATGGCAGCAAGGGTGCCCAGCTCAACGGAGGACATACCGGCGAAGAGCTGGCAGCTCCGGAGGGTGTTGGCGATGGCTGTCTGTTTGAGTTCTGCCAGCGTGGCTGTCATGTCGCTCACTGTTTAGTCAGACTTCCGCCAGAAGTAAACAATCCAGCTTCCGGCCTCGCCGCGTTCCACCTTCGAATGGAATCCCTGGCTGCCGAGCAGCTCAATGAGCGGCGAGGGGAGGAACGGGGCGATGACGATGAGGCCTGCTCCGGCGGCCAGTCTTTGGACTCTTTCGAGAATGGCCGAGAGAGGTTCTTCTCCGCGCTTGAGCAGCGGACGGACATCGAGTCGCTTGAACTGGCGGATGGCGGGCATGTTCATGGGCAGAGGGATTGTAGGAGCTGTGCGAAGGCCTCGTCGAGCACCGCTTGAGCTTCACACCGGGCGGCGCTGCCAGTTCCACAGCCGTTTTCTATTCTCGAGTGTTCATTCGGCGGGAGGTTGCGCCCGGACTCATTTGCAGACCTCACACTTCACTCTCTACCGCGCAACCAAAGCTGGAGTTGATGCAGGTCAAAGCCGACCGATGCCGTCGGCACCAGATTCGATGCGTGATGAAATTCGACTTCGATGACCGCCCGTTCATCGTCATCTGGGAAGTGACGCGCGCCTGCAGTCTCGCCTGCCGGCATTGCCGCGCGGAGGCGAACTTGAGCCGGCATCCGCTGGAACTGGACACCGAGGAAGCGTTTCGCTTCATCGAACAAGTCGAACGCTGCCGCCCGACGCTCTTCGTCATGACCGGCGGCGACCCCATCCGCCGGCGCAATCTCGAATCGCTCATCCGCCATGCCAAGGACCGTGGCCTGCGCGTGAGCCTCAGCCCCAGCGCGACGCCGGAGTTTGCAGCGGCAAACCTCGACGAGTTCAAGCAAGCCGGCGTCGAGCGCCTCTCGCTCAGCCTCGATGGCGCCAGCCGCGAATCGCATGATGAATTCCGTGGCGTGCCGGGCACATGGAACTGGACCATGGAGGCCATCGCCAACGCCGCGCTCGCAGGCATTCCGGTTCAGATCAACACCACCTTCACCCGGCAGAACCTGTGCGAGTTCGATCAGTTTGTCCGCCTGCTCGATGAAATCCGGCCCGCGCTCTGGAGCGTCTTCCAGCTCGTCCCCACCGGACGCGGCAAGTCAGACGACCTGCTCACGGCGGAGCAGATGGAGAATCTCTTCGAGCGCCTCGCCCGGCTCTCGCGCACGGCGCGCTACGACATCAAGACCACCGAGGGCCAGCACTACCGGCGCGTGGTGTTGCAGCAGGCACAAGGCGCGAAGCCCTCCGGCGCGCGCGCGCCGCTCGGCATCAACGACGGGAAGGGCTTCGTCTTCGTCTCCCACACCGGGAACATCCAGCCCAGCGGGTTCCTCCCGCTGAGCGCCGGCAACGTGCGCAAGGACGAGCTGCTGGACGTCTACCGTCACAGCCCGCTCTTTCGTGAGCTACGCAACCCCAGCCTGCTCAAGGGCAAATGCGGACGGTGCGAATTCAAAACCATCTGCGGCGGCTCGCGCGCCCGCGCCTATGCGATGTCCGGAGACTATCTTGCCGAGGAACCTCTGTGTGTGTATCAGCCGCCGGCCAGGCCAAAATCAGCCTCCGGGGCAACTGACGGCCATGCTTTGGCAACCAACGTCCAGAAGCGATGGTGCGTGCCGGCTTAGAAATTCACCCACGCATGATCAACATCACGAAACTCTACTGCGGACTCTCCCAACCCGCCGACGCGCTGCGATACGGCCAGGGCCACGGCGCACCGCCCTCCGCCGCCGGGCGCAAGCCAATTGTAGTCTGGAACATCACCCGTCGCTGCAATCTCAAGTGCATCCACTGCTACTCGGATTCGGATGCGCGCGAGTATCCGGGCGAACTCACATGGGACCAATGCTGCTCGGTGGTTGATGACCTGGCGGAATTCGGCGTGCCCGCTGTCCTGCTCTCCGGCGGCGAGCCACTCATTCATCCGCGCTTCTTTGACCTCGCCAGCTACGCGCGCGGAAAGGGGCTTCGCCTCACTCTCTCCACGAACGGCACGCTCATCGACCGCGCTGCGGCGCAGCGCCTCAAAGACACTGGCTTCTCATATGTCGGCATCTCGCTCGATGGCATCGGCGCGACGCACGACCACTTCCGCGGACGGCAGGGTGCGTTCGACAAGTCCGTGGAGGCGTTCCGCCATTGCAAGGCCGTTGGCCAGAAGGTCGGGCTTCGACTCACACTCTCGGCCCCCAATATCGCGGACCTCGACCGCATTCTCGACTTCATCGAGACCGAAGACATCGACCGTGTTTGCTTCTACCACCTCGTCTATAGCGGACGCGGCAGCGATGTGGTTGATGTCACTCACGAGCAGACACGTGCCGCCGTGGACAAGATCATCGACCGAACAGTGCAGTGGGCCGCCACCGGCAAGCCGAGGGAAG
This sequence comes from Verrucomicrobiota bacterium, assembly GCA_016235545.1. Taxonomy (GTDB): domain Bacteria; phylum Verrucomicrobiota; class Verrucomicrobiia; order Limisphaerales; family SXTU01; genus SXTU01. The sequence continues at coordinate 13,087 of JACRKB010000162.1, read as the reverse complement.
TGCTGACCGTCGATCAGCCTGCTGACGGCGCGTATCTTTACCTGCGCCTGCGCGAGGAGAACCCCGCCCGTGCCGAGGAAGTGCTCGACTTGCTGCGCTGGAACGGCGGCGGCGCGCACGGCAGCGGCACCGGCATCGGCAACATCGACACCCAGGGCAATGTTCATCCCGACCAGTTCTGGCAGACGCTCACGCTGGGCAACGTGAAGAAGCGTCCCTTCAGCGAAATCTGGCGCGACGGGAGCAACGAGACGCTCTCGGCGCTTCGGAATCGCAATGGCAGGCTCGAAGGCAAGTGCGCGGACTGCCGGTTTCTGAGTGTCTGCGGTGGCGGCTTCCGCGTCCGGGCGGTCCAGGTGCATGGCAGCCTTTGGGCGCCCGATCCGGCGTGCTATTTGAGCGAAGAGGAAATCGCCGCACCCGACGCGGAGCTTGTCGAGGGTTGAAGAATGCTGGTTCTTACAGAACCCCAGTCCGCTCACGTCCGTAGCTGGTCATGAGATCGGTCGTCCAAGGCGGATCCCACACGACGTTGACCTCTACATCCTCGACGCCTTCGAGGTTGAGCACCGCGCACCTCACGCCCCAGGCGATGCTCTCGTGCATCGGACAGCCGGGCGTGGTGAGCGTCATGGTCACGGTGACTTTGGCATCGCTGATGGCAATGCCATAGACAAGGCCGAGGTCCACGATGTTGCAGTCGATCTCCGGGTCCACGACCTGGTGCAGGGCTTCCCGGATGGAGGCTTCATCAATCATGGCAGTGGTCTGGTGTTTGTTTGCAGTGCGGAATGTGCAATGAGCGGTTCAATGCGGGGACGGACGAGGTGTGAGAGAACCATCCCGATGTTGACGGCAAAGACCACGAAGCTCGCCAGCAACGCCACGCAGCCAGCGCGCACGCAGGAGTCATGTCCTAGCGCGGAGGCCGCGCTGGCGGTCAGAAGCCCGCCGAGGAACAGCCAGTAGCCGGCGGCCTGCAACGGGTGCGAGTAGAGATCGGCCAGGGCTGGAATCTTGCTCTGTCCAATGGCCTTGCTGTAGCTGGCATACCAGACGAGGAACGGGACCACCTTGTAGAGCATCCCCAGGATGGCAAATGTGACGACGCCTGCCAGCGCCAGGAAACCGTAGGTCGTCTCAAGTTGAAGCGTAAGTTCGTTGGCTGGCAGCCCAGGCCAGGCGAGGACTACGCCCAAAACCAGAACAGGAGCGAGCAGCACGAGCGCCGTGAGAAAGTATTTCACTCCCCAGTCCAGCCTGCTGCGCTTGCGGGCACGCAGAATGGAGATGATTTCCAAGCCGTAGAAGGCAAGTCCCGCCGCCACCACCAACGCAAAGATGATCTTCCACGGGCTGGAAAGGAGCACGGTGACGAACGCGCCGGCCAGTCCGGCGTTGAGCAGCGCCAGCGACCATCCAGCGCGACGGACACTCTGCACCTCACCAAGCGTGAACATCGGCACCAGCTTGAATGAGACAGACACGATCATCATGACGAAGAAGCCCAATCCGCCGAGATGGGCATGGGCGTGCAGTTGCGCCAGCGGCGCAAACTGGCTGAAGCTCCAGCATTTCGCCGCCGCCAGATACAGCCCGGCGAGGATGGAGAGCGACAGCCAGCACAGCGACGACGCAATGCCGGCCGCCACGACGTTCCAGCGTGGGATGCGCGCCAGCGTGCGTGCGAGATTATGGACGAACAACCCCACTCCAATCGCCACGAGCGAACCGAAGTGGCCGACCTGTTTCATGTCCTCACGATGGAACATCACGACCATCCCGATGAAGCCGGTGACGTGCAGCGCAAAGTGCCAGCGCGCCAGCCTCTGGCTGTGTAGCCGCGTTTCCAGAGCCACCGGCACGAGCTGATACATCGCACCCATGATGACGGAGCATATCCAGCCGAGCACGAACAGGTGCGTGGCCGCGAGCACTTCCGGACTGTAGTGATAGCCCGCCAGGATGATGGGCCGGACGACCAGCCACACGCTTGCGGCCAGCAGCGCCGCGATGCCTGTCAGGATGAACTGCAACGGCAGCGCCACAGACGGCGCATGGACATCCGCCACGGCCGCGCGTTTCGTCGGCATGTGGCAGGGCCTTTCCGCGCGCGCTGGTTTAGGCGCGGCGGATGGTGGTGACAAAACTTCCGTCATGTTGTTCCTCCGTCTCACCGACGAACCCGCGTTGTTCCAGCAATGGGAACAGGTGCAGGGGCCTGCGATCCGTGCGGGCGTGCAACTCGGATCCTTCCGGCAGGCACGAGAGCACCTCCAGAATGGCGACGAGCGGCTGCGGAGGCTCCAAACCACGCGCATCCACATTCACTATCGCTTCGTTCATGGTTGGAGCGTCACAGCAGCCTGCGTGATGCGCTTTGACGCGGATCAAGCCTCTCCGATGTTGCTGGCCGCAGCGCCGGAGTTCCGTCAGGATTTCGATTGCGAGAGAAGTTGATTCAGGTCAAATCCCTCCAGCTGCGGACAGCTACGATTGCGCCGCGTGCGAATACAATGTCACATCCGGTAATTATCCAGGGCGGCATGGGAGCCGGGGTTTCCAATTGGCGTCTGGCCAGAAACGTGTCCATCTGCGGCCAGATGGGCGTCGTCTCCGGCACCGCGCTGGACGTGATCCTCGCGAGGCGGCTGCAAGAAGGCGACCCCGGCGGTGATCTGCGGCGCGCGCTCGGCCAGTTTCCGATTCCCGGGATGGCCCAACGCGCGCTGGAGCGGTATTTCGTTCCAGGCGGCAAGGCGCCATCGCAACCCTTCAAGCCTGTTCCACTCCCGTCGATTCAGCCCGGCGCGGCGTTGATCGAACTCATTGTCCTCGCCAATTTCGTGGAGGTGTTTCTGGCGAAAGAGGGTCATTCGGGTCTCGTCGGCATCAACTATCTGGAAAAGATTCAACTGCCGACCCTGCCGGCACTCTTCGGCGCGATGCTCGCCGACGTGGATTACGTGCTGATGGGCGCGGGCATTCCGATGGCCATTCCCGGCATCCTCGATCATCTGTCGCGGGGCGAAGCCGTCCGGCTGAGAATTGATGTCGAGGACGCTGCGACGGGCGAGGAGTTCTTCTCTGCGTTCGATCCTGCGACGTTTTGCGGGGCGACTCCACCCACCCTGAAACGCCCTCTCTTCCTAGCCATCATCGCGTCACATGTCCTCGCACAAGCACTCGTCCGGAAGGCGACGGGACACGTGGACGGCTTTGTCGTCGAAGGCCCCACGGCCGGCGGACACAACGCCCCCCCGCGTGGCTCGTCCCAATTGAACGAACGGGGCGAGCCAGTCTATGGTTCGAGAGACGTGCCGGACCTCGAAAAGATCAGCGCATTGGGCCTGCCCTTCTGGCTTGCGGGCTCCTACGCCACGCCAGCCCGGCTGGCCGAGGCGTTGGGCTGCGGCGCGGCAGGGATACAAGTCGGCACGGCCTTCGCCTTCTGCGAGGAGTCGGGCATCACGTCCGATCTCAAGGCGCGCGTTTTGGATTCAAGCCGCCGGATGGACGTGGACATCTTTACTGATCCGATGGCTTCGCCGACCGGCTTTCCCTTCAAGGTTGTCCGCATGGCCGGCACTGTCTCCGAACCTCCGGTGTATGCGGCGCGGCAACGCGTATGCGATCTCGGCTACCTGCGCCGCGCCTATCGCAAGGCCGATGGCACCATTGGCTACCGGTGTCCGGGCGAGCCTGAGGAACAGTTTTTCTCAAAAGGCGGGCGGCCTGCCGAGACTCAGGGCCGCAAATGCGTCTGCAATGGGCTTCTGTCCACCATCGGGCTGGGACAGTTGCAGGACGGTGAGTATCACGAGCCTGCCTTGCTCACCGCTGGTGATGACGTGAAGGAGCTGGCCAGGTTTCTTACTCCGGAACGGGAGGCTTACTCGGCAGCTGACGTGATCCGCCATCTGCTCCAGCAGGCCTGATGACACTGGAGAGGGACGGATGAGGCGTGAACGCCCCGCTCCGGCTGCTTTCCTCCCGCCCCCACTTTTCCTGCTTCGGAACTCGGGGATAAGCACCCGGCTCCGGATCGGTGTCAGTTCGCAACCTCGCGGATTCTTGACCTTGGTCAAAGAGTGACTCATACGCACACGTATAATCACCGGCATGGTATCCGCTTCCATGCCGGTTTTCGAAGGACAGCGCGAGCAGCCCGTCACGGGAAACTACTTTGTCTCGGCGTATCCTCCCTTTTCGGCGTGGACCCCGGCGCAAGTCCCCGCGTTGCACACTGCGCTTGCGCAATCCGAACACTCCGAACCGCTCGGTGCCTACGTCCATCTTCCCTTCTGCCAAAAGAAGTGCGATTACTGTTACTATCTTTCTTACATCGCGCAGCCTTCTGCTGTGGTGGACCGCTACGTCGAAGCCGTCATCCGTGAAGCAGAGCTTTATGCCGCAACGCCTGGGATTGGGGCGCGCCGCGTGCGCTTCGCCTACTTTGGCGGTGGCACACCATCCACGTTGAGTTCCGAGCAGCTTCGTCGGCTGATCTCCGGGCTCAAGAGTGCCCTCTGTTGGAATGGCATTGAGGAGGTGACCTTCGAGTGTGCGCCACGCTCGGTGCGGCCGGAGTTCCTGACGACGATGCGCGAATGTGGCGTCACGCGCGTGAGCATGGGTGTGCAGAGCTTCGACAATGAACTGCTCGCACTGAACGGACGCGTGCATCTCGCCGAAGATGTGGTGCGCGCCTTCGAGCTGATACGGCAGACGGGCTTTGAGTGGGTCAACCTAGACCTGATGTGCGGACTGCTGGGCGAGACGGAGGAAAAGTGGCGCGAGTCGGTCCGGCGCGTCATCGAGCTGGTCCCGGACAGTGTCACGATTTATCAAACGGAGATCCCTCACAACACCCAGCTCTACCGCGACATGCGGGCGGGCACGTTGCCGGCCCCGATGGTCTCGTGGGACGTGAAATGCGCCCGGCTTGGCGAAGGCTTCCTGAGGTTGGAGCACGAAGGCTACACCGTGGTGAGCGCTTACAACGCGGTGAAGGATCCTCGAAAGCATCGTTTTCTATACCAGGATTATCTGTGGCGCGGGGCGGACATGCTGGGGCTGGGGGTGGCCGCGTTCGGTTATCTCGGCGGCGTGCACGAGCAGAACGAGGCCGGACTGGACCAATACGAGGCAAAAATTGAGCAGGGCGTGCTGCCGGTGAAACGAGCCTTTCATCTGTCACCTCGCGACCAGCTCGTGCGCGAGTTTGTTCTTCAGCTCAAGCTCGGAGAGGTTCCCGCCGCGCCGTTTCGGGAACGCTTCGGAGTGGACCTCCTGGGCGAACTTGCCGAACCGCTCCAGGAGCTAGCCGCCGAGGGCTGGCTGACTTGGTCGCGGGAAGAGGTGCGGCTGACACGGGCCGGCCTGCTGCGCGCGGACCGAATTCTGCCGCACTTCTACGACGACCCTTTTAGGAATGTCCGTAAAAACTGAACCCATCCGCATCATGAACACACCATCATCCACCCAAGCCATTGAACACTGCGATGTCGCCGTAATCGGCGGCGGCCCTGGCGGCGCTGCGCTGGCGACCTTCCTCGCGCGTGCCGGTCATCGTTGCATCATTTTCGAGCGCGACAAGTTTCCGCGCTACCACATCGGTGAATCGCTCATTCCCCACACGTTTGGCATTTTCGGGCGGCTGGGCCTCCTGCCGCTACTGCGTGCCTCGGCCTTTCCGGTCAAGCACAGCGTCCGCTTCGTTTCCCACAACGGCAAGGAGTCCACGCCGTTCTACTTTTCCGAGACCATCCCCGGCGATCGTGCCCGCACCTGGCAGGTGGAGCGCAGCCAGTTCGATCAGATGATGCTCAATCACGCCCGGCAGAATGGAGTCGGGGTCTGCGAGCGAACCGGAATCGACAAGGTGATCTTCGATGGCCCTCGCGCGGTCGGAGTGCAGACAGTGGCCGCCGACGGCACCCGTGCCGAAGTGCGCGCCAAGGTCGTCGTGGACGCATCAGGCCGCGCTTGCGTCATTGGAAACCAGCTGGGCCTGCGCAGTCCGCTGCCTGAGCTGCGGAAGGCTTCAGCATGGGGATACTTCCAAGGCGCCAAACGGCTGCCGGGCATTGATGCCGGGGAAACCACCATGTTCCTCATCCCCGGCGGAGGCTGGTTCTGGTTCATCCCGCTGCCGGACGACATTGTGAGTGTCGGCATCGTGGCCGATCCGGAATACGTGTTCTCCGAGTCTGATGACATGGAAGCCGCGTTCACCCGAGAAACAGCCAGATGCGCGCCATTGGCCGACCGCCTTTCTGCGGCGACGCGCATTGGCCCGGTGCGCGGCTCGCGGCATCTCGCCTACCTCAACCGCCAGACTTGCGGTGAAGGCTGGGTGATGATTGGCGACGCGCGCGCGTTTCTCGATCCGATATACTCGTCCGGTCTTTACCTCGCGCTGGGATCGGCGGAGCTGGCCGCGCAGTGCATTGACGACTCGCTCAAGCACAACGACCCCTCCGCCGCGCGGCTCGGCGCCTTCGAGCCAGCACTGTGGAAGGGGGTGGACGTGGTGCGCCGCCTGATTCACGCGTTCTATGATCCGAACTTCAGCTTCCCGAAATTTGCCGAACGCTTCCCAGAACATCGCGCCGCGCTCATCGACTGCCTGATCGGCGACGTGATCAAGGATCTCAGCGCCTTCACCGCCGCGCTGGAGGAGATGACTCCGCCGCCGCCGCCGCTTGGCTCAAACCTCTCTGCATCGCCCGTGCCCCAACTGGTGGCCGTGTAGTTCAGATTTCAGGTTCTCCGCCCTTTGTAGTGGAATGGGAGAGAGAGCGTGAACGATCTTCTCCCGGATGGGGCTTGGAACCTGGCCGGGGGTGGGAGCGCGTGTGGCACCCCGGTCAAGTGTCCCCAAACATCACGGCAACCTGAAAGGGTGCAGGAGGAGCCACAAACGCAAAGAGACGCAAAGAGGAGAGATTGCAGCCAAGACTGCGCGCAGTGAAAAAGTTCCAGTCAATGCGATGAAAGTCCCTGTCGTTTTTGCGTCTTCTCACACTCTTTGCGGCCAGCTTCGGAACTCGGGCGAAGTTCCGGCATCCTCCTGGGAAGCCAGCCAGTGCACCCGCCTTCACCTCCAATCCATCCCTTTCAAAGACAGCGGAGATCCCAAGTTTGGCTTGCCCATCGTGGGAACCCTGTTTTGCTCGAACGCAATCGAAACGAAACGCATGTCGTCACTGTTCCAAACGGGCCAACGCTGGATGAGCGAGACGGAACCCGAACTCGGGCTGGGCGCTGTCCAGTCGGCCACGAACCGCTTGGTCACTCTCGCCTTTGCTGCCGCCGGGGAAACCCGCTGCTACGCGCTGGACAACGCACCGCTGCGGCGCGTGCGCTTCCGTCCGGGCGATAAAATCCAAACCCGTGCCCGCTCCGCGTTTGCGGTGCAATCGCTCACGGAGCACGCGGGCTTGTTCACCTATCTGTGCGCGGAGGGACGTGTTTGCGAGACCGAGCTGAGCGACACGCTTGCCTTCAGCCGGCCCGATGAGCGGCTTCTCAATGGCTTGGTGGATACGCCGTCTGTTTTCGATCTGCGCTGCTCAGCTCTGCGGCATCAGCATCGCCGCCGGCAGTCGCCCGTGCGCGGGTTTGCGGGCGGGCGCATCGACCTGTTGCCGCATCAGCTTTATCTCGCGTCCGAGGTGGCGCGGCGGCTGGCCCCGCGCGTTCTGCTCGCGGATGAAGTCGGCTTGGGCAAGACGATTGAGGCGTGCTTGATCGTGCATCGGCTGCTTCAGACCGGGCGCGTGCGGCGGGCGTTGATCCTCGTGCCGGAGCCGCTCATTCATCAATGGTTCGTCGAGCTGCTGCGCCGCTTCAACCTGTGGTTTCACCTGTTCGATGAGGAGCGGTGCGTGTCCATCGAGGCGCACCAGCCGGAGGCAAACCCTTTTCTTGATGATCAGCTCGTTCTATGCGGCATCGGGTTGCTCGCGGGCAATGAGCGCCGCCGCCAGCAGGCGCTCGCTGCGGGCTGGGACATCGTGGTGGTGGACGAGGCGCATCACCTCGGCTGGAGTCCGGACTCGGTCAGCCCCGAATACGCGCTCGTCGAGGCGATGGGTCGGCAGACGCCCGGCCTGCTGCTGTTGACGGCGACGCCGGAGCAACTGGGCATGGCCAGCCACTTCGCGCGGCTGCGGCTGCTGGACCCGGACCGCTACTCCGATCTTGCGGCCTTCATTCGCGAGTCGGAGCAGTATCGCGCGGTGGCGGGCATCGCGGGCAAGCTGCTGGGCCGGGAGCAGCTCAACGATACTGATGTGGATTTGCTCGCAGATATTTTGAAGTCAGATGCGCCGGCCGTTCGTGCGAAGCTGGCGCGCATCGCCGCAGGTGACACAGCGCTGCGCGAGCAACTGCTCGGTGACTTGATTGACCAGCACGGGCCGGGTCGCGTGATGTTCCGCAACACGCGCGCCGCGATGAAGGGCTTTCCGCAGAGGACGGTCCACCTGCAACCGCTGTCAGCACTCGGCGGAACGGCTCGCCTGTTCGATGCGCTGGCGGATGAGTTCGCCGCGGACACGGGCACGGGCAGTGCGTTCGAGCCGGACTTTCGCAATGACCCGCGTCTCGCGTGGCTGGTGGAGTTCTTGCGTTCGCACCCGACGGAGAAGGTGCTCCTGCTGTGCCGCACGCAGGCGAAGGTCGCGGCCATTGACGCTGCGCTCCGTCAGCAGGTGAATCTCAAGGTCGCGTTGTTCCATGAGGGTTTGCCGCTTGTGCAGAGGGACCGGAACGCCGCGTGGTTCGCGGAGGATGACGGCGCGCGGCTGCTGCTCTGCTCGGAGATCGGCGGCGAGGGCCGCAATTTCCAGTTCGCGCATCACCTCGTGCTGTTTGATCTGCCGTTTGATCCAGAGCTGCTGGAGCAGCGGATCGGGCGGCTGGACCGCATCGGGCAGACGGAGGAGATACACATTCACGTCCCGTTCACCACGGGCAGTTCGCAGGAAGTGCTGGCACGCTGGTATGACGAGGGGCTCAACGCCTGCGCCCGGAACCTGCGCGGGGGGCGCGAGTTGATCGAGCGCTTCGGGCCGCGCGTCCACGATCTCGCGCAGGACTTCCACGATACGGAGGGGACGGCGCGGGCCGAGCTGGAGCGATTGATTGCGGAGACGCGGCTCGCCGCCGCAGAACTCGCGACCCGGTTGGAGCAGGGCCGGGACCGCTTGCTGGAGCTCAATTCGTTCCGGCCCGAGGCAGCCGCGCCGGTCGTGCAGGAAATTCGCCGGCAAGATGGCGATCGTTCGCTCGACACGTTTCTGCTCGCGGTCTTCGACCATTACAACCTGCACGTCGAGGAGCTGTGGCCGCGCACCTACCGGCTCGGCTCGGCGGGCGTCTTCGCTGATTCGTTTCCTGGGTTGCCAGCCGAGGGCTTGACCGTGACCGCAGACCGGCAGCGCGCGCTGGTGCGGGAGGATTTGCAGTTCCTGAGCTGGGATCATCCGCTGGTGACAGCCGCGCTCGACATGCTGCTCGGCTCCGAGCAGGGCAACAGCGGCGTGGCCCATTGGCCGGATGAGAAGATTCGAGGGCTGTATCTGGAAGCTGTGTTTGTGCTGGAGTGCATCGCCCCGCCCGAGCTGCACGTGGACCGCTTCCTCCCGCCGACGCCCGTCCGCATCCTGGTGGATCACACTGGCAAGGACGAGAGCGCGACATGGGATGCGGAGGGGTTTGCCCGACGCCTCAAGCCTGGCGACGTGCACTCGCTGCTGGACGTGCCCGGCCTGCGGGACGGGCTGCTGCCAGAACTTGTCGAGAGAGCGGAGACGTTGGCGAACCTGATGGCACCCGCGGTCGCGAGCCGGGCCAGCCAGCAGATGAACGCCGTGCTTGGCCGGGAGATCACGAGGCTCACTGAGTTGCAGCGGGTGAATCCAAACGTGCGGCCAGAGGAGGTGGCTGCGCTCGTGCGGCAGCAGGCCGCGTTGGCGCAGAGTCTCGCCGGGGCGCGGCTGCGATTGGACGCAGTGCGGCTGATCCGTCGCGGGCCGGGGTGAGTTCGACCTGGATTTCAAAGCGAGGAGGTCGCGAAGTTCGCTCTCGTCCTTTTCAGATTCCTCCCGCTATTTTCAGCCCATGATTTCACGGGCAAAATCCGAGGCGCTGTTCGCCGAGTCCTTGCAGCACATCCCTGGCGGCGTGAACTCTCCCGTGCGTGCCTTCCGCGCCGTTGGTGGCCAGCCGTTCTTCGTGCAGTCCGCAAAGGGCGCGCGTGTGACGACGGTGGACGGCGATGAGTTGATTGACTACGTCGGCACATGGGGGCCGGCCATCCTCGGCCATTCGCACCCGAAGATCATTTCCGCCGTGAAGGCCGCCGCTGACCACGGCACGAGCTTCGGCATCCCGAATCCGTCCGAGGTCGCGATGGCGCGCCTCATCAAGTCGCTCGTGCCCAGCGTGGACAAAGTGCGGATGTGCAACTCCGGCACCGAGGCATGCATGAGCGCCATCCGCCTCGCGCGCGGCTTCACGCGGCGCGACAAGTTCATCAAGTTCGACGGCTGCTATCACGGCCACGCCGACTGTCTGCTGGTGAAGGCCGGCTCCGGCGCGCTCACATTCGGCAACCCCGACAGCGCGGGCGTCCCGGCGGACACGGCGAAGCACACGCTCGTGCTGCCCTTTAATGACACCGAGGCGCTGAAGGCGTGCTTCGCCGCGAACCGGGGCGAGATCGCCGCCGTGATCATCGAGCCAGTGCCGGGCAACGCGGGCCTGTATCTGCCGCGTCCGGGCTACCTGGAGTTCCTCCGTCAAATCACAGCAGAGCAGGGGACAGTCCTCATCTTCGACGAGGTGATGACCGGCTTCCGCCTAGCACCCGGCGGCGCGCAGGAGCGCTTCGGCATCCGTCCCGACCTGAGCTGCTTCGGGAAAATCATCGGCGGGGGCCTGCCCGTTGGCGCGTTCGGCGGACGCGGTGACATCATGGACTGCCTCGCACCCCTTGGCCCCGTCTATCAAGCCGGCACGTTGAGCGGCAACCCGCTCGCGATGGCGGCGGGCATCGCCGCGCTGGAGGAGCTGGGCAGGAGACGACGTGAGAAGTCTCCGACTGACTGCGGATTGCGGATTGCGGATTGCGGACTGGAAAGTCAGAGACTCCTCACGTCGTCTCCTGCGGACGACGACCGGGGCGGCGACGCCTACGCACGCCTCGAACATCTCGGCACCACCCTCGAAGCCGGGCTGCGCGATGCCGCCAATTCTGCCGGCATCCCCGTCACCTTCAACCGCTGTGGCTCGATGTTCTGCGGCTACTTCACCCGCGAACCGGTGTGGAATCTCGCCGACGCGATGAAGTCCGACCGGGAGCGCTTCAAGAAATATTTCCACGGGATGTTGGCCGAGGGTGTCTATCTCGCGCCGTCGCAGTTCGAGGCCGGCTTCCTTTCGACCGCGCACACCGAGACGGACATCGCGCACACGGTGGAGGCTTCGGCGCGGGTGATGAAGGCCCTGTAGCTGCGGGTCTCTTTCCCCCTCTGCTCGCATCCCCGGCTCAACCCATGGGCTATCGACTGTTGCTATTCCGTCGCTGGTGCGCGCCCCGCACTGTGAGCAGCTAGAAACCGGGATGATCCCCCCAAGTTTTTGCAGCTTCCGGGCTTGGACAACTCCTGACTGTCCTGTAAAACGTCCCGGCTTATGAGTTCACGCAGCAGCGCAAAGAAGAGTTCCGCCGCGAAGCACGCCGAGTTGCCATCGGCACCAAAGGCTTTTGGCAAGTTGATGGCGGCCAACCGCTCCGAGATCGCCATCCGCGTGTTCCGCGCGGCGACGGAGCTGGGGCTGCGCACGGTTGCGGTCTATGCGCAGGAGGACCGCTTCTGCGTGCATCGCTTCAAGGCGGACGAGGCGTATCTGGTGGGGCAGGGGAAGGGGCCGGTCGGCGCATATCTGGACATCGAGAGCATCGTGTCGCTGGCGAAGGAACGCGGCGTGGACCTCATTCATCCGGGCTATGGCTTTCTGTCGGAGAACGCGGCGTTCGCGCGCGCGTGTGCGGCGGCGGGCATCACGTTCGTCGGGCCGCGCCCCGAGTTGCTGGAGATGATGGGTGACAAGACGGCGGCGCGTTCGCTCGCGCAGAAGATCGGCGTCCCGACGTTGCCGGGCACGGAGGAGCCGATGACCGACCGGCACGATGCGCTGAAGATGGCGAAGGAGATTGGTTTCCCGCTCATCATCAAGGCGGCGTTCGGTGGGGGCGGGCGCGGGATGCGCGTGGTCCACAAGGCGGGCGACTTGGCGAACCTGCTCGACGAGGCGCAAGCGGAAGCGGGCCGGGCGTTTGGCAATCCCGCCGTGTTCCTCGAGAAATACATCCCCAACGCGAAGCACATCGAGGTGCAGATTCTCGGCGACCAGCACGGCAATGTCATTCACCTGCACGAGCGCGATTGCTCGGTGCAGCGGCGGCATCAGAAGGTGGTCGAGGTCGCGCCGTCGTTTGGTTTGCCCACGCACGTCATCCAGGAGCTGTGCGCCGCCGCCGCGCGCATGGCCGGCGAGATTCGCTACGACAACGCCGGGACCATCGAGTTCCTCTACGACCTCGACAAGCACGAGTGGTTCTTCATTGAGATGAACCCGCGCATCCAGGTGGAGCACACGGTCACGGAGGTCATCACGGGCCTCGACCTTGTGCGCGCGCAAATCCTCATCGCGCAGGGCCACCGCTTGCACGGCCCCGAGGTCGGGATGCCGCCGCAGAATCAAATCCCGCGCAACGGCTACGCGGTGCAATGCCGCGTCACCACCGAGGACCCGGAGAACAAGTTCACGCCGGACTACGGCAAGATTCTCACCTATCGCAGCGCGGGCGGCTTCGGCGTGCGGCTCGACGGCGGCATGGGTTTCGCGGGCGCGGTCATCACGCCGTTCTATGACTCGATGCTGGTGAAGGTCACGAGTTCCGGCCAGACCTACGACATGGCGCTCCAACGCACGGACCGCGCGCTGCGCGAGTTCCGCATTCGCGGGGTGAAGACGAACATCCCGTTCCTCGAAAACCTGATTCACAATC
>JACRKB010000160.1 GCA_016235545.1 Verrucomicrobiota bacterium | reverse complement strand
GTGCTTTACATCCTGGACGAGCCAAGCATCGGGCTGCACCAGCGCGACAACGAGCGTCTGCTCAAAACGCTGGAAGGCTTGCGCGACCTGGGCAACACCGTTCTGGTGGTGGAGCACGATGAAGACACCATCCGGCGGGCGGACCACGTGATCGACTTGGGGCCGGGGGCGGGGATTCGCGGTGGCGAAGTGGTGGCGCAAGGCACCGTGGCGGAAATCATGGCCTCGCCGGGTTCGCTCACGGGGCGTTACCTGAAAGGCGACCTGAGCATCCCGGTGCCGAACAAACGCGTCAGCCCCTCGCACACCAAAGGCTGGCTGGAAGTGCTGGGCGCGCGGGAGAACAATCTAAGGGACATCGACGCCCGCATCCCGCTCGGCACGCTCACGTGCGTCACCGGCGTGAGCGGCTCGGGCAAGAGCACGCTGGTGGATGACGTGTTGCGGCGCGCGTTGTTCCGCCTGTACTTCGGCTCGAAGGAGCGGCCCGGCGCTCACCGCGTCCTGCGGGGACACGAGAATTTCGACAAGGTCATCGTGATCGACCAGACGCCGATTGGCCGCACGCCGCGCAGCAACCCCGCCACTTACACCGGCATGTTCAACCAGAGTCGCGACCTGTTCTCCCGTCTGCCGGCGGCGCGGGTGCGCGGCTATGGCGCGGGCCGGTTCAGTTTCAACGTCAAGGGCGGGCGTTGCGAGAAATGCCAGGGCGACGGGCTGCTGAAGATTGAGATGCACTTTCTCCCACCCGTCTATGTGACGTGCGAAAACTGCGCGGGCCGCCGCTACAACCGCGAGACTTTGGAAATCAACTTTAAGGGCATGAACATCGCCGACGTGCTCGACCTGACCGTGGACGAGGCGGTGAACTTCTTCCGCGCCGTGCCGAAGATTTTCGAGCCGTGCCTCACGCTGGCGGAGGTCGGCCTCGGCTACCTGCGCCTCGGCCAGCAGGCCACGACGCTCTCCGGCGGCGAGGCACAGCGCGTGAAGCTCGCCACCGAACTCTCGCGCCGCCAGACCGGCAAGACGCTTTACATCCTCGACGAACCGACGACCGGCCTGCATTTCCACGACGTGGCGAAGCTGCTCGAAGTCTTCTTCAAGCTCCGCGCCCCGGGCAACACGCTGCTCGTCATCGAGCACAACCTCGATGTCATCAAGTGCGCCGACTGGATTCTCGACCTCGGCCCCGAGGGCGGCACCGGCGGCGGGCGCATCGTCGCGGAGGGAACGCCCGAGACCGTTGCCGCGACGCCCGGAAGTTTCACAGGAGAATTTTTGAATCGAATCCTCCGCGCGGAGACGAATACTGGAACGAAGTGAAGAGCACGCGAACAACCGAAGCCCAAGGAATTGGGAAGGACAAAGATGGAGCCAGAGGAGCGGCCATCGTGGTCCTAAACCCCGTGCGTTGGCTTCCTGGCGGACGGCGAATGCAAGTCGCCGGCACGGCTGGTTTGGCACGCTGGCTCTGCGGGCTGTTGTTGCTCGCGGGCTGGTTGTCCCTCCCTGCCGCGGATGTTGTGAACCCGCTGGAGCAGTCGGACTTCGATGCTGCGGCGAAGGCATTCCAAGACCTCAACCACGAGCGGGCGGAGCGGGGGTTCGGCGAGTTTGTCCGCACATGGACAAACTCGACGCGGCGGGTGGAGGCGATGCTCTATCAAGCCCGCGCCCGGCATGCGCTCACGAACTTCTCCGGGGCCATCGAGTTGCTTACCACCGGTCTGCCACAGTCCGGGAAGCTTGTGGACCAGTTTCAGTTCTGGCTCGCCGAGGCGCGGTTTGAAGCGGGGCAGTTCGACAAGGCTGCCGAGACCTACGCCTTGCTGGTGCGGGATTTCACGAATTCGCCGCATTTTTTTTCCGCCGCCCATTACGAGGCGCTCGCGCGATTCAAGCTGGGCACCCAGCGCGAGAAGGTCGTGTCACTGCTGCGCGATCCGAACGGGGCGTTTCAACGCGCCGCGAAGGCCGCGCCGACAAACGGCCTGGTGGTCAGCGGCACGCTGCTTCTGGGTGAGGCGCTGCTTGCGGGCCGGGAATACCCGGCAGCGGAACAGGCTGTGCGCACGCTCGAGGAGCGGCGGCTGGCACCGGATGCGGATTGGCAGCGGCGCTTCCTGCTCGGGCGCGTTCTCGCCGAGGCTGGCCGGCCCGCTGAGGCGCTGCCCGTTGCGACCAATCTGGTGAGACTGGCCGGCGCGTTGCGTCAGCCGCTCATGCAGGCGGAGTCCTTCGCGTTGCAAGGCGCCGTGCTGGAGAAGCTCGGCGAGCTGGCGGCGGCGGTGGCTTCGTTCACGAACAACTTCAGCACGAACACGCCTCTCGCGCTCCGCCACCGCGCCCTGCAAAAAGTGGTGGACCTCAACGACCAGCAGCACAAGGACTCGGAGACGGTGCTGCTGCTGGAGAATTACTCCGCGCAATTCCCCGGCGACGCGCGCCTCGATCTCGCGCAGCTCACGCTGGGCGAGCTGCGGCTGAAGGAGTTTCACGGGCTGCCCGGAGGCGCGGGCACGAACAGCCCGGCGCAGACGAACCTTTTGACGAGCGCGCTGAAGAGCCTGAATTTTGTCCTGCTGAACTTCACGAACAGCCCGCTGCGCGGAAGCGCGCACTACCTGCGTGGCTGGTCCTACTGGCACCTGAATCAGCCCGCGCCCGCTTCCGTGGACTTCAGCGCCGCTGCGGGCCTGCTGCCCAAATCCGAGGAGCAGGCCATCGCGCGCTTCAAGCTGGCGGAGGCACAGGCGTTGCAGAGCGACCACACCAACGCGCTGCGCAACTTCCAGCAGGTGGTGGCGCAATACGCTGACATGGGGCGCGTGCGCAACGCGTATCTGGACCAAGCCCTCTACATGGCGATGCGTTCAGCGTGGGCGGTGTCGAACCAGACCGCTGCCGACGAGGCGTTCCGCACGATCACGCAATGGTTTCCCGATCGCTTCTTCAGCGACGAGGCGACGCTGCTGCATGGGAGGGAGCTGAACCGCATGGGCAAACCCGCCGAGGCGCGCGGCCATTTCCAGGCCCAATTGGAGCGGTTCCCGAAGTCTCCGCAGGCACCTCAGGTCCATCTGGCCATCGCGCGGACCTACCAGCAGGAGTTCGACTGGGCGGGCGCTGCGCGGAAATACGACGAGTGGGTGCGGCTATTCCCGACGAACAGTGCTCGGGCCGACGTGGAGTATGAGCAGGCGAACTTCAACGAGAAGGCCGGCCGGGTGACCAACGCCTACTCGCTTTACACGAACTTTGTCGCCCGCTTCCCCGCCCACCCGAGGGCACCGCAGGCGCAGCTCTGGGTGGGGGACTACCACCTGAACCAGCAGCAGTTCCACCTTGCCGAGGCCAGCTACCAGTTGCTCGCGCAGAGCACAAACGCACACGCGGCGGAATGGCGGCATCTCGCGCGGCTCCAGGCGGGCCGCGCGGCCTACGAGCGCGATGGCTACAAAGACGCGACGGACTATTTCACCCAGCTGATCAACGACCGGCAGACACCCGCGCTCATGCAGGCACAAGCCTACTTCGCGCTGGGCGATACTTACCTGACTGCCGCGCAGAAGGGCGCCACCCTCGTGGCCGACCCGTTGGGAGACGCCATCATCGCCTTCGGCCGCATCACGAACAATTTCCCGACGAACCCCATCTCGGCGCGCGCCATGGGCCGGATTGGCACGTGCCACTACCAGCGCGCGGCCAAGGATGCCAAGGAGTATGAACTTGCCGCCGCCGCGCTGCTCCGCGCCATGTCGTGGCCGGGAGCCGACGCCGAGACACGCAGCCTCGCCGAGGTGTTGCTGGGCACGGTCCGGGAAAAGCAGCGCCAGCTCAAGCTGGCTGCGGAGCACTGGAGCAATGTGCTTTACCAGACCAACCTAAAACCGGGCGAGCCACCTTCTCTCGAAGCCATCCGGGATGCGGGTGGAAACCTGGCCGAACTGCTGGAGGAACAGGAGGACTGGGCCGGTGCGGTTGCGATTTACCAGCGGCTGCAGCGGATGTTGCCGGCGCGCAGCAATGTTTATCAGCTCCGGATTGATCGGGCGCGCCAGATGCAGTCGAAGCCGAAGTGAGCAACGGAGCCGGGAGCGCGGCGGATGAGCAGCACGAGGAGTTCGAGCCGCGCTCACAGCGGGCTACGGAAGCACCAGACGCAATGGTTCTGTCTGCCCCTCGATGGTGAGCACCACGGCGCTGCGCTCGATGCCGGTGCAGCGGGCCTTGAGCTGCGTGCCACCGGACGGGAAGACGAGTTCCATGCCTGGCGAGACGGTGTAGGCGGACGGGCCGATTTGCAGGAGGGCTGTGCTTCGCTTCGAGGTGATGGTGATGTTTTTCACACTGATGGAGTGGTCGCCGAGCTTGATCTCGGGCTGCCGAGGAGCGGGGGTGGCAGCCGGGGCCGGGGCAGCTTTCGCGCTTGCAGATGTGTTCGCGGGCGGGACCGGCTCCGACCCGACGGGGGTGCCGGCTTTGGCCGGTGCGGTTTTCACGGCAGTGGCGCTTGCGCTCTCGCGGACGAGGCGCGAGACCTTGTCGTTGAGCGCCACGGCTCCGGTCACGTCACGGATGATGCCCTGCTTGTCCACGAGCCACATGGTGGGGAAGTGCTTCACGTCGTAACGGCGAAGGTTCGGCGCGTCGCCGCCGCGCCCCTCGAAGTGCTGCGGCCACTTCAACGCCTTCTCGCGCACGACGCGCTCCAGAGCCGCCCGCGAGTCGTCGCCGCTGACGCCGATGATCTCGAAGCCCTGCTGGCTGAAGCGTTCATAAACCGCCTTCACGTTTGGAATCTCAGCCATGCAGGGCGGGCACCACGTGGCCCAGAAATCAATCAGCAGCACACGGCCGCGCAGCTTGTCCGTGTCCACCTGCCGTCCGTCAATGGCGGTGAACTTGAGCGGCGGGAAAGGCTTGCCCAGCCAGTGCAGGTAGGCTGCATCCTGCGGCGCTCCGGGTGGTGAGATGGGGCCGCTGGCAGCGGGAGCGGGGGCCGGCTTGGCCGGTTCGTCGCCGCTCTTGTCGAGCGCGGCCTTGTTCTCGAAAACACCGCGCGCGGCGGTGACCGGGTTGGCGTTCTCCTTGAGCAGCGCGGTGATCTTCCGGTCCAGCCCCGCGCCGGCGCTGATGTAACGGATGACGCCGTTGCGGTCCAGTAGCCACATCGAAGGCCAGTGCAGGATGCCGAATGCCTTGCCCGGGGCGGCATCGCGCCCGCCACGATCGAAGTATTGCGGCCACTTGAGCTTCTCCCGTTTCACCACGTCTTCGAGCCGCTGCCGGTCGGCATCAAAGCTGACTCCAACTATCTCGAAGCCGTCCTTGTTGAAGCGCTCGTAGGCGGCGCGGGTATTGGGGATTTCCTCGATGCAGGGCGGGCACCAACTGGCCCAGAAGTCCAGGAGGACGACCTTGCCGCGCAGTTGTTCAAGGTCCACGTCGCGACCGTCGATGGCTTTGAACTTGAGCGGCGGGCTGGGCTTGCCGACGAGCGGCAGGTAGCGCTCGTCGGATTTGGTGAGGAGCTCCTCCTTGCCGCCGGGCTGGCAGCCGGCGAATGCGGCCGCGAGCAGGGCGAGCAGCAGTGGGAGCCGGGGAATTCCAGCGCAGGAAACTCCAAAGAGCTGGGACGGACAAAGTTTCTTCAACTCCCGCCGTCGTCCGTCCCGAATTCTTGTGGTGCTCATAAAAACGGTTCAACCCACGGGCGCCGGCTTCGCCCCGAAGCCGCACAGCTCGCCGATGAATCGTCCGATGGCTTTCATCCCGGCGATGATGCCCACATCCGTCGGTGCTCCCCAGCCATACACCTGGGAGAGCGCCGCCTCATGCGTGCTGAAGCGCGGCGGCAGCGTGAAGATCGCCGTGTGCTCCCCGCCGTTGACCGCGACGATCTCGCTGTGGAAAACGCCCCTGCCCACGGCGTAAGCCGCCTTCGGCAGCGCGAGCGTGCGCGGCGCGAGCACGAGCCACGGGCGGTAGGTGAAGATCAGTCCGCCCTCGATGCTGCGCGAGAGGATGCCGTAGGTGCGGATGGGCACCTTCTCAATTTCCCGCGCGAGAAACATGGCGTTGCCCTGCGCGTCCGGCTTGAAACGCGTGCGCCCGAAAGTGAGGTAGTCCCAGATGAACTGCGTGCCGCAGACCGTGAGCCGGAACGCCCAGCCCGCGAGGAAGTAGCTCGCGATGATGATGATGAGCGACCAGACCGCGCCGACCATCGGGTCCGCGAAGCCGGCGACGGTGACGGTGGAGAGCAGGAAGGTGCGGAACGACTTCAGCCCCGCGTCCACCGTGGCGAAAGGGCTGATGAGGATGAGCATGTTGATGGCGTGCGCGGAGAGCCACACGACGGCGAAGGCGATGATGGCGAAGGGAACCATGAGCACGTTGAAAATGCCGGAGATGCCCAGCGAGGCGAGCATGGTGCTGCCCGCGAGCGCCTCCTGCACCGCGCCCGAGCCGAACACGCTGGCGACGATGGGCACAAACGCGCCGGCGGCGACGAGGCCGCTGACCTTGTTCTCCAGCGCCTCGGCGACATCGAGGGGCTTCTTCAGCGCGGTGGGGACGACGAGGCCGCCGGTGTCCTTGATGAAGGCAGCGCTGACGAGCAGCAGGCCACCAACCCAAAACCACGGCTGGGCATACCACGACAGCTTGTCGCGCAGAGCGGAGTCGGTCTTGAAATAAGTCCACGCACCGCATGCGCTCACGCCCAGCAGCGGCGAGATGGCGACGCCCGTGATGGTGGTGATGGCCTGCGCGACCTCCATGCCTGGGGTGGGCTTGGCCACCGGCTTGGCGGGCGCCGATTGCGCCGCGTGCGCCACCACGATGGCTAGGCAGAGCACTCCGGCGATGAGCATCCAAAAATGTTTCTTCACGCGGGCAAGGTTTGCCAGCGTCGCCGCTTTGGCAAGCCGCCAGTCGGCGCCCCTGCGGAGAGAGAGAGAGCAGCTCCGTTTCGTGCAGCGGAGCCACGCACCGTGGCGCATGTCCATTTCTTGCAGGACAAGCCGGGTGCCGGGGTATCCGATGACGAGGCAGGTTGAGGACGGCGTCAATCCTCACGCTTGCGACAAACCACGCTCCGGCCCGCAGCCAAACCGGAACGATTCCTTTGAAACCACAAAGGCACAAAGAACACGAAGGCCAAGCAGGGAAATCGGGTGTTTGGCAAAGGCGGTGAAGGCGCACCCAACGGTGCGGCTAGATTTGTTGAACAGCCCTGCTTCAGCGGCTCTTCTTCGTGCTCTTCGTGCCTTTGTGGTTCAAGCCAACTGCATGGATTCGGCTAAAGATGCTCGCCGGCCAGCAGGTCTGTCTCCTTCAGCGCCAGTTGGAACGGTTCCAGCGACATCGGCTGGTCGTGGTCGAGGAATTCCTCGCAGATGCGAAAGAAATCCTCGCGCGTGGCGACTCGGCGGATTTGGTGGAGGAACTTTCCCTCCGCGTCCACGGCAAGGCCGAGGTAGTTCAGATACTTCTTCATCTTCTGCACCTGCGAAGTCTCGCGGATGCCGGGCGTGGTGACCGCATCGTAGAGCGCGTGGATGTAGCCCAGCACGTCGCGACCGCGCGGGACGAAAAGCGGCTCGCCGCGCTGGTGCTGGCGGATTTGGGTGAAGAGCCACGGGTTGCGGATCGCGCCGCGCCCGATCATCAGCCCGCGCGCGCCGGTGAGGCGCAGCACCTCGGCGGCCTTCGCGGCGGAATACACGTTGCCGTTCGCCATCACCGGACACGGCATCGCCTCGACGGCCCGCGCGATGAAGTCGTAATGCACTTCGCTTCGATACATCTCCAGCACCGTGCGCGCGTGGACGGTGAGCAGGTCCAGCGAGTGCCGCGCGAAGATGGGCAGCAGCTCGTCGAAGATCGCGGGCGAGTCGAAGCCGAGGCGGGTCTTCACCGTGAAGGGAATCGTCACCGCCTCGCGCAGCGCGCCGAGGATCGCGTCCACGCGTTTGGGTTCGCGCAGCAGGCCGCCGCCGGCGCACTTGCGATACACCACCGGGGCTGGGCAGACGAGGTTGAGGTCAATCGCGGCGACGGGCAGCGTCTGGAGAAACTTCGCCGTGCGGATGAGCGCGGGGATGTCGTTGCCGATCATCTGCGCGATGATGGGCCGGCCCGTGGTGTTTTCCTTGATGGACTGGACGATCCACTTCTCCGGCGTTGAGACGGTGTGGACGCGGAGATACTCGGTCCAGTAAACATCCGGCCCACCGTAGCGCGCCATGAGCGTCATGAACGCGCGGTCCGTCACGTCCTGCATCGGGGCCAGGGCGAGCCATGTGGAGTGCGGCGGCAAGCGGAGCGCGACGCCGCTTTTCCGTCCAGCGGAGCGGTCGGTGGCGGGGGACTCCGCTTTGCGGGAAGCCAAAGCGCCGTCGCCGCTGCGCTCTGCCGGCGCAGTCCAAGGAGGTGCCGAGTTCATGCGAATTGCGGATGCGCCTGCAACCGCACCCACGTCTCGGCGGTGAGCGGGGCCTGGCGATACTTCGGCTCGTGGAGCGGCTCGGCGCTGGTGGAGCGGCGGGCGCGGTCGAGCCATTTGCGATCGAGAGGTTCGTCGAGGAGCGCGAGGGTGTTCGCGGCGAGGGTCGTTTCATCCTTCTCACCAGTCGCGTGGCCCACGCCGACGTAGAAGCCCGCGAGCAGCCACGTCACCCGCAGCAGCGTGGCGCGCGAGTAGGTGGGCATTGCGCACGGGCGCGCGGGGTCGAGGCGGCGGAAGAGGCTGGTGAAGAGCGGGAGCGTCCACATCTCCGGGTTCTTCGCGGGGGAGAAGGCGTCGAAGAGGATGGCGTGCGGGGCGGGGACTTCCGGTGCGGCATCGCGCAGCCAAGTTGGAAAGTCGGCGACGCATACGTCCCATGCGACGCATTGCTGCCCAACTTTCTGTGTGGCCCTGCCCTCCGCCAGCAGGGTCGCCACCAGTTGCTCGTAGCCGCCGAAGTAGCCGAGTTGTTCCCCGTGCTGGAGTGCGAATCGCAGCGGCTCCAGCGTGTGGTCGAAGCTGATCAGCCGCACCCGGCACGGCAGGTCACTCGTGGCGCGCAAGACGGTAAGCGCGTTCGCCGCCGCGCCCAGGCCCACGTCCCAGATGACGAACTCGCCCGCGTGCGCCGCCAGCCGCTCGCGCAGCCGGAGCTGCCGGACGTAGAGCGCCTCCGCCTCCGCCACCGGGCCGACGACGGGATGGAACGTCTCCGCCTCCGCATGGGAGCGGACACTGCGGACGCCGTTGGCGAGGGTGACGATGCTGTAGCCGGGGGCCGACACGGGGCGGACGGTAGCAACGCTCGTGACGCGTGGGAACGGGGAAGGTTTGCTCCGACTCGGTTCTTACTCTTACTCGTAATCTTAATCGTAATCCTGCTCTCAGCTTCGGACTCCGAAGAGCAGGATTACGAGTAAGATTACGAGCCGGAAGGTCTGCGTGCTTTTCGTGCGTCTTGCGCGCGGGCCGCGCGTGGGCGGGACGGCTCCGCTGCAAACCCATCCGAAACGCCCATATTTCCCCGCTGGCAAGGCCATTGCTAAGTCACACTCGCTCGACGCCCGCGAGCAGCCGGGGCAAGTCCGGACAGCTTTGCCCGACCAAACCAACGGTGTCCCGGGCGACGTTGCCGAGCGGTTCGCCGACGCGACAGGGCTTCACTCGCGTCGGCCACGACGAAAAATCGCCGGCAACGTCGCTCTTTTTGAAGACGGAGGCGGTGTGTTTCCGTCAAGCAATGCCACTCACATGGCCCGCTCCTATCAAGAGATTCAGCCAGCGAACCCAGCCGCGCGCGAAGTGGTCTGGCAGCAGCGTCCGCGCGCCCGGCAGATTCCCGTTCAGTTCGTCACAGTCCCGCAGCCCAAGGCCGATCCTCCCCGGTCCACGGCGGCGGAACTCACGTGGCTCCCGCGCCACGAGCAGCCGGATCCGAAAGGGCAGTCCTGAGG
>JACRKB010000158.1 GCA_016235545.1 Verrucomicrobiota bacterium | reverse complement strand
GCAGAGCGCAGCGGCGACGGCGCTTTGGCTTCCCGCGGAGCGGAAGTGCGTCGCGGACCGAACCGCTCCGCGAGCGGTGAAAGCGTCGTCGTCGCTGCGCTCTGCCGCCGCAGTCCAAAACACGACAGAAGATTCTGGAACATCCGTGTGGCGGGACTTGCTCTCGCCGTTGTGGGCGCGGTGCTGGGCTGCACGGACACGCTCAGTGCCGCCGATGCGCCAACGCGAGCCCGCAAGCCAAACATCCTCCTCATTTACTCGGACGACCACGGATGGGCCGACCTCGGCGCGCAGGGCGTGGACAAGGACATTCGCACGCCGAACCTCGACCAGCTCGCGCGCGATGGCGTGCGGTTTGCGCGCGGCTACGTCTCCGCTCCCCAATGCGTGCCGTCGCGCGCGGGCGTGCTCACGGGGCGTTATCAGCAGAAGTTCGGCGTGGAAGACAATGGCAAGGGGCCGCTGCCGCTGGCGGAGCTGACCATCGCCGAGCGGCTCAAGCCTGCGGGCTACGTGAGCGGCCAGGTCGGCAAGTGGCATCTCGACATCGGTGGCAAACAGGGTGGCAAGGCGGACAAAAGTTCTGCAATGCACCTGCCGCACGCGCAGGGCTTCGATGAATACTGGTGCGGCTCGCTGCGCCAGTATCACGCCTCACACGATTTGAAAGGCCAGCCGCTCGCGGACCCGCCGAAGCTCGTGACAGACGCGCGCTTTCGCGTCGTGGTGCAGACCGACGCCGCGCTGTCGTTCCTCGACCGGCGCGCGGCGAGGCCGGAGCAGCCGTGGTTTCTTTACCTCGCGTGGTTCGCGCCGCACGTGCCGCTTGATTCGCCGGAGCCGTGGTTCTCGCAAACGCCCGCACACCTGCCCAAGGAACGCCGGCAGGCGCTTTCAATGATTGCCGCGATGGACGCCGGCCTTGGCAGCATCCGCGCGAAGTTGAAGGCGATGGGCGCGGAGCAGGACACTCTCATCGTTTTCATCGGCGACAACGGCGCGCCGCTCAAACAAGGCGCGTGGAACGGCTCGCTCAATCTCCCGCTCGTCGGCGAAAAAGGAATGCTCGCCGACGGCGGCGTGCGGACGCCGTTCCTTGCCGCGTGGCCGGGGAAGATTCCCTCGGGCCAGGTCTATCCGCACCCGGTGAGCGCGCTCGACGTGGCGGCGACGGCCGTCGCGCTCGCGGGTCAAGCGCACGACGAAAAGCTCGACGGTGTGAACCTCATGCCGTTCCTCACCGGCGCAAACAAATCCGCCCCGCACGACGCGCTTTTCTGGCGCTGGCGTTCGCAGGCCGCCGTGCTGGAGTTTCCTTGGAAGCTCATCCAGCTCGGCACAAACGAGACCTACCTCTTCAACGTCACTCATCCCGATGGCGAAACGAAAAACCTCCTCTTACAGAATCCCGCCGTCGCCGCGCGCCTCGAAACGAAGCTCAAGAAGTGGAGCGCCACGTTGCAGCCGCCCGGCCCGCCGGAGCGGAGCAATGAGCAGGACAACATGTTCTTCGCCGCGCACGTGGACAAAACCATCGAGCACGCCACCAGGCGCCGCGTCGAAGTGACGAAGGGCGCGCCCGTCGGCAGCGTTCAGGGCTGGCTTTGTCGCAACGGCTCGCTCGCCATGAAGGACGGAGCGCTCGTCATCACGCCGGACGCCGCCGCGAAAGCCGCGCCCTTCCTCGCTCACACCGGGCTGGAGATTCCCGGCCCCGTCACCGTCACGCTCCGCGTTCGCGCGGGGCAAGGCGGCAGGAGCGCCATCGCGTGGCGCACCCAGGAGCAAAGGGACTTCACCGCCGAAAACACCGCCGACTTCGACTGGCCCGCCTCCACCGACTGGCAGGAGGTGAAGGCCACGCTGCCCACGAAGGGTCGGGTCATTCACCTGCGCATCTCGGCCGCGCGTGGCAGCACCGCGCTCGAAGTCCAGTCCATCGAGCTGCGCGGTCGTGACAGCGAGCCAAAGGTCTGGCAATTCAACCCCACGAAATGAACCACATCACCCGGGTCACCCTCGCGTCCTTGCTGCTCTGCGGCCTGGCGAGTTCCGCGCTCGCCGCCGAGACAAGGCCCAACATCCTCTTCATCCTGTGCGATGACCTCGGCTGGCGTGATGTCGGCTGCTTCGGCAGCACATATCACGAGACGCCGAACATTGACCGGCTGGCGGCGCGGGGGGTGAGGTTCACGCAAGCTTACGCGGCCAGCCCACTGTGTTCGCCGACGCGGTCGAGCATTCTCACCGGGCAGTTTCCGGCGCGCATCGGCATCACGTCGCCGGTCTGCCATCTGCCGGCGGTGCAACTGGAGAAGAAACTCACGCCCGGAAATCCCAACACCCGCGTGCTCGTCGCCGACAGCCTCACGCGGCTGAAGTCCGAATACTTCACGCTCGCCGAGGCGTTTCACGAGGCAGGTTATGCGACGGCGCATTTCGGCAAGTGGCATCTGGGCCACAATCTTCCGCAGAATCCGAACGACCACTACGAACCGAGGGACCAGGGTTTCGACTCTGATTTTCCCCACGCGCCGAAGGCAGCGGGGCCGGGCGGCGGTTATCTTGCGCCGTGGAAGTTCATCAGCGACCCGACCATCACCGGCAAGCCCGGCGAGCACATCGAGGACCGCATGGCCGACGAAGCGGCGAAATACATCCGCGCGCACAAGGGCAAGCCGTTCTTCGTGAACTACTGGGCTTACTCCGTGCATTCGCCGTGGAACGCGCGGAAGGACTACATTGATTACTTCAAGCCCAAGGCCGACCTCAAGAACCCGCAGCACAACCCGCTCTACGCCGCGATGGTGCGCAGCCTCGACGATGGCGTCGGGCGATTGCTGAAGGCCGTGGAGGACGCGGGCGTGGCGGACAACACCATCATCGTGTTCTTCTCCGACAACGGCGGCTGGGCCTATCCGCCGCGCGCGACTGACCCGGAGGGTTTCGAGGACCAGCCCGCGACGAGCAATCTCCCGCTGCGCAGCGGCAAGGCCTCGCTCTACGAAGGCGGCACGCGCGAGCCGTGCATCGTCGTGTGGCCGGGCAAGGTGAAACCCGGCACCGTGAATGACGCGCTGTTTCACAGCACGGACTTCTATCCCACGCTGCTCGCGATGTGCGGCTTGAAGCCGCGCCCCGGCCTCAAGCTGGACGGCTTCGACCAGTCCGGCACGCTGCTCGGCCAGCCTTCGCCGCGCGACCGCGTGTTCTGCCATTTCCCGCACGGCTCGCCCGCGCAGGCTGTAAGCATCCCCGGCTTCCTGCCCGGCACCTACGTGCGCAAAGGCGACTGGAAGCTCATCCGTTTCCACGCCGACAACGACGACGGCAGCGACCGCTTCGAGTTGTATGATTTGAAGAGCGACCTCGGCGAATCGAAGAATCTCGCCGCCGCAAACCCCGAGCTGGTGCGCGAGTTGAACACGCTCATCAGCGGATTTCTCAAGGACACAGGAGCCGTCGTGCCCGTGCGAAATCCGACTTACAAGCCGGACGACGCAACGAAATCTGCACCGAAGAAAAAGGCTGCCGCGAAAACCGAGCCTGCCGCAGAGGCCGACCCGCTCGAAGGCTGGAAGGCGCGCGGCTGCGACGCCACGGTGAAGAACGGCATCCTCACGATGACCGGCAAGAGCGCCGCGCCGTTCCTTGGTTTCGCCGCTGGCAAAACCACCGGACCAGCCATGATGAAACTCCGCACGCGCAGCGCGGCAGGCGGCGCGGGCAAGATTGAGTGGCTCCCCTCCGCCGCTGCGAACCAGACAGCAGACGCGAAGTCAGCTTCCTTCACACTGAAGTCTGGGGACTGGCAGGAACTCACCGTGGACCTTTCTGCGACTGGCGCACTCGGCATCGTGCGCGTCTATTTTCCGGCGCAGACGCAGCCGGTGGAAGTGGACTGGATGGAATTGAAGTCTGGACAGAACACACGGCGCTGGAATTTTTGATGGCATGAACGACGACCTCAACGACCTGTATCAGGAAGTCATCCTGGAGCACGCGAAAAGCCCGCGGAACTTCAAGGTGCTGCCCGACGCCAACCGCCTCGCCCACGGCACCAACCCGCTCTGCGGCGACAACTACACCGTCTATCTCGTCATGGACGGCGACGTGGTGCGGGACGCGAGCTTCCAAGGCTCCGGCTGCGCCATCTCGAAGGCGTCGGCGTCGCTGCTCACCAGCACCATCAAG
>JACRKB010000157.1 GCA_016235545.1 Verrucomicrobiota bacterium | reverse complement strand
TGGTGCGGGCCAGCGCGGTCGCTGGGACGCGCGGAAGTTACCGGGTGACGGAGGCGCGTCGAGGGGAAAGGCGGAGAGAAGCCGCTGGGGGGCAACTCTTGTGCTTGAGTCGCCTTGGTCTCGTTCGTATATGATACGCGCCGCGCCGAGCTGCCTGCCGTCGCGTTTGAACCAACGAACATGAAGAAACCCAAGATGCGCGCGGTGGCAGTCGTCCCCGCCCAGCGCCAGGTCGCACAGCTCGAACACGAGCACCCGGAGCTTTCCTCCCCCACGCAGCTCAAGGTCCGCACGCTCGACGTGGGCATCTGTGGCACCGACCGGGAGATTTGCACCTTCGTCTATGGCGCGCCGCCGGCTGGCTCGGACTACCTCGTGCTTGGCCACGAAGCGTTGGGTGAAGTGGTAGAGGTCGGCGCAGGAGTGAAGCAGACGAAGGTTGGGGACCTCGTCGTGCCCTCAGTGCGCCGCCCGTGTCCGGACCCGACTTGCCGGCCTTGCCAGATTGACCGACAGGATTTCTGCGCGACATGGAAGTTCAACGAGCGTGGCATCAACCAGCACCACGGCTACATGACCGAGTTTTTCGTGGACGAAGAAAAGAACTTCGTGCTCGTGCCCAAGGAGCTTCGCCACTTCGCCGTGCTGGCCGAGCCGCTGACCATCGCGGAGAAGGGCCTCGCGCAGGTCTGGGACATTCAAAAGCGCCTCCCGTGGGCGTGCGAGGAGCCGGGCCAGCCCCGGGGCAAGGGCCTGCGCGCCGTCGTGCTCGGGGCCGGCCCCATCGGCATCCTCGGCGCGATGACCTGCGTGCTGAACGGCTTCGACACCTACGTCTATTCGCGCTCCCCCAAGCCCAACGACAAGGCCGCGCTCGTCGAGTCCTTCGGCGCGAAATACCTCTCCATCACCGACACCACGCCCGCGCAGCTCGCTGCTCGCGTCGGGAACATTGACCTCGTCTATGAGGCTGTCGGCATGTCCAAGACGGCCTTCGAAGTGATGATGCACCTCGGGCTGAACGGCGTGTTCGTCTTCACCGGCATCCCTTCTCCAGAAGGCCATCTCCAGCTTGAAGGCAACCAGCTCATGCGAAACCTTGTGCTGAAAAACCAGGTCATCCTCGGCACGGTGAACGCGGACAAGGCCGCGTTCCAGGCCGCCATCCGCGACCTCGGCGAGTTCAAGAGGCGCTGGCCGCAGGCGTTGGAGAAAGTCATCTCCGCACGCCACTCTGTGGAGAGTTTCCGCGAGCTGCTCACCGGCAAGGCCACGGGCATCAAGAACGTCATCGCGTTCGGGAAGTAGTTCCAGTCCACGGCTGACACCCTGACTCCCCTCGCACTGCTTTGACGGCAGGGGGCTGACATCACTACGGATATCTCACCTATGAACAAACCGGAATCACATCAATTTCAGGCGGAGATTCAGCAGTTGCTGAACATCGTCATCCACTCGCTTTACACGGACAAAGAAATCTTTGTGCGTGAGTTGGTCTCAAACGGCGCGGACGCGTGCGAGAAGCTGCGGTTCCACCTCGCCTCCGGCAAGCCGGTTCACCAGTCGGAAGTCGCGCCGGCCATCACCGTGACAACGGACGATCAGGCGGGGACGATCACGATCACCGACACCGGCCTGGGCATGACGCACGGCGAACTCGTCGAGAACCTCGGCACCATCGCTCACTCCGGCACGAAGGCGTTCCTCAAGCAGTTGGCGGAAGACAAGAAGCCGGACGTGGGGCTGATCGGGCAGTTCGGCGTGGGCTTTTATTCGGCCTTCATGGTTGCGAAGAAGGTGACCGTGGTGAGCCGGTCTTTTGCGGCGGATGAGCAAGGCTGGCAGTGGACGAGCGAAGGCATGGGCGGCTACGACCTCGCACCCGCCAGCGACCTGCCGCGCGGAACAAAGATCACGCTGGAACTCAAGGACGACGCGAAGGAGTTCGCCCAAGCCTCCACCACCGAGCGCATCATCCAGCGCTACTCCAGTTTCGTGCCGTTCCCGATTGAGCTGAACGGAAAGCGCCTGAACACCGTGCAGGCCATCTGGGCGCGCAACAAGAGCGAGATCAAGGAGGAGGAATACAACGAGTTCTACACGTTCGTCGGCCATGACCACGAGAAGCCGGCGTTCCGCCTGCATTTCACCGCCGACGCGCCGTTGGCGATACAGGCGCTGCTCTTCGTGCCACAGCGCAACTTTGAGACGCTGGGCATGGGCCGGATTGATTCCGAGGTGAACCTGTATTGCCGCAAGGTGCTCATCCAGGCCAAGGCCAAGGGGCTGTTTCCCGAGTGGCTGCGTTTCCTCAAGGGCGTGGTGGACAGTGAAGACCTCCCGCTGAACATCTCGCGCGAGACGATGCAGGACACATCGCTCATGCAGAAGCTCAACAAGGTGCTGACGGGGCGCTTCCTCAAGTTCCTCGACGAGCAGGCGGGCAAGGATCCGGACAGCTACGATAAGTTTTACCACGAGTATCAGCGCTTCCTGAAGGAAGGAGTGGTCACGGACTTCACGCACAAGGAGGGGCTCGGCAAGCTGCTGCGTTTCGAATCCTCCACCACTGAAAAGGGCAAGCTGACCTCGCTCACGGATTACGTGAAGCGCATGCCGTCCGAACAGAAGGAGATTTACTGCCTGCTCGCGTCGAACCGCGCGGCGGCCGAAGCCAGCCCGTATTACGAGGTGTTCCGCGACCGGAAGTTCGAGGTGCTGTTCCTCTACGACGCATGGGACGAGTTCGTCACCGACCACCTGCACACCTTCGAAGGAAAAACGCTCAAGCTCGCGGAGAAGGCCGAGCTAAACGTGAACGACCCGAAGAAAGACGGAGCGCTGTCCGAGGAAGCGGCGAAGGCACTTGCGCAATGGCTCAAGGAATCGCTCGGCGACAAGGTTGGAGAAGTGCGCGCCTCGCAGCGGCTCGTGGACAGCCCTGCCGTTGTCGTGGACGCCGACAAGTTCATGACCGCAAACATGCGCCGCATGATGAAGGCCATGAAGAAAGACGTGGGCGAAGACGAACCGCTGAAGCACGACCTCGAAATCAACGCCGCGCACGCCATCATCACGCGTCTCGACTCCATGCGGCAGAAAGACGCTGCGCTCGCCGCCAGCGTGGCCGAGCAGATTTTGGACAACGCACGCGTCGCCGCCGGCCTGCTGGATGACCCGCGCACGATGTTGAACCGCCTCAATCAGTTGCTCGAAAAGGTGCTGACGAAAGAGTAGCCGCGGAGCGCTTTACGGGCTGGCTGGGTGCTGCTTGAAGAACTTCGCGATGAGCGTGGGCGCATCCTTGTGGAACTCATGCCCGCCCGGATGGATGAACGCCACGAACGGCGTGCCGGACTTGGACGGATACTCGGTGCAGAGTTTGTCCCACGGTTTACCTTCGGTGTCGCAGCCATTGAGCTTGCGCACCGAGTTCATCATCATTTGCTGCCAGGTGTATTTCACGAGCGGGTCGTTCTCCCCGGCAAGGTGAAACGCGGGCTTGGGCTTGAGCTTGTCCGTCTTGAGTCCCGCCGACGTGGCCGCCGAGGGTGCGACGGCGGCGAAGACTTCCCCGCGCTCGGCCCACAGCAGGTAGGTGAACCCGCCGCCGTTCGAGTGGCCGGTGGAGTAAATGCGCTTGGCATCCACTTTGAAGTCCTGCTTCAGCTTCGCGAGCATCGCGTCGAAAAACTTCAGGTCGCGATCCTCCTGCGCGCCGACGCCGCTTTGCCAGCCGGGCTTCTTTCCCTCGGGGTCCGTGAGTCGGCCCGGCGTGTTCAATCCTTGCGGATAAACCGAGATGGCCTCGGGCCATTGCTGGTGCATCGCGAACGTTCGCCCGGCGTTCCTCATGTTCCCTCCGTGGCCGTGGAATATGAACACCACAGGCGCTGCCTTCTCCTTCGCGGAAGCCGGCGTGTAAACCAGTGCCTCGCGCGCGACGCCGTTCACCATGAGTTCCCAACGATGGAAGCCGTTGGGCAACGCTTCGGCGGCGGAGGCCGGGCGGAACGCGAGGAGCAGGGCAGGGGCGAGGGCGAGAAAGTTGCGGCGTGACGGTTGCATGACTGGTTGGTGAGACGCCGGCGGAGACGGTGCGTTACACAAGCAGCCGCACCTGAGAAATCTCCTTCCTTCACCGGCGCTTTCCCTTAATCCTTTCGCGCAAGACTTATGGCTAAACCTTGGATGGACATCTCGGTGGAAATGCGTGACGGCATGGTGCATTGGCCCGGCGACCCCGAGTGCCACGTCGGCCTGCACGTGAAACTTGGCGACCCCGTCCCCGGCCAGCCCGGCAAGACCATCCCGTGCAACCTCACCAAGCTCGCCCTCAGCGCCCACACCGGCACACACATGGACGCCCCGCGCCACTTCGTCGCCAAGGGCACGACGATGGAGACGATGCCCCTCGACGCCGTGCTGGGACCGTGCCGCGTGATTGAGCTAAAGCACAAGACCGCCATCACCGTGGACGAGTTGAAGCCCCACAAACTCAAGCGCGGCGAACGCGTCCTCTTCAAGACTCGCAACTCCACCAAGAGCTGGCGCATGGCGAAGACCTCCACCTTCGACGAGGACTTCATCTACATCCCGGCCCCGACCGCGCAATACCTCGTGGACTGCGGCGTGATGACCGTGGGCGTGGATTACCTGAGCGTCGGTGGCTACAACAAGGACGGCGTCGAGTGCCACCAGATCATGCTCGGCGCAAAAAAGCCCATCTGGATCATCGAGGGTCTGAACCTCGCCAAGATCAAGCCCGGCAAATACGAACTCGCCTGCTTGCCGCTCAAGATCGTCGGAGCCGACGGCGCGCCGTGCCGTGCCGTGCTGCGGGCGCTTTGAACGAAGTTGTTGGGACGACGTGAGGAGTCTCTGACGGAAAGACCGGAGAGTAATTAGTGATTAGTTGTTAGTCGGCTTGCCGTGCAGCACGCCTTTACTAATCACTAATCACTTCGGGAAAAACCCGTGTCCATCGTCCTTAATCCGTGGTTAATTCCCCCGTGACTTTGACCGACTCCCTCTCCCCGCAGACGAGCATGCAGGACGTGCTCGCCGCCTTCCCCGGCGCTCGGCGGGCACTCTTCCGCAAGTATCACCTCGGCGGCTGCTCCAGTTGCGGCTTCCAGCCGACCGAGACGCTTGGCCAGCTCTGCGAGCGCAACGGCCCGCTGCCCGTTGCCGAAGTCATCGCCCACATCCAGGCCAGCCACGAGCAGGACCGGCAGATTGAAATCACGCCCCGCGAACTCGCCGACCGCCGCGCGCGCGGCGAGACGCTGCGCCTGCTGGACATCCGCACGCGCGAGGAATGGGACGCCATCCACCTCGACGGCGCAGAGTTCGTGAACCAGGAGCTGGTGCAATCCCTCATGGGCACTGCCCCGCGCGACGCGCTGCTGGTCTTCTACGACCACGACGGTTCCGCGAGCCTCGACGCCGCCGCCTACTTCGCCGGCCACGGTTTTACGCACGCCAAGTATCTGCGCGGCGGCATTGATGCGTGGGCGCAGGAAGTGGATGCGAAGGTGCCGAGGTATCGGGTGGAATGACCCTCCAATGAGACTGCCATTCAAACTGCCAACGCTGGAGCACCGAGGACGCGACGGAAGGCCCTCCTTTCTTTCGACGAAGCAGTTTGGTGTGAATGCACTGCTGGCAGGGAGTGCTGCAATTACGTTGTTGGCGGCCATTGGCATCGCTGGCTTCGTCTGGAGTGGGATGAGTTCACTCCGAGGCTTTGGCCTCACGTTCGCGACTTTTGTGGGGCCAGCCTTCTTATGGGTTGGCCTCAGAGACTCGCGCCGGTTTGGGTGGGGATGGAAGTATTTGACGGCTCTTGTCTGCTCCGTGGCTACCGTTGCGCTCATTGGCTTGGCATTTCACGAACTCCTTTCGACGACGCCCTTGCTACCAAAGTTTTGACCTATGACCGACGACTTCCAAGCCCGCGTCACCGCCGCGATGGCGAACCCGGAGAACATGGGCGAGCTGCCCAACGCCGACGCCATCGGCACCGTGGGCAACGCCGATTGCGGTGACATGCTCCGTGTGTGGGTGAAGTTCAAGGAGGAGGGCGGGCGCAAGGTCATTGACCGCGCCAGCTTCCAGTCCTTCGGCTGCGAGACGGCCATCGCCGCCGCCAGCCTCGCGATGGAACTCATCAAGGGCAAAACCGCCGCCGAGGCGCTCGCCATGCGCGGCGAGGAGTTCGCCAAAGACCTCGGCCCGCTGCCGCCGACCAAGGTGCATTGCACCTCGTTGGTCGAAGGGGCCCTCCGCGAGGCGCTCGCGCCGGTGGGCAACGCGCCCGCTCCGGCTGCCCAGCCCGCCGCTGCCGCCGCACCGCCGACCTTGATGGACGCGTTCAACAAGCCGGAGCAGAAGAAGTCCGGCGTGAAGGTGGTGTTCCTGAAACCGGATGAGACGAAGCGGTAGCCGCCCGTCTTGGACTGCGCCGGCAGAGCGCAGCGGCGACGGCGCTTTTGAATCCCGTGGAACGGTTGGCTGAGTTTGACTTGTGTCGGAGCCGCTTCGCGGGAAGCCAAAGCGGTGTCGCGCTCCGCTTGCCACCGCAGTCCAAAACGCGCGTCATGCCTTCGCCCCGCGCCAGTCTTGAGTTTCCCCCGCCGATCCGCACACTGCGCGGACGTTTGTTCTGAATCATGAGCCGAGCCACACACGCCGAACTGCTGAAACGTCTCCTCGCCGAGCGCATCGTCATCATTGACGGCGCGATGGGCACGACCATCCGCGCCTACGGAATGACTGAGGCAGATATGCGCGGCGAGCGGTTCAGGGACGCGAAGAAAGACCTGCTCAACAACG
>JACRKB010000156.1 GCA_016235545.1 Verrucomicrobiota bacterium | reverse complement strand
CGAGCAGCTCGTCGGCGGAGAAGGGTTTGTTCAAGGTCCGGTGAGCGCCGAGCTTCTTGGCCACTCCGAGGAATGAAGTGCCTGATTTCGGCGCTCCACCAGATATCGCGATGATTTTGGTCTCTGGATGCCGGTGCCGTATCTCCATGATGGTTTCGATGCCTTCCTTCCCCGGCATGAACAAATCCACAATGGCCACATGCGCCGCAAACGTGCGCAGGCACGCGAGCGCCGCATCACCGTCCGCGACCTCGCGGACTTCGTGCCCAGAGGTGGAGAGCATCCTCTGGAGGAGGAAGCGAAAGCCATCCTCGTCGTCGGCGATTAGAATCTGTGCCATCTCTTTCGTGCAGGCTCCAGCCTGCTGACAGTCCATCGGTCTCCGACTGCAATACTTTAGCAAATAGCTCCCGGCCTGCGGCTTCGCTCAAGAAGCGCGCTCTTTTGCCGATGATTCCCGGCACGGATCCAAATCAGCTTTTGAAGACAATACAAAGTCTCATTGGCACCCGGCTGACGCGGGGTGCAAATGAGGGGTTCACAAACCCTGAATTGCGCCCCCGGGGGGAGGGACGTGCCCTTTCATTCCATTGAGGTTTTCTGCCGCGAGCTCGTGGACAGCTTGTGTTCCATCCGTGGCTCAACTGCATTGTTCTGGTGAAAACTCACCACCTAACCCTCCATCACTCCATGACAACCCCGCACCGCCGAAAAGGGGCGCTTGCTCCACGATCCTGAAGCAGGCATTCAGCACCTTGTCAGAAGGAAATTGCGGAAGAATTGAAGGCATCGCTGCAACCCATCGATCCCGAATGGAGCCAGTGGTCGGGTTCGAACCGACGACCTGCTGTTTACGAAACAGCTGCTCTGCCACTGAGCTACACTGGCCTGGCGTCCTTGTCGCACGCAGACAATAGGAAAGCACTGCTTCTCAACGCAAGTGCGGATTGGAAACCGCTGGGCGCGGCGGGAGTCTGAAGTCAGTTAGCCTGCGATCATCGGGGAATGTCTGGCTTCTGACTCCCGACTTCTGACTTTCGGCTCGCCCCCATCCACGCCAGCACTTGCGCAGCCGCTTCTCGCGTGCCCGTGCCGAGCACGTTGTGATCGGCGGTCCAGACGACGCGGTCCGCAAGCCAGCCGGGGCACTCGCGCCGGAGCCGGCGTTGCACCGGAAGCCACGGCACGACGGGGTCCATCGCCCCGGTGAGTTGGAAGACGGGCAGGGTCGCGGATCGAGCGATGTCTCGCGGGTCGTTCGCTGCAATCAAGCGCAGGCGATGCACGGCAGCGTGGCGCAGCGGCTCGCCCCAGCGGGCCTTGAAGTCTCGGAGCGCGGAGAGAACTTCGGGGCTTTGCTTGAATCGCCAGCGAGCGATGACGGCGTAGCCGGTGACCACCGCCGTGAGCCACGGCAGCGGCGCGCGGCGGCAGAGCCACTCCGTCATGCACACTCCGCCAAGCCACGGGTGTCGCACGAAGCCACCGGCGAGGATGAGACCGTCCGCGTGAAACGCAGCCAGCCGCCGAGCTGGGGAGGTGCACTTCTCCGACACCGAATTGTGAACTGCGGATTGCGATTCCGCCTCCTCACATCGGCAGCGACGCGCGATGAGGGGCCATGCGACTTGCGAGCCAAAGGATTCCGCGAGCAGCCAGCCTCGCTCGATGCCGTGCTCGCACAGCTTCGTTTCCACCGCCGCCGCAAAGTCCTCCAACGACCACGTCACCGTGTTCGGGTAGGTGAACTCCACGAATCGCACGCGCCCGGCCAACGCCAGCCGGAAGCGCGTCACCAACTGCCAGTCGCCGTGCAGGCCGGGCAGGTAAATGAGCGTCGGCAGCGAGGCAGCGCCATGGACGCGGATTTGCAGGCTCTCCGATTCCATGTCACCACCTCAGCTTCGCTTGGCATCCTGTCCCGCCCGCAGGTCAGCAACGCACTCGACGTGCTGAGTCTGCGGAAACATGTCGTGCGGCGTCACCTTCGCCAACGTGTAGGTGCCGTCGGCGCAGAGGATTTGCAGGTCGCGCGCAAGCGTCGCCGGGTGACATGAGATGTAAATCACCTGGTGCGGATGCGCGCGGCGGATGCGTTGCAGCGCGTCCGGCGGGACGCCCGTGCGCGGCGGGTCAATCACCAGCGTCGTCGGCACGCCGGGATGCCGCTGGAGCAGTCCGCCGAGATAATCCTCCGCTGGGCCGCTGACGAACTGCCCGTTCGTCACGCCTCGCTGCGCCATGTTTGCTTTCGCGGCCTTGATGGCGAGGCCGTCGTATTCCACGCCGACGAAGGATTCCACCAGGTCCGCCAGTTCCAGCGCGAAGAAACCCACGCCGCAATACGCGTCAATCAGGTGACGCGTCCCCGCGTCCCGCAGCCACTCGCGCACGGTCTCGACGAGCTTGGGCAGCAGGAAGAAATTGTTTTGGAAGAAGGAATCGCGCGGCACCACCCAGCCCTCGGGCGTCACCCGCAGGGTCACCTTCAAGCCCCCGCGCGGCGGCGGGTTCGCGCGCACTTTCCGCAGATCCTCGTTGAGCACCGGCTCGGCCAGAAGGCATTCAGTGACATCCACGACGAACTCGTTGTCGATGCCAAGGAAGCCCAGCTCAATCCGCTGCTGCTGCTTGTTCCACTGCGTCCGCACCATGATGCGGTTGCGATAGCCGTAGGGTTCCGGGCACGGTGCCACGGCATCAATCACCACGCCGCTGAAGCCGCCGATGCGCTGGAAGAGGTCGCTGATTTGCTTGTGCTTCAAGCGGAGTTGAGCCGCGTAGCCGATGTGCTGATACTGGCAGCCGCCGCATTGGCCGAAGTAACGGCACGGCGGCCCCACGCGCTCCGGGGACGCTTGCACCACGCGCACCAGCCGCGCGCGCGCGAACTTTTTCTTCACCTCCGTCACCTCCACCTCGACCACTTCGCCGGGAATCACCAACGGGACGAACACCACGAGTTCGTCCACGCGACCGACACCTTCCCCCCCGAAGGCGAGGTCGTGAATCGTCACTGTGACGCGCTGGCCGGGCGAAAGGCCGGTGGGTTCAACTGTCATGGGGCGAGCTTCGCGCGGATGCAGTGACGGAATCAATCCTCTCCCTCGGTCCTCAACCCCTCACGATTGAACCGGAGGATGCGCAGGAAATTGAGAAACCAACTTCACCGCCCACTCCCCATGAATGGAAAGAGCCATGATGGAGACACCATCGAGGCCTCTCGAAAAGTGCCGACGGTGAAGACTCACTTGCGGTGCGCCTGCTCGTAATGCCGCTTGAGCAGGTCCTCACCAAAGTCGTTCGCGAAGTCACGCCACACCGCGTGGACATGGTTCGCATTGTTCTGAGTGTTGTCGTATTCGAGCAGGAATGTCGGGCCTTGGACTCGATAGTAATGGCCTTCACCACGTTCGATTCCGCCCGCCCACGCGAACGAGGTCTTGTCCCAGCCGGCCTTCGCCGCCTTCGCAAGGTCGCCCTTCGCCACATCAGAGCGCACGCGGTTGGCATACTCGGCGACGATCTTCTTGAGCAGCTCCTGCTGCGCTGAGTTGAGCCTGCTGTAGCTGATGCCCTCCGGGGAGAGCGGGGTAATCTTCGCGGGTGGCCCCTTCAAACCCGGCGCGCTGGCGGTGAGGATGTCGGCGGGTGCCTTCTCGGCGTAGATGGCGGCTTTGCGTTGCTCGGCGGACAGGGATTTCACCAGCTCACGACCCAAGTCCTCCTCGACGCCCAGCACGCGCAGACCCTTCCTCGCTCCTTCGCGAACTTCCGCCGGGTTCGTGCCCATGAAGGAAGGGACTGCGACGACTTCCTTGCCGTCCACAATGGTGAAGCTCAACGACAGGTGATGCCCCTCGAAGCGCCATGCCCAGGTGCCCTTCGCGTCCGGCGTGCCGTAAATGCTGACGAAGTAAAGGATGGGATTGCGGTCCACCTTCGAGTTCTTCTCGAACTCCTTGAGGACGGCCTCGAGGCTCATGATGCTGGTAGCCTTCGAGTAGCCGGGCTCGCTCAAGGCAGACTGCAGCAGCGCCAGCGCCAGCTTGCGCTGGTCATCGGACATCTCCGTGAAGGGCAGCCCCTTGCGCCCGAAGGAAACCATCTCCGTCGGGATGAAGTGCCAGGCGTGCCGGGCCTCCGCCTTCAGGTCAGGGTAATGGGCCTTGGCCTTTTGCTCAGGCTTCAGCGTGGCGAGCAGCTTCTTCGCCGCCTCCGTCATCGCGTCGGCGGCGGGATGGGCGTGGAGCGAGATGGAAAAAGTGAAGCCGACAGCCAGCAACGCGGCGCGGCGGAGGAACGGGAGCTTGTTCATGCGTTGATTCAAGACGACCGCGCAGCGAAGACAAAGCAAAAAACTTTTGCATCGGACGGCAGCGCACATCCGCGCACTCGCCCCGGAGCGCGGCCTTTCAGAGGGTGTTCGGAAAGTGAAGCAAACTGACAAAAGCCCGCAAATTGGAGTTACCTTGTCCCGAAATGGTGGCTCCGTTTCCTTCACGTTGAAGGACTTGAAAGGTTCTCCGCTGTTTTGGGTGGGATGGGAACTGGGTTGGCACGCCTCCCGGCCCCAGCGGGGCCAGTGAAGGTAGCCGGTGGGAAGACTCGACCGCAGGAAGAGTTGCCCCCACCGGTCAGCCAGCCAGCCCAACCGTGCCCCAGCGGGGCGCATGAACACCCT
>JACRKB010000155.1 GCA_016235545.1 Verrucomicrobiota bacterium | reverse complement strand
GCTGCTCCCCACGGACGGCGACTGCAAGTCGCCGGCACGGAGCACGGGCGTTTCCGCGCTTGAATCACAGCCGCCGGACGCGCTTCAATCCTCGTGACATGAAAGCCGTCCAGCTTCTCGCCCACGGCACGCCGGGACAGTTCCGTTTCGGCGATGTCCCCGACCCCACGCCCGCCGCCGATGAGGTCGTCGTGCGCGTGCGCGCGTGCGGCGTGAACCATCTTGACCTGTGGTTCGAGCAGGGGGACTTGCCCACGCCGGTCGCGCTGCCGCGCATCGGTGGGTGCGAGGTGGCAGGAGAAATTCTCGCGCTCGGCGCGGACGTGGACCAATGGCGCGTGGGCGACCGCGTGGCGGTGCAGTCGAATCTCTTCTGCGGCACCTGTGAGTTCTGCCTGCGCGGCGAGGACTCGATTTGCCTGAACGGCAAACTGCTCGGCATCCAGTGCGACGGCGGGTTCGCGGAGAAGGTCTGCGTGCCGGCGCGCTGCGTGGTGGCGCTGCCAGAGGCGGTCTCGTTCGAGACTTCCGCCGCGCTCCCGCTCGCGGGCAGCCGGGCGATGCACATGCTCACGGACCGCGCGGAGGTGCGCGCGGGCGACTGGGTGCTGGTCATCGGCGCTTCCAGCGGCGTCGGCTCGGCGGCGATTCAAATTGCGAAGCAGCTCGGCGGGCGCGTGGTCGCGACGGCTTCCTCTCCTGCCAAACGCGAACTGGCCATCAAGCTCGGCGCGGACTTCGCCGTGGATTCCTCTAAGGCGGACTGGCCGTCCGAGGTGAGGAAGATTACGGACAAGCGCGGCGTGGACCTGGTGGTCGAGCACATCGGCGGCGTGGTGTTGCAGTCTGTTTTCCACTGTCTCGCGCGCGGCGGGACGGTGGTGACGTGCGGCGCGACGGGCGGGCGCGAGGTGCCGATGCAGCTCTGGCCGTTCTTCGTGAAGCAGCACCGGCTCATCGGCAGCTACGGTCGCAACCGGGGCGACTTGAACGCGACGTTGGAGTGGGCGGCGGACGGGCGTTTGAAGCCGGTGATTCATCAGGTCATCCCGCTGCCGGGCGTGAGCAACGCCTTCGAGCAGCTCCGCAGCCGGCAGGTGCTGGGCAAGCTGGTGGTGAAGCCGTGAGCGCCACGTGAGGCGGACACTCTTGTCCGCCGTGCGAGTGGCGCGGCTAGCTGCGGCACAGCGGACAGGAGTGTCCGCTTTACGGCAGGTTTCCCGCGTGACTTTCAGGTGTCCGGCCAACAATGTCCGGCTCGTTTTATGAGCAAGAGATCTCCCGCTCCCGTGTCTCGCAGCGGACGCTTCGCCAGCGGTCCTGGCGAGGATGTCGCGCGCTTCACCGAGTCCATCTCGTTCGACTGGCGGCTGTGGTGGCATGACATCCACGGCTCGCTCGCGCACGCGGGGATGCTCCAGCGCATCGGCGTGCTCACGCGCGCGGAGCTGAAGGCAATTCAAGGCGGGCTGAAGCAAATCGCGGCTGAGATCGAGGCCGGCAAGTTCAAGTGGAAGGCCGAGCTGGAAGACGTCCACATGAACATCGAGGCGGAGCTGACCAAGCGCGTCCCCGCCGGCGCGAAGCTCCACACGGGCCGCTCGCGCAATGACCAGGTGGCCCTCGACGTGCGGATGTGGCTGCGCGACGAGATCATCGAGTTCGCGCGCGAGGTGCGGGACTTGCAGCGCTCGCTCGTCGAGTT
Source organism: Verrucomicrobiota bacterium (assembly GCA_016235545.1). Classification (GTDB taxonomy): domain Bacteria; phylum Verrucomicrobiota; class Verrucomicrobiia; order Limisphaerales; family SXTU01; genus SXTU01. Next base: position 53,769 of record JACRKB010000155.1, on the reverse strand, counting down.
GGGCGCGGCGAACGCGGCGGTCATCATCCCCGGCTACACGCACATGCAGCGGGCGCAGCCGGTCTATTTTGCGCACCACCTGCTGGCTTACGTGGAGATGCTCGACCGCGATTACGGCCGGCTGCTGGACTGTTTCAACCGCGTGAACGTCTGCCCGCTGGGCAGCGGCGCGATCGCCGGCTCCACGCTACCGCTGGACCGCGAGTTCGTGGCGCAGGAGCTTGGCTTCGTGGATGCGAAGGGTGTTGCGCAACTCACGCAGAACTCGATGGACGCAGTGAGCGACCGCGACTTCGCGATTGAGTTCTGCTCCCTCGCCGCGCTGGTGGCGATGCACCTGTCGCGGCTGTCCGAGGACGTGATTCTCTGGGCGAGCACTGAGTTCAACTTCATCAAGATTGCCGACGCCTACACGACCGGCTCGTCGCTGATGCCACAGAAGAAGAATCCCGACATCGCCGAGCTGACGCGCGGCAAGACGGGGCGCGTGTTTGGCAACCTCGTCGCGCTGCTCACACTGCTGAAGGGCCTGCCGATGACCTACAATCGCGACTTGCAGGAGGACAAGGAGCGGCTCTTCGACACGGTGGACACCGTGCGCGCGAGCGTGCGACTCACCGCCGCGATGCTGCGCCACACCAGCGTTAATGCCGCCGCGTGTGCAGCCGCCGCGAGCGACTCCGCGCTGCTGGCAACGGACCTGGCCGACTATCTCGTGCGGAAGGAAATGCCGTTCCGCCACGCGCACCACGCGGTCGGCGCAGCGGTGGCGCTCGCGGAGAAGCTGGGCAGGCCGTTGGGCGAGTTGACGACATCAGAGTTGAAGTCGGTGAACGCCGCCTTTGGTTCTGACGTGAAGGAATGTTTCGATCTTGGCAAGGCGATGGCCCGGCGCAACCTCACGGGCGCGCCCGGCACGAAGGAAATGGCGAGGCAGCTCGCGCGGTGGCAGGCGGCCTTGAAGTGAATCGCGGCGCGGGGCACGCGCGGCCGGTTTTTGATGGTGCCGCTGAAGACGCCCCGGCCAAGAAGTCTGCGCGATGGGGGAAACGGCAGGGAGGAAATGCCTTGAATTGGCGCGCTTTTTTCGTTTGCCTGCCGCAGGTGAAACGCCAGCTCCTCAAGGTCTATCCGCTCTTTTTGGCGCTGATCGTGGGTGGCGTGCTGTTTGGCATCCGGCTGCACGATGCCGCGAGTCCCAGCTCCCCCTCCATCTTCCAGCGGCTCGAATGGATGGCCCACGACTGGCGTGTCCGGTTTGCCTACAAGTATCCTTCGCCCCACGCAGCGGACCAGTTCGCCACGATGGCAATCGGGGATTCCACGATTAAGTGGATGAACGAAAAAATGCCCGACCAGCCCCGCTGGCCGTTCAGCCATTTTTACTACGGTCCCTTCATCAACGAGCTGAAGGCCCAAGGTGTGAAGGCTGTGGCTTTCGATGTGTTCTTCCCTGAGCGAGACACTGTGCGAAAGTTTGTCTGGCCCCAGATCACCGGCACAACCAACCCGGTGAGCGGACAGGATTTCTTCGCGGAATGCCTCCGCGAGTGCGGGAATGTCGTGCTGGCGGTCGCCCGCAATCAAATTCGTCGATCTCAACTTGAACCGCCCATCCTGCAACTCCGCACCAACGCGGCAAGCGCCCATGTCGTCGGTTCTTCCGGTGCAGATAGCGTGCTGCGAGGAGTTCCCCTTTTTGTGGATGACCGCGAACTGGGGCGGATTTGGGCGTTGGGCGTGGTGCTGGCCGCCCGCAAGTTGGAGCTGAACTTGGCGGATGCCGAGGTTCTGCCCGACCGCGTGGTGCTGCGAGGTGCGGGCGGGGTGGTGCGCACCATCCCGCTACAAGACGGCAAGACCACGCTGCTAGACTGGTCGGCGCGTTACGACCACCCGATCCCTCAACAGCGCGTGCGAAATCTCCCCTTCGAGCGGGTGCTCGATAGTGCCTTGCGGCGGTCACGGGGCGAAATTCCATTGGATTTTGGTTTGCAGGGAAAGCTGGTGGTGCTGGGCGCGGGCGGCGGTGGAGTGAATGTGAATGACCGCGCTACGACGGCGTTGCAGAGGCGAGACATGGCGTTTCTCGCCCACATGAGCATCGCCCACTCGGTCGTCGCGGGAAATTTTGTGCGGACGCTGTCGCTTGGCGCTGAGGGGTGGATTGCCTTCGGGCTGACGTGGCTGGCCACGTTGCTCGGGTGGCGGCTGCGAACAGGTTTGGCGACACTTTCCGTCGGTCTGCTCGCGACGGCCTACGTGTGCTTCGCCGTGTGGATTTACACGGCGCACCGCGTCTTGCTGCCGGTGGCGCTGCCGGTGGTGGGCGCGCTGCTCACCACACATCTGGTGTTCTCGGTCTGCCGCGCGCTGGAGAACCTCGAACGGCGGCGGGTGGAGCAGTTGCTCAAGAAGGTGGTGTCGCCCCGGATCATTGATGCGTTGCTTGCGCAGGAGACGCCGATGCTGGAGAGCCGGAGGCTGGAGATCACCGTGCTCTTCGCCGACCTGCGGGGCTTCACGCGTTACGCGGAGGAGTCGCAAAACCAGGCCGAGGCCGCCGCCCGTGCGCTGGGGCTGCCCGCCGCAGAAGCGCGCTCCTTCGCGGATGAAACCGCGCGCGAGGCGATGAGCACCGTCAACCGCTACCTCGCCGCAGTCGCGGATGAGATCAAAGCCAGCGATGGGACGCTCGACAAATACATGGGCGACTGCGTCATGGCCTTCTGGGGCGCGCCCTTGGCAGACACGGACCACGCGGCCAAGGCGCTCCAGTGCGCCATCGCTGCCGAGCAAAGTTTGGAGCGGCTCCATCGTGACATGACCACGGAAAACGAGCGGCGCGGGCAGGAGAACGAGCGGAGGCGCGCGCAACGACAGCCCCCGCTGCCGTTGCTGCCGTTGCTGCGGATGGGCATCGGCCTGAACTCGGGCTACGCCACCGTCGGCTTCATGGGGTCGGAAAAACACGTTTCCAACTACACGACCTTCGGCCACGTCGTGAACGTCGCCAGCCGCGTGGAAGGCCTGACAGGCGGCGGGCAGATCATCGCCACCGATCACACGATCCTCGCCGCCGGGCGCAACCATCCCGAGCTGGTGGCGCGCTGCGCAGAGTTGGTGCCCGTGCTCCTCAAGGGCGTGACGACGCCGGTGAAGATCTTTGAGGTGCATTGGCAGCCAATCGGCAGCGAGCCCGCGGCAGCCCCGTCCGCATGACCTATCTGCACAGCTTCTGGACGCGCCCGAAGCAGGACGCCAGCGGCGGGGAAAAGGACATCGTCCTCCAAGACTTCGAGGCGCTCACCTGGCTCGTCAGCGCGCTGGAAGCCCGCCGTCACGGGCGGATCAAAATGCTGACGGACACGCGCGGGCGGCGCTTCCTCCAGCGCACCGGGCTGGACTGGATTTACCACGGTGGCGTCTCCACCGCACTGGACGACACTCCTGCAGACATTCACCCGAAGGTTTTCTGGACGGCGGGCCGGATGTTTGCGTTCGGGCTGATGGACGGCCCCTTTGCCAGTGTGGACACGGACGCGATCCTCTGGCAGCCGCTCCGGCCCACCGCTCCGGTGATGGCGCTGCATCACGAGGACCGCCGCTGGGTTTCCTACGCGAGCAACCGGGCAGACTTCGGGCGCTTCGGATTTGCGGGGCGCGACTGGAACTGGCGCTTGCAGCCGGTCAATCTGGGCGTCGTCTCCTTCCCCTCACCGGCGGTCACGCGCAGCTTCTCCGGCGAGGCGCTGCGCTTTATGTCCGAGTATTCCGCATGGCTGCGGGACCATCCCGAGGAAACGGACCTGCCACGCACCCGGCGAGCGCCGCTCTTCCTCGATCAGCGCCTGCTGCCTCTTTGCATGGCCAGGCTGGGCCTGCGTGTGAAACCGATCGGCCGGCTCAACCAGTGGAAGAACGGCCTCGCGCGCAACCCGCTCTGCTCGCACCTCTGGCTGGGCAAACGGAACTTCCTCTACAGCGCGGCCGCCCGCACCGCTTACGTCAACCATCTCATCGCGCACACGCTGAAGGAATTCCCCGAGGCCCGCGACACGCTCCTCCACTGGAAGCTCGCCGAACCGCAGCCCGTGAACCCACGACGCGAGGTGGACTGGCGACAGCATCCGCCGTATCGCGGAAAGGTCGAAGGATTCTTCTTGATCGGCAATTGCGACGCGCCTATCACGGTCACCGACGCCCACACCCCTGCAAAACGAAACGCAACCAGCGGCACGCTTTTGTTGCCAGGCGAAACAGCGGGGGTGAAGGGTCAGGCGGGTGTGAAACTGATACCACTCGCCCGGCTCCTGTAGCGCGACGGAAGCGTGCCCAACACATAAGGAAAACATCATGCCAACAATGAAGATGGGTCCGGTAACCAACCCGGCCAACAACGACAAGATGAAGGTGCAGCCCAACGCCCCGAAGCCACCGCCCGTAACCCCGGTAACAAACCCCCGGGATGTCGGCGAAGGCGGCGCGATCTTGGACGAGGATCTCATCCTAGCCGCACAGGGGGCCAATGGCTCGATCTTGAACGCAAGCAATGGGGACGCTGTCATCGCCAGTTTCTCCGAAGGTCCACCCGGCGGACATGTGGTCATCGAGGTCAACTACGACGAGGTTTCCTCCGTGGACGAGTATTACAACGATGTCACTGGGCTGACTGATACCACTTTGAACTTCGCTGACAGCGATGTTTTCACCATTCGTGGCTGAACAACTCCTTTTACAACCTTTGAACCCTCATTCCTATGAGCAAAGAAGTTCCAGTCATCATTGACCGTCTCCTTGGCAGCATGGTCATCGAGGCCGTGGACGGCACCCGGCGACCCGCGACCTCTGGTGGCAAAGTCAAACCAGGCGAAACCATAATCCCTTCCAAGAACAGCGCGTGTGTCGCGCTCGGGTCGGGTTTCACCATCGCCCACATCCTCAACACCAAAGGTGCCGGGAAGACCACCGTCCACGTCTCGCACCCGCTCGCGCGTCACGCCAAGAAGCCGAAGGAAAGGCTGAAAGGAACAGCCCTGAGATTGGGGGGAAAGCTGGTGTTGCAGGCCCAACGCGAGGGTGTCCAAGGCGTCCTCACCTACAGCCTGATCATCAAGCTCTAGCTTGGCGGCCCCCTTGCTGATGCAACGCCTCGACGGCAGCGCTGCCCTTCGCAGCCGGTGCAGTTGGAGCGCGGGCTTCTGGCCGCAGAACGGTGCGCTCGCCGGGCGATGGTCGCGGTTTGAGGGGCTCGATGAAGACGAACCGAACAGAGCCTCGCGCTGGCAGCGCAAGAAATGACAAAGTGTGCTTCGAGTGCCGGGATGTATCTGCAGCCAGAAAGCCGCGCGTATCGCGTCTCCATTGCATCGCTCAGTTCTGCGGTCGCTGCCCTTTGCCCGATTGACAGGGGGGCCGGCACTGCCGTCCCCATGAACTTCGACAAACTGGCACGCACCGGTTGTTATCGAAGCACGCCTTTTGGAGCTCTTGCGTGTGCCTCTGCTTATGAACGGCGCTCGCTTCATTTTTGCCTGTATGTTTCTCGAGGCTTCGCCTAATCACGCCGCATGAAACAAATCCAGTTGCTCGCATTCTCCCTCGCTCTCGGCCTCGGCTTGTCTGCTGTGGCCGCAAATCCCGACAACTTCACAGTCCCCTCCGCAACCGGCGCGGGCGCGTTCACGCTGGCGGATGCGAAAGGCAAATTCGTCGCGCTCCATTTCCTGCTGAAGACTGAGTGCCCTGTCTGTCTGCGCCACACGCGCGATTATCAGACCAAGGCCGCGACGCTTCCCAATGTTGTGCAGGTCTTCCTCAAGCCCGACTCCGAGGCTGAAATCAAGGGCTGGGCCGGCAATATTTCCGGCGATGCGCTCGCGAAGTTCCCAATCCACCGCGATGCCGACGCGAAGCTCGCGAAGCAGTTCAGCATCCCCGACGGCTACAAGTTCCACGGGCAGGTCGTCCATTATCCCGCGCTCGTGCTCCTCGGGCCGGACGGCAAGGAGGTCTTCCGCCATGTCGGCAAGAACAACGGCGACCGCGTGCCGTTCGAGAAGCTCAAGGCGAAAGTGGCCGAGCTAAGCGCGAAGTAACGCCTCGTCTGCTTGCGCCCGGTTGCACATGAAAGTCATCGTCACCTGCGGGCCGAGCTTCGAGCCGGTTGACGAGGTTCGGCGGCTCACCAATTTCTCCACGGGCGAACTTGGCGCGCTGCTCGCAGAGCAGCTCGCCGCCGCCGGCCACCAGGTCTGTTGCCTCAAAGGCAGCGGCGCAACTCACGCCGGCCCGGCATCCGGCCCTCGCTGTCACGTCCGCCGCTTCGACACGAATGACGATTTGCTCGCTCTGCTCCGCGAGCACAGCACGGCGCACGACATCGGGGCCGTGTTCCACGCCGCCGCGTTGTGCGACTTCCGCGTCGCTGCTGTGCGCGACGAGGCGGGCAACGCGTGCCGGTCCGCGAAGCTTGCCAGCCGCGACGGAGCGCTGACGATTCACCTTGAGCCGGCGGCGAAGGTGATTTGCGAGCTGCGGAGGCTCTTCCCAAGCAGCCTGCTGGTGGGTTGGAAATACGAGCTGTCTGGCAGTCGCGAGGAGGCGTTGGCCAGCGTCCGGCGTCAATTCACGGAAGCCCGCACGGACTTCTGCGTGCTGAATGGTCGGGCTGCAGGTGATGGTTTCACCCTGTGCGACAAGGAAACCGTTGTGATGGAGTGCGCCACGAAGGCGGCCCTTTGCGGGGAATTGGTTCGGCGGCTTGGGCAGTGATCCAAGACCCCGAAGGGGCGGGCCTTTGGGCTACAGCCGAGTCCGGTCTCAGACAAACTCGTTGATCAAGTTCTCCAAGAACTCCTGCCGGCCGCTTTCCAGCTTCGGCTCGCCGTGCTTGAGCGTGTGGGCTTCGAGCTGCTTGAAGCCGACTTTGCCCCTCTCGATGTCGCGTCCGAGGCCGCTGTCCCAGGTGCGGTAGCGGTTCTTCACGAAGGCGTCCAGGCGTCCATCCGCGCGAATGGCAGCGGCGATTTTCAAGCCGCGCGCGAAGGCGTCCATGCCGCCGATGTGCGCGTGGAAGAGGTCCACCGGCTCGAAGCTCTCGCGGCGCACCTTGGCGTCGAAGTTCACGCCGCCCGACTTCAGGCCACCGTATTTCAAGACGCTCAACATGCACTGCGTGGTGAGGTAGATGTCCGTCGGAAACTGGTCGGTGTCCCAGCCGAGCATCAGGTCGCCTGTGTTCGCGTCAATGGAGCCGAGCGCGCCCGCTGCGCCCGCGACTTCCAGCTCGTGGTGCATGGAGTGGCCGGCGAGCGTGGCGTGGTTGGTCTCAAGGTTGAGCTTGAGATGGTCCATGAGGTCGTATTCGCGGAGGAAGTTCAGGCACGCGGCGGCGTCAGAGTCGTATTGGTGCTTGGTGGGTTCCTTCGGTTTCGGCTCGATGTAGAACTGGCCCTTGAAGCCGATTTCCTTTTTGTAGGCCACGGCCATGTGCAGGAACTTGGCAAGGTGCTCCAGCTCGCGCTTCATGTCGGTGTTCCAGAGCGTCGAGTAGCCCTCGCGTCCGCCCCAAAAGGTGTAGCCTTCGCCGCCGAGCTCGTGGGTGACTTCGAGCGCCTTCTTCACCTGCGCGGCTCCGTAGGCGAATGCGTTGGCGTCGCAACTCGTGGCGGCTCCGTGCGCGTAACGAGGGTGAGCGAAGAGCTGCGCGGTGCCCCAGAGCAGCTTCACGCCGGTCTTCTTCTGCTGGGCCTTGAGGAGCTTGGTGATGGTGTCGAGCCACTGGTTCGACTGCTTGAGGTTCGCGCCGTGCGGGGCGACGTCGCGGTCGTGGAAGGCGTAGTAGGGCGCGCCGAGCTTCTCACAAATCTCGAAGAAGACAGGCACGCGGGCCTTGGCGAGGTCGAGGCCGGAGAGGCCGGCTTCCCACGGGCGGACGGCCGTGCCCCAGCCGAACATGTCCGCGCCCTGGCCACACATGGTGTGCCAATACACGACGGAGAAGCGCAGGTGCTCGGCCATCGTCTTGCCCTCGATGACGGCCTTGGCGTCATAGTGTTTGAAGGCGAGCGCGTTCTTGGACTGCGGTCCTTCGTAGGAGATTTTGGGGATGGTGGAGAATGCGGCCATAAGCGTCGTGGTGTGTTGTCGGCCCGCAGCAACAGTGCGAGCGGCGGGAGTGCTAAGGGAATCGCACAGGCCGTGCAAGCCCGGACTGCCTTGCATTCCCGGCTGCGAAAGGGCTGGCAGTTTTTCCGCCGCTTCCTAGATTCCACCCCCATGTTTGATTCGCTCTCGGGCAAGCTCCAGAACGTCTTCCGCAACCTCCGCGGCCTCGGCAAGATCTCCGAGTCCAACGTCAGCGACTCCCTTCGCGACGTGCGCGTGGCGCTGCTGGACGCCGACGTGAATTTCAAGGTCGCGCGCGACTTCATCGAGCGCGTGAAGGAGAAGGCCCTCGGCCAGCAGGTCATCCAGAGCATCCATCCCGGCCAGCAGATCATCAAACTCATCAGCGACGAGCTGGTCACGCTGCTCGGCTCGCAAAACGCCGGCCTCAATCTGAGCTCCAGCCCGACGTGCATCCTCATGGTCGGTCTCCACGGCTCCGGCAAGACGACCAGCTCCGGCAAGCTCGCCAGCTGGCTCAAGAAGCAGGGTCGCCAGCCCCTCCTCGTCGGGTGCGACGTCTATCGACCCGCCGCGATGGACCAGCTCGAAACCCTCGGCAAGCAGCTCGAAGTCCCCGTCTTCCTCAAGCGCGGCGAGACCGACGTGCTCAAGATCGCCCGCGACGCCCAGCAGCTCGCCAAGCTCACCAGCCGCAACGTCATCATCTTCGACACCGCAGGCCGCCTGCAAATTGACGAGGTGCTCGTGCAAGAGCTGGTGCGGCTGCGCGACCTCATCCAGCCGCAGGAAATTCTCCTCGTGCTCGACGCTGCCACCGGCCAGGAAGCCGTCAACGTCGCCACTCACTTCGACCAGGCCCTCAACCTCACCGGCTCCATCCTCACCAAGCTCGATGGCGACGCGCGCGGTGGTGCGGCCTTGAGCCTGCGCGAAGTCACCGGCAAGCCCATCAAGTTCATGGGCGTGGGCGAGCAGCTCGACGACTTCGAGCCGTTCCACCCCGAGCGCATGGCGCAGCGCATCCTGGGCATGGGCGACGTGGTGTCGCTCGTCGAGAAGGCCGCCGAGCGGATTGACCAGGACTCCGCGATGGCGCTGGAGGAGAAGATGCGGAAAGGCCAGTTCACGCTGGAGGACTTTCTGATGCAGCTCCGCGAGATGAAGAAGATGGGGCCGCTGGAAGGGATCATGGGCATGCTGCCCGGCGGCGCGGAGATGGCCAAGGGCACGGACTTCGGCAAGGCCGAGAAGGATTTCCGCCGCAAGGAAGGCATCATCTGCGCGATGACCTTGACGGAGCGACGCAACGTGAATTTGCTCAACGCCAAGCGCCGGATGCGCATCGCCAAAGGCAGCGGCGTGACCGTCACCGAGGTCAACACGCTCCTCCAGCAGTTCGGGCAGATGCAGCAGATGATGAAGAAGATGGGGAAGTTCTCGAAGATGATGGGCCGGATGGGCGGGATGCCGGGGATGAGGTGAGGCTCCGTGAGTTGAAAGGTGAAAGGTGATCCCGAACTCCGAAGTCATACCAACTACGCCAAGTGTCTGGCATAAACCCGATTTCCGAGGTTGGCCGCGAATGGGCCCAAAGAGCGCAAAGCCAAGTTTATTGCAGGAGAACGAGTCGGATGGAAATAGTCCCGGCTCAAGCCATCCCCTGCTCCGCTCCTTTGTGTTCTTCGCGCCTTTTCGCGGCTGAAATTCGGAGTTTGGGTGCAACCCTCGCACGAGCCACACCCTACGGCCCGGGGTGCCACGCTCCGGCGGCTACTGCACCAAGAGGTCGAAGGGGAGGCTGCGATTTATCAGCGGGCCTAGCGGAGCGGTCAGCTCGCCCCATCGCAGATCGGGCGCGGCCAGCACGAGCAGACGGGGAGCAGTGAGCTGCCGATCGGCGAGGAGTGCTGCAAGCGCCGCAGCGCCGGGAAGGTCCGTGAATCTGGCCCGACCAATCTCCGCCTCGCTGAACATCACCTCGACGCCGGGGCGCTGCGGGTCCGGCAGGCGGCGGGCGGCGGCAAGTGTTACAGTGCCGGCATTTTTGGAAACGCGCACCAACCAGTTCGCCGGAATGACCGCGCGCTGGAAACTCACGGTGCTGAAGGCTGTCGAGTCCGCGTTGAAGACCGGCGTGGACGGCGTGGCGGCGAGGTCTGCCTGCAACGGGGAAATCGCGTCGAGCGCGGCGACGATGTGCCGCAGCGGCGTCGCGGGCTCCGGCTTCAAACCCACACCCACGTCCCAGCCGAGATGATGCCGCAGCGCGAGCACGGCGCGAAGCTGCCCGGCCGCCGGCAGCGCGCGGTCCGCGAAGGCAGCGGCGACGGCGGCCTCATTGAACTGAAACTTGCCGTCCGGCGTGATGCTCAGGCTCAAGTCCACGCGGCCCGGCTTGGGCGCAAGTTTCTTCAATCCGGCGGACGTGCGGAGATCGGTGGTGAGCTTTGCGGCGGCCGGGGAAAGCGCGGCGATGTCCACCGCGCGGAGCGGGTCGGCGATTTCGCCGAGGTAGATGCGCAGCAGCTTGAGCGGGGCGTTGCGCGCGCCTGTGAGCGGCTTGTCGGCGGCGTCCCGCACAAGCCGCGTCACTGCATCGCGGTCGAGCTGCCATGTGACGGCGACGGGATTCGACGGGACGCGGAGGGCGTTGGTGATTTCCCGCAGGTCGGCGAAAACTTGGTAGGCACTGAAGGGTTCGCCGACGAGCAATTCATGGCTGAACGCAAGCTCGCGCTCCACCGCGCCGCCAGACGGAATCACAAGCGTCTCTGCCGCGCCGAGCTGTGGCTCGGAAGCGGGCAGGACGCGCACGCCGTTGCTGGCGACGATCCAAAGGTCAAGGCACGCGGGCCAGTCGAGGCGCAACTCCGCGCGGCTGGTGTTGGTGAGCTTGAGTTTCAACGGCGTGCCTTGGAAGGCGACGAGCTTCGCCGGACCGGTGAGTTCGAGCCGCACTTGCCGCGTCGCCTCGCGGGCCGCGCGCTCTGCGAGGTAATCGGCGACGGAGAGAAGGCTGAGATCGAGAACCGTGCTGGCGGTGCGACCAGTCCAAAGCGCGACACCGCGTGGCATCGTCGGACGCTGCTTGGGATGCACGCCAAGATACTGCGCGCGGACCTTGTAATCGCCGGTGAACTCGGCCCTCACCCAGTCGGAGAGAAGCGTGGGGAATTCCTGCCCCGCCCCAGGCGCGAGCCTCACCGCGCGCGCGAACTGGTGCGCGATCGCAGGGCCGGCGATGGTGGATTCGACAGTGATTTCACCGAGCTTGCGCGTCTGCTTGCAGTGGTCGCACTTGGGGCTGTAGATGCCGGGGCCGGGGCCGCTGTGCGATGGCACGATGCCGGCGGCGGGCGGCGGCGGGCCTTGGCGGCGCATCTCGACCTTGCCGTTGTTGCGACAGCAGCCCTCCCACATGAACGCGAGCGCCTGCGTGGACGTGTTGGTGAAGCGCCAGACGAGCGGGGTGGCGTCGCCGATGACATGGGTCTGCGCCGGCGGGATGGAAATCTCCACGCGGATGTGCGGGTCAGCAGCAGCAGGCAGCGGCTTCGCGATGGGCTGGGCAAGGGCGGAAGTGAGCGCTGCGAAGCCGACTGCGAAGGCCGGGCCGGGCCATTGAAGAGAAGAGCGGGAACGCATCGCGCGCCAGTGGTAGCACGGCGCGATTGGGCCGTGAAGTTGAAGAACACCTGCCCCGCCGCGTTGGTGTGACGCCAAAAGAAGAACCCGCCCCGCGTCGAAACGCGGAGCGGGTCACGCTAACCGCCGGCGGACTCAACGGCCGCCAGCGAAGGAATGCCTACTTGTCCTTCTTCTTCTTGCCACCGGCAGGAATGCCAGCGTCCTTCATCTTCTTCTTGTCATCGTCGCTGATCTTCTCGCGCTCTTCGGGATCGAGCTTGCCGTTCTTGTTGGCGTCGTATTTCTCGGTGATCTCCTTCATGACCTTTTTCTGGTCATCCGTGAGCTCTTTCTTCTTCTTGTCGCCATCGGCAGCGCTGGCGGTGATGGCCGTCGCGGTGAGCAGGCCGAGGGCAAGGAGGGTGAACTTTTTCATGTTTTGTGACTGTGTTTGTTTGTTGTTTGCACCGGCCAAGCCGGCGAAGGGAGCAGACGCGAGGCTGTGGGCGAAGGTTACGGGGCCGGTCCACAGGCTCTGTGGAAGGACGAAAACACAAAGGCCGCCGACAAGCGGCGGCCCTCGTGGCGAATTTGAATCAGGCCCAGCTCAAGGCTCGGCGAGGATCTTGGCGCGCTGCTGGTGATACTCGCGCGGGGTGATCTTGTCCGTGAGGTATTGTTGCAGCAGCTCCTTGAGGCGCTGATCCTTGGGCTTCACAGGGCCTTTCTTCACGTCGGGCTTTGCGGTCACCGTCGGTGCTGCGGGCGTGGGTGCCTTGGTTGCGGTGGGGGCCGCACCGGGGGCCGGAGCTGCGATTGGGGCGGCGGGCTTCTTCATGCTCGCGGCCTTGCGCTCTTCCTCGGCGCGTTTGCGATCCATCTCCTTCAAGCGGGCGTCTGTCTCCGCCTTCTTCTTCAGTTCGGCCTTGGCGGCTTCTGCGGCGGCGGCCTTGGTCATGGCGTCGGCCTTCTTTGCTGCGGCGAGGGTTTCTTCCACCATGCGCTTGGCGTCGCGGTCAGCCTTGAGCTTCGCCTCGGCCTCCATCTTGATCCGGAGGGCGGCGCTCTCGCGCTCGAAGCGCACGGCGTCCTCCTGTGCCTTCATGGAGGCTTTGAGCGCGGCCTCGGCCTGCTCCTTGGCCTGCTTGTCAGCCACGAGCTTGGCCTTGGCCTCGGCTTGGACACGGGCAATCTCCATCTCCTGGGCCTTGCGTTGAACGGCTTCCTGCGCCTCACGCAACTTGCGCTCCTCTTCCAGTTTCGACTTTGCGAGGCGCTCCGTCTCAGCGGCGGCCTTGCGCTCCATCTCAACTTTCGCCCGGGCCTGCGCCTCGGCCTGCCGGGCGGCTTCGATCTCCGCCTTGGCGGCCAAGTCCATCCGGGCCTTGGCAGCGGCCTTGGCCTGGCGCGCATTTTCGGCGGCCAGCTTCGCGCGGGCCTCGACTTCGGCTTCCTGCGCCTTGCGTTTGATCTCGGCGTCGGCTGCGGCCTGCTTCTCGGCGGCCTGCCGGAGTTTCAACTCGGTTTTTGCCTGAGCCTCGGCGGCTTCGCGGGCTTTGCGGTCGGCCTCGGCTTTTAGGCTGGCCTCAACCTTGGCAAGACGGTCGGCCTCGGCCTTGGCCTGCCGGTCGGAATCCATCTTCAACTTGGCGGCGGCTGCGGCCTGCTTGTCGGCTTCGATCTTCGCCTTGAGATCGGCCGCGGCTTTCTTGTCCAAATCAATCTTCGCCTTGGCCTCGGCGGCTTTGCGGTCTGCTTCGGCCTTCGCTTGGGCCTGCTTGTCGGAATCCATCTTTATCTTGGCAGCGGCGGCAGCCTGCTTCTCGGCCTGGATCTTCGCCTTGAGGTCGGCGGCGGCTTTCTTGTCCAAGTCAATCTTCGCCTTGGCCTTGGCTTCGAGATCGAGCTTGGCTTTGCGTTCCGCGTCGGCCTTCACGGCCTTCGCATCAGCGGCCGCTTTCTTCTCGGCGTCGAGGCGGGCCATGCGCTCGGCTTCAAGCTTTTTGTCGGCTGCCACCTTGGCAGCTGCGGCTGCGGCCTTGGCTTGCGCGTCCGGAGCCGCAGGAGCCGAGGTGGGCTTGGGCTGTGCTGTCATCTTGGCTTTGGCGGCGGCCTGCTTGTCAGCGTCGGCTTTTGCCTTCTTGTCGGCGTCCAGCTTTGCTTTCGCCTCCGCAGATTTCTTCTCGGCGTCGAGCTTGGCGAGGCGTTCAGCTTCAAGCTTTGCTTTCTTCTCAGTCTCCATTCTCGCCTTGGCTTCGGCTGCGGCTTTCATTTCCGCGTCGAGCTTGGCCTTGCGCTCGGCTTCAAGTTCCTTGGCGGCGGCCTTGGCCTGCGCGCTTGCGTTGGCGGAAGTCGCTGCCGGCTTGGGCTGGGGAGCCATCTTGGCTTTGGCTTCTGCGGCGGCTTTCTTGGCGGCCTCTTCGGCAGATTTGGCGGCCTTGGCGCGTGAGGCATCTTCCATCGCCTTGGCCCTCTTGGCCGCTTCTGCGTCTGCATCCGCCTTGGCTGCCATCGCGGCCTTTGCCTTCTTGTCGGCTTCAGCCTTGGCCTGCGCCTCGGCTTTCATCTTCTTTTCCGCTTCCAGCTTCGCCTTGGCTTCGGAGGCAACTTTCTGGTCGGCTGCCAGCTTGGCGAGGCGGTCACTCTCAGCCTTGGCTTTCGCATCGGCGGTGGCTTTGGCTTTGGCAGCATCAGCGTCGGCCTTTGCCTTCTTTTCCATCGCGGCTTTGGCCTGCGCCTCCTTCTCGGCTCTGGCCTTGGCGGCGGTGGCGGCAGCGGCCTTTGCGTTGTCCGCAGCGGCTTGGGCGGCGCGGACGGCCTCGGCCTCGACGCTGGCTTTCTTGCTGGCTTCAGACTTGGCGAGCTGGGCGACTTCGGTTTTCTGCTTTGCGGCTGTGGAAGTGGATGTGACGGCTTGCTCGGCGGCGGCACGGGCGGCCTTGGCTTTTTGCAGGGCGGCCTCTGCGGAGGTGAGAGCGGCGCGGGCTTGATGCTCGGCGCGGGCTTTGGCTTGTTCGTCGGCTTGCGCAGCAGCGAGGGCGGTGGTGGCTGCGGCTGCGGGGGAAGCGGCGGGCTTGACGGACGATGCCTTCGCGGCTTTTGCAGCCTCGGCATCAGCGGCAGTGCGGGCCTCGGTGGCGGCTTTCGCAGCGGTGGTCGCGGCGCGTTGGGCGGCGGCGACCTGGCTTGCAGATTCAGTGACTGCCTTGTTTGCGGCCTCGGCGGCGGACTGCGCGGACCTGGCGTCGTCGGCCTTTGCCTTGATGGCGGACTTGGCGGCATCGAGGCGGTCTTGTGCGGCTCGGGCGGTGCGGGCGGCGGTCTCGGCGTAAATGGTCGCGGCTTGGAGTGCGGCTTGGGCTTCGCGCTCGGGCTTGTTCTTGACGGCGAGGGCGTAGCCTTCCTTGGCGCGGATGGCGTCTGCGGCGGTTTTGTTCGCGGTGGCTGCGGCTGCTTCGAGTTCGGTGGTGGAAATGTTGGCGGCCTTGGCTGTCTTGGCGGCTTGGGCAGCGCGGGCGGCGGCGGCGGGGGCCTCGGCTTTTGCGCGGGCTTCAGCTTGGGCGAGGCGGTTGGCCTCGCCTTGCGCGGCGGCGGCGGCGTCTGCCGTGGATTTGGCTTTCGCTTCTGCGGCGGCTCTGGATTTGGCGATGGCGTCCGCGGCTTGGAGTTGCTGGCGCGCGTTGGCTTCGGACTTGGCCTTGGTTTCGGAATCGGATTTCGACTTGGCGGCTGAAGCGGACTTGGTGGCGGCCTGCGCGTGCTTCAGTGCGCTTTCTGCGCGGGCGACGGTGAACTTGGCGTTGTCGAGCGCTTCGGCGGCTTGTGTTTCTGCGGTGCGGGCGGCTCGCGCGGCGGCTTGGGTATTGTTCGCGGCGGTCTGCGCGGCCGAGGCTTCGGCGGCGGCTCGCGCGGCGTCAGCAGCGGCGGCTTGGGCGTCGGACCTGGCGCGGGTGGCCCAGCTTGCGGGGTCGGCTTTGCGGGCGGCGAGGTCAGCGGCGCGCTTGTTCTCCTCGGATTGCTTGGCGGACTTCAAGTCGGCGAGGCGTCTGGCCTCGGCTGCGGCCCTGGCATTTTTCTCGGCGTCGGTTTTTGCCTGTGCGGCAGCGTCGGCCTGTTCCTTCAGCTTGCGGTCGGCGGCGGTCTGCGCCTGCTTGGCGGCGTCGGCCTTGGCCTTCGCGTCGGCTTGGGCTTTGCGGTCGGCCTCAACTTTCGTGCGCTGGGCGGCCTCTGCATCGGCCTTGGCCTTGCGCTCCTGCTCGGCTTTGGCGAGAGCTTCTGCCTTGGCGCGGGCGGCGGCCTGGGCCTGGGCTTCCTTGTCAGCGGGAGCGGCGGCCTTGGCCTTGGAGTCAGCCGCGCGGGCCAATATGGGGGCGAGGCAGAGGCTGCCGGCAAGCAGGATGGCGAGCACGGTCAATTTGAAAAGCTGCATAGGGCGGAGGTTCTAGCGAAGGACGGGGGTTGAATCAACTTGAAATACGGCCCTCGGGCGCGGGAAAGAGACGACGCCAGGACTCGGCCCAAGGGTAACGCAGCAGTGAGCTGGTGATGATCCCGCGCACTTCGCCGCGGGAGACCTTCACGGTGAGCTGCGGGTCGAGGATGTTTGTGGCGCGAAGCTTCTCCACAGTCTTGATGCCGATGAGGACGGGCCAGGCGCACGCCAGGCGCACGCGGATGAACCGGCGTGGAAGCGAGTTCGTGTATTCCCAGCCGGCGGCGAGGTGGGCCGTGGCCTTGTCGAGATAGGTGTGATAGAGAGCGCGGAACTCCGGCTCGTTGACGGTGTCGAGCAGGTCGGCGGGGTGCAGGCCGATGGCGCGCAGCCGTTCCTCCGGGAGATAGCAGCGGCCCTGGCGCAAGTCTCGCGGGAGGTCGCGCAGGATGTTCACCAGTTGCAGGCCCTTGCCGAAGCGCACGCCGTCGTGCAGCAGCTTCGCGTCGTCCAGCGGCGCGACGGGGAACAGATGCGCCCGGGTGATGCGCGTCCAAAACTCCCCCACGCAGCCGGCCACCCGGTAAGTGTAATCATCCAGCTCCGCCTCCGTCTGCAGCGCGGCGATGCCCTTCTGCGACGCGCCGTGGAAACGTTTCAAATCCAGCTCCTGCCCGCTCGTGATCGTCGAGAGCACCTCGCGCACGCGCTGCTGGTCGGAGTAAGTGAAGCGGTTGAAAACCCCCAGCGCCTCCTCCACGCGCTCCAGCAGCATCCGCTCGCCCTCGGAACTTTGCCGCTCCGCGAACGCGCCGAAGTTCACCGGGATGAGCCGCGTGCCGGCGATGCGCTCGCGCAGCGCCTGCAACGCGTGGAGGCGGTCGGCCAGCGGGACCAGCGCCGTGTCCGCGATGGTGTCCGTGGCGCGGGCCAGCAAGTAGGCCAGGCCGATTTGCGGGCGGACGTGCTTGGGCAGCACGCGCAGCGTCAGGTAGAAGGAGCGCGAGACATCCCGCAGCAGCTCCGTGAGCAGCGGCGACTGTGGATGTGGAATGGCGGAGGCGTCGTAACCTGACTCGCTCATGCGGCCCAAAGGGTTGGTTGCAAAACTCAAGCCGCAGCATCCGCTGCCCACGGAATCGGCGGTGAGCGCAGGATGGGAAGAAACGGGCGAAGTTCCAAGTTCCAAGTTCAAGGGCGCAACTCGGCGACCGGGGTTGAATCTCAGTTTCTTGCCACGCAGTGGCTTTTCGGCTCGTGGTCGCAAACCTGATCCCAATCTTGCTCCTTCCCCCGCGCTTCAACCCGAACTCAGAAATGGAACGGCCGCAAAAAACGCAAAGAGACGCAAAGAGAGGAGATTGCGGCCAAGACTGCGCGCAATGAAACAGTTCCGATCATTGCGATGAAAACCCCTGTCTTCTTTGCGTCTTCTTGCGTTCTTTGAGGCCATTGCACACCGCTGCGGGCGGGACTCCCGCGCTCCGGGGACGTTCCGCCAGTGCTCAATCCAAGGTGATCTGCCCACTCACCACGCGGGCGTAGTAGCCGCCGCTGGCCAGCAGTTCCCCGTGCGTGCCGGACTCAGTCACGCGCCCGTCTTCCAGCACGAGAATCTTGTCCAGATTGCGGATGGTGGAGAGGCGGTGCGCGACGATGAGGGTGGTGCGCCCGCGCATCAATCGCTTGAGGCTCTCGACGACAAGCGCCTCGCTCTCCGCGTCGAGCGCGCTGGTGGGCTCATCGAGAAGGAGGATGGGCGCGTCCTTGAGGAAGGCGCGGGCGAGGTTGAGCCGCTGGCGTTCACCGACGCTCAGGCGCGCCGCGCCGTCGCCGACGAGGGTGTCGTATTTCTGCGGGAGCCGCTCGATGTAGTTGTGGGCGTTGGCGGCCTTCGCAGCGGCCTCGATCTCGTCGCGCGTCGCACCGGGGCGCCCGTAGGCAATGTTCTCCGCGATGCTGGTGGGAAGAAGAATCGGCTCCTGCAGGACAATGGCCACATGGGCGCGCAGGTCGCGGACGCGGAGTGAGCGCAGGTCCGCGCCGTCGAGCTGGATGGAGCCGCCGGTGGGGTCGAAGAATCGCGGCACCAAGTTGAGCAAGGTGGTTTTGCCCACGCCGCTCGGACCGATGACGGCGGCAGACTGGCCGGGCGCGAGTGTGAAGCTGAGGTCGCGGAGGATTTCTCGGTCGTCGGTGTAGCGGAAGGTGACGGAGGAGAAGGTGAGTTCGCCCCGCAGGGAAAGCGGAGAGGAGGCAGAAGTCAGGAGACCGGAGTCAGGAGACGGAGGGCGCGCCGAGTTCGAGAGGGAGCCGCCTGTTTTCTGATTCCTGGCTCCTGACTCCTGGCTCCTGACTTCCCTGGCCCCCGGCGCGTCCTTCACTTCCTCTGGCGTGTCGAGGATTTCGAAGACGCGCCTGGCTCCGACGCTGGCGTTGGAGACGGTCGCGCCGACGTGGGAGAGCTGGTTGAGCGGCTCGTAGAACTGGCCGAGGTAGGTGAGGAAGATGAGCAGGTCACCGAGGGTCGCGGTGCCACGCAACACCTCGTTGGCACCCAGCCAGAGGATGCCCGCCGTGCCGCCGCCGAAGACCGCCGTGATGGCGAACCAGTAGGCGACTTCCCAGCCGTGCTGCGCGAGGCGGCGCTCCTGCGCCTGCTCGGTGTGCGTGCCGAAACGCTGGGCCTCGTGGTCCTCGCGTGTGTAGCTCTGCACGAGCGGGAGCGAGGCGATGTTTTGCTGCACGAGCGAAGTCACCTGGCTGTCGGCCAGTTGCGCGGACGCGCCCTGCTCGGTCATGCGTTTGCCGAAGGTGCGGATGACCAGCAGCAGCAACGGCACGGTGGCGAGCGCGATGAGCGTGAGCCGACCGTTCAGTTGAGCCATCACGATGACCATCAGGCCGAACGACAGCGCCGCGCTGGCGCTGGTCATCATCCCCTGCTGGAAGAGGGTCTGAAACGAAAACGTGTCCCATGCGGCGCGATGGATGAGATCGCCGGTGTTGTGGCCCTGATGGAAGCGGAGCGAAAGGCGCTGGAGCCAGCCGAAGACTTCGTTGCGCACGCGCCGCAGGCCGCGCAGGCCGACGCTGATGGCGAGGAAGTTTTGCGTGGCGTTGAGGCCGCCTTGCAAGAGATGCAGCAGGACGGTCGCGCCGGCGAGCAGCGCGATGAGAGTGGCCTTGTCGTTGGACCACGATTGGAGCGCGGCGGGCAACGCCTTGGAGCCGAGCACGCTGTCCACGAGCACGGCCATGGGCCAGGGCTTGAGCAGGTTCGCCCCGATGCCAGCGAGCATGAGGGCGAGCACGCCGGCGATGCGCGCTCGCTCCGGGCGGAAGAATTGCAGGGCGCGGAGGAGAGTGCTCAAGAGAGGGTGCGCGGCTGAAACGCGCCTCAATACTTCTTCGAGAACTTCTTGCGGGAGTCGTCGTCAGCGGCAGCGGCCACGTCATTCGCCGCCATAGGAGCGGGTGCGTCTGCGACGGGCGCGGGGGCGGGCGGAGCGGCGGGACTGGCCGCCTTCTCCTGCTGCTCGATGGAGGCGATGAACGCCATGCGCGTGCCGACCAGGCTTTGCTTGAGGAGCTGCTCCTCTTCCTTGCCAAGGTTTCCCCTGGTCTTCACCTCCAGCATCTCAAGCTGGTCGATGAACATCTTCGCGCCCTCCAAATCCGTGATGGCCTCGCCGGTCTCGGGGTGCGGCATCTGGCCCAGCAGCATGAGCGTCATCTGCGTCTGTTGCATCACCATGCTGGCGAAGATTGTGGCCACGGCTTCGTCGCGGCTGGCAGGTGTGTCGGAGGTCGTGGTCATGGGGTGGGATCGTTGGTGTGGGACTCGGAGGCCAAAAGCATTTGGTGGAGACATGACAGCCGCTCCTCGAGCTGCGGCGTGGAGAGGAGCAGTTGCCGCTCAAGCGGATTGCCGATCAAGGTGCTGGCGACGAGGTCGGCAAGCTGCTCGGGAGACTTGATGCGGGCCAGTTGCCGGCCGAACTGCTGGAAGGAGGCGTTGGCCAGCTCCTGCATCTGCCGGAGCTGCCGGGCCTGCACGGGGTCGGCGGGCATCGGAAGCTCGAAGTCGAAGCCCAGTTTCGCGCGCTTGCGCACGAGGGCGCGGACCTTCTTTGCGAGCGCGTCTGTGCGCGGCACGTCTGCCGGCGGCGAGGCGAGGGCGCGGATGGCCTCGATGCGATAGGGCTTGAGCCGCACCGGGCCGAGGAACTCGACGCGCGCCAGCCCTTGCAGCGTGAGCAGGCTTGTGCCGTCGGGCTGCTGCACAGAAGTGCTCACAAGCCCGAGGCAGCCGATGAGCATCGGGGTTTCGGCCTTGATCTCGGGGTCACGCAGAGCAACGGCGAAGACGCGCCCGCCATCGAGCACGTCCGCGAGCATCCGCCGGTAGCGCGGCTCGAAGATGCGCAAGGGCAGGGTCATCTGCGGAAACAACGTGGTTTCCGGCAGAATCATCACGGGCACTTCGGACGGCACTTTCACCGGGGCGCAGTCTAGGCGCGGCAGCCGGCAAAGCAAGGGAAGGGGCAGGGCGCCGCCTGGCTCCTGCTCGCAATCCTGATCCGGAACGATTCCCTAGCCACGGATGGAACACAGATGAAACACGGATGGGGGCGAGGAAAACGCATCCTCCCAAGGAGTTGAACGCGCACACCCAACGCTGGTGGTCAACACGGCAGGCGTCGTCAAGACAGTCGCCTGCTGTTCCGTGTTTAATCCGTGTTCCATCCGTGGCTCAATTGCATGGTTGGCGAATCCGGAACGATTCCTATGAACCTAAATCCGGCAGTTGAAACTCAACGCAAAGACGCAAAGACGCAGGGCCGCAAAGAAAACCGGCTTTGCTGGTTTCGCTCCCGACTTCACCGCGCAGGTGAATGCACTTCAGCATGGTAACCCAACCCAAGTCTTTCCTCCCTGCGCCTTTGTGGTTCAAGCCAGCTGCATGGTTGGCTAATCCTGCTCCCTCTGTCTCCCGGCGCTGGCAAGGGACAGAAGTGCGGGACGCTCACGGCTTGGGCCAGAGCCGCACCCACACGCGCTGCGGTGACTCGATGAGGATGTCGCGCAGCAGCGCCTCCATGCTGGCGGCCTTGGGCTCCTCCAACCGCTGGCACAGCCAGAACGTCACGCCAAACACCAGCGCCGTCATCCCGAAGAAAAGGGTGTAGCGGTTGACCACAAATCCGTGCCACTCGATGTCCAGCCCGCGAAACGCGTCAATCAGCACGCCCCACAGAATCGGCGAGAGGCCCATCGCCAGGCTGCCCACGACCGAGAACAGCGCGAAGAAATGGTCGCGGCCCATCACCGGGATGATGGCCATTGCCAGGCGCACGTTCGCCATGTTGATCAGCGCGCTGGCCAGGCCCATGAGGAAGAGCAGCGCCGCCAGGATGGGAATTGCCGGCTGCAGCGCGCGGCCCGCCAGCGCCAGCCAGCCGCCCACGATGACAACCCAGGCCGCCATGCAGAACATCATCACGGGCCGGCTGCCCAGGCGGTCGAGGCGCGGCCCCAGCAGCCACAGGCTGCTCAGGCCGCCGAGGAACGCCGTCGAACTCACCAGCAGCACGTGCCCCTCGCTCAGGCCCGCCTCCGTCTTCAGCCACGCGGTGGTGAACGCGCCCAGCCCGCCCACCGCGAGCGCCCACGCAATGTTCACGCACAGCAATTTCCGAAACGGCGGGTGCTGGGAAATCGCCAGCCACGGCACGGGCTCGCTGCTGTTGCTCCGCGCCTCCGCCGGCACCTCCACGTCGGGGATGCGCTTGAGGAAGACGAGGCTCGTGCCGCCCATCGCCGCGCTGAGGATGAAGAGCGCGGTGAACTGCCACGCCGCCGGCTGCTCGCCCAACGCGAACGCCGCCAGAACGATCACCACGAAGCTGGCGAGGTTCACGCACGCCGCGTCGCGCGTGAGGTATTTGCCACGGACACTCTCCGGCACCAGCGCGGTGATCCACGGCAGCCATGCGCAGCTCGAAATGCCGCGAGAGAGGTTGAACGCGAAGAGCACCAGCAGGACGAGCGAGAGCCGCGCCGTGGCATCCAGCACTCCCGTCAGCAGCGGCACCACAGCCAGCGCGCCGATGAAGAGCACACGCATCCCCCAGCCCGCATACACGAAGCGCTTGTAGCCCACGCGGCTGATGTGGCTGGCCGCAGGGATTTGGAAGATGACCAGCAGCGCCGTCATGCCCGCGATGATGCCCAGCACGGTGGCGCTCGCGCCCAGCGTCTTGGCATAGAGAATCATCGGCGTGCCAACGATGATGGGGAAGGACAGCGCGTTGAATGTGGCGAACCAATAGGCGTTGTGCAGCCCCGGAGGGAAGGGGGCTGGCTCAGGGACGTTGGCGGCTGGGGCGCTCACGGGAGGGGCATTGGAAGGCAGGAGGGCGGGGGAGACAAGTATTCAGTAGGCAGTGTTCACTGTTCGGTCAGCACTGGAGCCAAGTGCCGGCTTCTGGCTTCTGGCTTCTGGCCGCCGACTGAAAACTGCTTACTGAACACTGAACACTGATTACTTTCCCCCCATGCCTCCGCCCCTGGTGCATCTCGACAACGTCAGCGTCTCCCTCGCCGGGCGGCGCATCCTTCACGGCGTCCACTGGCGCTGGCAGCCCGGCGAGAGCTGGGCCGTGCTCGGCGCCAACGGCTCGGGCAAGAGCACTTTCCTGCGCCTCATCGCCGGCGAGCTGCACCCCGATCCCGTGGACGGCGGGCGGCGCACCTACGGCTTGGACGGCGAACTCTCCACCAGTGCCGTGGACGTGCGCGAACACCTCGCCTTTGTCTCGCCGGAGCAGCAGGAGCGTTATTTGAACCTCGAATGGCTCCGCACGGGCCGCGATGTGCTGCTCACCGGCTTTCACCAGACGGACTATCTCTACCGGCGGCTCACGGCGCAGCAGCAGGCGGCTGCGGGGAAACTGGCGGAGGAACTCCGCCTCGGCCCGCTGCTGCTGCGCGACGTGCAGACGCTCTCACAAGGCGAGTTCCGCCGCCTGCTCATCGCCCGCGCTCTGCTGGGCAAACCACGCCTGCTGCTGCTGGACGAATTCACCGACGGCCTGGACGACGCCATGCGCGCCACGCTTCTCGCCGCCGTGCAACGCGCCACCAAGGCCGGGACCAGCGTGCTTCTCGCAACGCATCGTGAGGATGAGCTGCTGCCCGCGCTGCGCAGGCGGCTGGTGCTGGAGGACGGAAGAATTGCCGCGAAAGGGCGCAGAGACCGCAAAATGGAACGACGAGCGAGCCCACGACCCGAACTCCGAAGCTGGCGCTCCGAAGGAGCATCACAAACCAGCCCGGGGCAACGCCCCGGGTTACTCGGCCACGATTGGCATAGCCCTGAAAGGGCGACACAAAATGTTCCGCCCCTTCAGGGCGGCGATGCTTCAATGCCGCCACCCGGGGCGTTGCCCCGGGCTATCATGTGTGAGGCTTTCAGCCTCAACTTCGGAGTTCGATCTCAACTCTCAACTCTCAACTCTCAACTTCCAGCGAAGGAGGGCATTGGAAGTTCACCTTTGCCCGCTCCCTTCCTCTTCCGCCTGCGCGGCGTCAGCGTGTATCTGGACCGCAAGCCGGTCCTGGAAAACCTCAGTTGGGAAATGCGCGCCGGCGAGCACTGGGCCATCACCGGCCCGAACGGCTGCGGCAAAAGCACCTTCCTCAAGCTCCTGCTGGGCGAGCTGCACCCGGCGCTCGGCGGCGTGATCCACCGCTTCGGAGAGACGCGCCGGCACACGCTCTGGGAAATCCGCGCCCGCGCCGGCTACGTGGGGCCCGACTTGCAGACCGCCTACCGCGACACCCTGACCGCGCGCGAAGTCGTGGCCTCCGGCTGGTTTGCCAGCATCGGCCTGCTGGACAACGTCACGCGCGCGCAATGGCGGCGGGTGGATGAGGTGCTCGCGCAACTTTCGCTGTCCGGGCTTGCGCGGGAACAATTCCTCCACCTCTCCTACGGCCAGCGCCGCCGCGTGCTGCTGGCCCGCGCACTCGTGCACCGCCCGCAAGTGCTGCTGCTGGATGAGCCGCTGGACGGGCTGGATGCGGAGTCGCTCGCATTCATGCGAGCGCACCTGGCCTGCTTGGGAAACACCGGCACAGCCCTGATCGTCGTCACGCACCGGCCAGAGGACTTGCCGCGATGAGCCTGAAAGCCGCAGTTGGTTCACGCAAAGGGCGCGAAGGACGCAACGCTGAAGGGCATTTTTTCCAAATGCAGGCACCGGCAGCCTTCACCCAGCGGGTGAGAGGTCGCGGTTTCAAAACTCTTTTCCTTTGCGCCCTTTGCGCCCTTTGCGTGAGTTTCAACTGCGGAATCTAGGTTGAAGCTTGTGTTCCCCTTAACGCGGAGGTGCAAAGAACGCAGAGGGACGCAGAGTTGGGCCAAGCCGTTCGCGTTTGCTGACCTTCCCAGTTTTCCTCAACGCGCAACTTTGCGCCTTCTAGCCTTTGCATTGAACCCGGACTCCGAAATGGAATGGCCGCGAAAGAGAGCAAAGAGTGCAAAGCCAAGTTTCTGGCAGGAGAGCGAGGAGGTTGGAAACAGTCCCAGCTCAAGTCATCCCCGACTCGACTCCTTTGTGTTTTCTGCGCGCTGTCGCGGCTGAACTTCGGCATTCGGAGTGAGTAGACGGGCCGGCTGACCCGGATAGCGAAACATCACAGCGCGACGACTGCTGTCCATGCGCTGGAGCCGAACTTGGTCTGGAAACGCTCGCGGAGGCGCTCGGCTGATTCGCGGCCGGCCGTGATGGCGAAGGTCGTCGAGCCGCTGCCAGACATGAGCACGGCGGGAGCGCCGCCAGCACGGAGGAATTCCTGATACAGCGCCAGCAATGGGTGTTTCTGCAGAGCGGGGGCCTCGAGGGAGTTGTAGAAGGCGCGTCCGGCGGCAGCGAGGTCGGAGCCTTGGAGCAGGCCAAGGAGCTGCTGCGCGCGACCGGGCCGGCCATTGAGCGCGTCTGGGAATCTGGCGAGGGACTGGTAAGCCCAGCCGGTCGAGATGCCGAAGCCGGGATGAATCAACAAAATGTGCGCGCCACGCAGAACCGGGAACGGTGCGAGGGGCTGCACGATCTCGCCACGTCCGCAGGCGAGCGCGGGCTGGGACTGGAGGAAGAAGGGCACGTCGGAGCCCAGAGCGGCGGCGAGTTCATGGAGCTTGGCTGAACTGAGTGGCTGGCCGAACAGCTCGTTTAGCGCGCAGAGCGTGTGCGCCGCGTTGCTGCTGCCACCACCCATGCCGGCGGCGAGGGGGATGATTTTCTCGAGATGGATTTTGACGCCATCGGTGATGCCAGCGGCGCTGAGGAATGCGGCCGCGGCTTTGTGGACAAGATTGGTTCCATCCACTGGCAGCTCGGCGTTGCTGCAGGTGAGCGTGAGGCCGGCAGCTGCTTTGGCCACCTCCAGCCGGTCGCTGAGCTGCACGGGCTGCATGAGTGTCTCCAGCTCGTGGAAGCCATCCTCGCGTTTGCGCAGGATGTTCAGCAGGAGGTTGACCTTGCCGGGCGACTGGCGGGCGACGGTGCTCAAAACAACAAAGCGCCAGCACTCAAGTGCCGGCGCGGGGGAAGGCTGTCTTGTTCAATACTCGAAAATGCGAAACCGGCTGCCGGGAACGATGGGGATGACCTCGCCGCCGGAGAAGCCGATGCGCGAGTCCGTGTGGAAAATAGTGTCGCTGAAGAGACGCGGCTGGTAGGCGTCGGGATAGACCGGGTTGACCGAGAACGCCTCTGCTCGGAGCTTGGTGTTCGGGTCACGGAACCATTTGTCCGGGAAGAAATACGGGGCGTAAGGCGGGAACGGGGCCGTGAGCACCTCGCTGAAGCCGACGGCGGTGCGGGCCATGGTGCGGCCCATGCCACGAACCAGGCCGGTGCTGAATGCGGCGTCGGAACCCTCCCAAAGGCCGGCTTGCTCGATGGAGCGGCGCATCTCACCGCCCCGGAAAAGCTCCATGGAGTTGTTCATTCCGCGGCCCAGCTTGCGCTCCACCCCGCCGCACCCGGACAGCAGGGTGGCGGCCACGGTCAGGGCGAGCATCAATGGAATACGCATAGGTCGTTGAAGTCGGGGCGCAGAGTAATGCGACGCGGGCGGCTGTAAAGATTGAATTGGCCAGCCCGGACTGGCTCTCACGGCTGAAGCGGCACCACGAACTCACCGGCCCGGTTGATGTAGCCGTAGCCGCTCTTGATGATCCGCACCCGGGCGCGGCCTCCGATGAACTTCTGCGCCTCGTCGAACTGCGGCGGCACGGCCAGCTTCCCGGCGCGGTCAATGTAGCCGAGCTTGCCGCCCACGCCGACCGCCGCCATGCCCTCGGAGAAGTCGTGCGCGCCGTCGAACTGCGCCGGGATGACGACCTGCCCCTGCAAGTTGATGTAGCCCCATCTGGTGGCAGGGAACTTGCCAAGGCCCACGACCGCCAGCCCCTCGCTGAACTCGCCCGCGTAGTCGAACTGCGGCGCGATGACGAACTCGCCGCCCTTGTCGCGGTAGCCGTATTTGCCCTTGCGCGGATCGGGCGTCGGCGGCTGGCCGGGCTTCTGCGTGTCCTGCGCGGAACCGAGCGTGAGCGCGGCGGCCAGCCCCAGCACGATGGGAAGTTTCATGGCCCACTGCGTAACAAAGCGCCCGCCGGCGCGCAAGTGGCTTGCACCGGGTGCGCCAATCGGTGGGGCGCACCTCAGCTTCTTGCGGGCCGAACGTCGCGAGCGACGCAATCGTGCCAACCCGCCTGCTCGTAATCCTAAGCCGGAACGATGCAGTTGAGCCACGGATGAAACACGGAACAGCAGGCCACTGTCTTGACGATGCCTGCCGCGTCCGCCACCACCGTTTGGTGTGCGCGTTCCTCTACTTGGAAGGTTGCCTTTTCCTCGCCCCCATCCGTGTTTCATCTGTGTTCCATCCGTGGCTAAAAAATCGTTCCGGCAAAGCTTGCTCCGATGATCGGAACGCGAGGGGTCGGAGCAGGATGAGGATTACGAGCAGGTGCGGAACAGCCACAGCGTTGAAAAAGCGGTGCTCCGCCCGGCCAGCCGTGAGAGCCGACTTTTCGCTTTCCCGTCGGAGCAGCATGGGCATAGTGCCCCCGTTCCACGGAGCAGCCCGTTCCGGCCAAAGCGCCCGCAACGGACAAATCAGGGAAAGCATCCGGCCCATGACGCGCGACGACAAATCCGAGTCAAACTTCGCAGCCACACCCGGCACGGTGGCCAAGGAGATGGCA
Organism: Verrucomicrobiota bacterium; assembly: GCA_016235545.1. Classification (GTDB taxonomy): domain Bacteria; phylum Verrucomicrobiota; class Verrucomicrobiia; order Limisphaerales; family SXTU01; genus SXTU01. Next base: position 26,293 of record JACRKB010000155.1, on the reverse strand, counting down.
TGACCTTGAAGTCTGTCTTCCGGCACCTCGCCATCCGCAACAAACTGCGGCTGATGATCCTCGGTGCCTGCATGGTGGCGGTGGGGGCGGCGTGCATCGCCGTCGCAATCTCCGCCAGTGCGTGGGCGCGCGCGGAGGTGCGCAACGAGATGGGCGCGCTCGCCACCCTCGTCAGCCACGCCGCCGCCGCCGCTTTGGAAGGGAACGACACGGCCGCGGGCTTGCGCTCCGCAAGCGCTCTGCGCGAAAACCCCCGCCTGCTCGTCGGCGTGATTCACAACGGGTCCGGCGGGGTGTTCGCCCAGTTCCGGCGCACCGGCTCGGAGACGCTCCCGGCTCTGCCGCTGCCTGCCGAGGGGTTCCACGCGGAGAGCCTGGAGCTGGTCCGGTCTGTCCAGTCCGGGTCCGGCACGTTGCTGGGCACGGTCTATCTGCGCGCGGACCCTGGCCGGCAGCAGGGATTCGTGCGCAATTGCGTGGGCGTCGCGCTGGTGGCGGGGCTGCTCGGCTCGTTCGTGGCGCTGGCGTTTGCCTCACGCCTGGAACGGTTCTTCACCGGCCCCATCCACAGTCTGGTGCGGACGGCCGAGCAGGTCGCCCGTGAGGAAAACTTCGTCGCCCGCGCACCGAAGGCCGGCACGGACGAGCTGGGCCAGCTGGTCAATGCGTTCAACGACATGCTTGTGCAGCTCCAACTCCGTGACGTGGACCTGCGCCGCCACCGCGACCACCTCGGCGAGCTTGTCGCCCAGCGCACCGCCGAGCTGATGGAGCTGAACCACGCGCTGTTCCAGGCCAAGGACAAGGCCGAGGACGCCAGCCGCGCGAAGTCTTCCTTCCTCACCAACATGAGCCACGAGCTGCGCACGCCGCTCAACGCCATCATCGGCTACAGCGAGATGCTCATCGAGGACCCGGGCGCAATGGGCGAACCGCAAGCTCTCACCGACATCCGCCGCATCCACACCGCCGGGCAGAACCTTCTCACGCTCATCAACGACGTGCTCGACCTCTCCAAGATCGAAGCCGGCAAGCTGACGCTCCACTACGAGGAGTTCGACCTCGTCACGCTGGCCCACGAGGCGTTCGACACCGTGCGACCACTCGCCACGAAGAACGAGAACCGCCTGGAGCTGGACAGCCAGCCAGCCCGCCTCCCGTTGAACGCCGACCGCACAAAGGTCCGACAGACACTGGTCAACCTGCTGGGCAACGCCTGCAAGTTCACCACGCGTGGCGAGGTGCGCCTCAGCCTCGGCACTGAGACCGTGGAGGAGCAATCGTGGGTGATCATGCAAGTGACCGACACCGGCATCGGCATGACGGAGGAGCACTTGGGCAGGCTCTTCCAGGCCTTCTCCCAGGGCGACAACGCGACTGCGCGCAAGTTCGGCGGCACGGGGCTGGGCCTGGCCATCAGCCGGAGAATCACCGAGGCGATGGGAGGCCAGCTCCAAGTCACCAGCGAGTTGAACCGCGGCTCCACCTTCACCGTGCGCCTCCCGGCGCGTCCGCCGCTCCTGGCCACGCCGCTGCCTCCCCTGCCCGCAGCGGCGCCGCAGGATTCCCCGGCCCTGCCGCCCAGCAGCGTGCCGTCCGTGCTCGTGATTGATGACGACCCCCACTCGCGCGATCTCATGGTGCGCTTCCTTCAGAAAGAAGGCTTCTCCGCGCAGACCGCCGCCGATGGCCGGCAGGGATTGCTGATGGCCAAACAACTGCGCCCGGCGCTGATCACCCTCGACGTGTTGATGCCCAACGTGGACGGCTGGTCCGTCCTGGCCGCGCTCAAGGCCGACCCCGATCTGGCGAACATCCCCGTGGTGATGATTACCCTGACCGAGGAGCATGACAAAGGCTTCGCGCTGGGCGCCTCCGAGTTCCTCACCAAACCCGTGGACTACCAGCGCCTCTCCGGCCTGCTCCGCGAATACTGCCCCACGCCCGGCGACCGCCCAGTCCTGGTAGTCGAGGACGACGAAATCTCCAGCCACCTCCTCCGGCGCAACCTGGAACGCGAAGGTTATCCCGTGATGCTGGCAGCCGACGGGCGTGCCGCGCTGGAACTCATCCGCCTGCGACTGCCATCCCTGATCCTGCTGGACCTGATGATGCCCGAGATGGACGGCTTCGCCTTCGCGCAGGCCGTGCGCGAACGGAGGGATTTGCGCGACGTGCCCATCATCGTCCTCACCGCGAAGGACCTCACCGAGGAGGACAAGCAACGCCTCAAGGGCAACGTCACCGGCATCCTCCAGAAGCAGACCCTCACGCCCGAAAACTTCCAGCGCGAGCTTCGCGCCGCCCTCGCCAGCCACGTCGCCTCGAAGGCGAAGCCAGAAGTCAGAAGTTAGGAGTCAGAAGTCGTGTGCTGCTTCCGAAGTGTGACCCTGACCGCCGACCGCGGACTGCTGGCTTCTGACTCCTGACTCCTGACTCCTCCCTCGGCAGCCCACAGTTGTCATCCCGCTGCCGACCGGCTAAACCACGCGGCGCATGACCTTGACACCCAACCGCCGCATGGCGCTCGTGGCCACCGTGACGCTGGTGCTGGACCAGCTCACGAAGTTCGCCGTGCTGCGCTTCCTCGGCTACGCGCAGGAGCGGGTCGTCGTCGAGGGCTTCTTCAAGTTCGTGCACTGGGGCAACACCGGCGCGGCGTGGAGCATGTTTCACGGGAACAACGAGCTGCTCACCGTCATCGCGATGCTGGCGCTGCTCGCGCTCTTCCTCACGCGGCACCACTTCGGCATCGAGCAGCGGCTCGGGCAATGGGCGCTGGGCCTGATGTTCGGCGGCATCGTCGGCAACATCATCGACCGGCTCGTTCACAAGCACGTGGTGGACTTCATCTACTTCCATGTCCAGACGCGCAGCGGCAACGAGGCGGGCTTCCCGGCCTTCAACATCGCCGACAGCGGCATCTGCATCGGCGTGGGCCTGATGTTCCTGCTCTCTTGGCAAATGGACGGAAAGCAGCCAGAGCCGGCGACCGCTGCTCCGCCGGAAACTGTCGCCAAGAAATCCACCGCCCCATTGTCGAACGAGACGTGAAATCCATGCACCCACGACGCCTCACTAATCACTACTCACTAATCACTTTCCTCGTCTGCATCGGCGCGGCCCAGCTCCAAGCAGCGGACTCGGCCACGCAACTCATCTCCCCCTTCTTCACCCCGCCCGCCGAATTCGCCGGCCAGCTCGGCAACTACCGCTCCCCGCTGCTCTTCAACGACAGCTCGCACGTGAAGACCGCCGCCGACTGGCCGCGCCGCCGTGCGGAGATTCTTGCGCAATGGCACGGCCTCATGGGCGCGTGGCCGCCCGTGCTTGAGAAGCCAAAGCTGGAATTTCTCTCGCAGAGCAAGCGCGACAACTTCACCCAGAATCGCGTCCGCGTGGAGCTTGCCCCCGGCGTCTCCGGCGAGGCGTGGCTGCTCATCCCCGATGGCAAAGGCCCGTTCCCCGCCGTGCTCGTGCCCTTCTACGAGCCAGAGACGAGCATCGGCCTCGGCAAGAATCCGGGCCGCGATTTCGCCGCGCAGCTCACGCGCAAAGGATTTGTCTCCCTCAGCATCGGCTCGCCCGGCGGCGATGCGCGCTCACCCGAGCCGGGCCGCGACGGCTGGCAACCGCTCTCCTTCCTCGGCTACATCGGCGCGAACTGCTGGCACGCCTTGGCGAACCTCCCGCAAGTTGACTCCAAGCGCATCGGAGTGGCTGGCCACAGCTACGGCGGCAAGTGGGCCATGTTCGCCTCGTGCTTCTACGAAAAATTCGCCGCCGCCGCATGGAGCGACCCCGGAATAGTCTTCGACGAACCTCGTGGCAGCGTGAACTACTGGGAGCCGTGGTATCTGGGCCGCGACCCGCAGGTCACGCGCAAGCCCGGCCTCATCCGCGCCGACAGCCCGCGCACCGGCGCTTACAAGGTGATGATGGAGACCGGCCGCGACCTCCACGAAGTCCACGCGCTGATGGCCCCCCGCCCGTTCCTCGTCAGCGGTGGCAGCGAGGATGCGCCGAGCCGGTGGATACCGCTGAACCACACCATCGCTGTGAACGACCTCCTCGGCGCGAAGAACCGCGTGGCGATGACGAACCGGAAAGACCACTCGCCCAACGACGAGTCCAACGCGCAGCTCGTCGCCTTCTTCGAGCACTTTCTGAAGACGGGGAAGTAGGGTGCGGAGTGCGCTGCCACCGCACCCGGCATCACTTGGCTTCCGGCTTGGGCTGAGCCTTCGGTGCGTCGGGCTTCGGCTCTTCCTTCTTCTCGGCGAGCAAATCGGCGCGGGGTTTCAGGACGCTGTCGAGGGTGTATTTGGAAACGAGATAGGTCCACTTGGCGAACTTCGTCTCAGCGGCGAGCTTCTCCGCGAGCTTCTTCTGCGACTCCGTAAACTCCTTGTCCAACTTGTCCTTGTCCTCGGGCTTCTCGTCCTTCGCGGGCGTGCGGGCCTTTGGAAAGTTCGCAGCCACGGCGATGGTGAAGGGATAGTTGTCGCCGCTCGCGGTGCCAGCCTTCGCCGTGTAGGTAAAGCCGTCGAAGGTCTCCAGCACGAGCGTCGCGGGCTTGTCGAGGCCGAGCTTGTCGGCCTGCGGGTCGGCCACCACATCGCTGAAGGACGGCGAACTCAGCGGGCTGCCGAGGGCGGAGAGTTTGTTGGTGTCCACGTTCTCGCCCGCCTTGGCCGCTGCCAGCTTCCACTCTGCACCTTCCGTCTCGCGCGTGACTTTCCAGCCGCTCGCGGCGTTAGTCGCGTAGCTGACGGCGATGGACTTGACGTGCTCGACCTTGAGGAAATCTTTCTCCAGCCAGTTCTCCGGCTTCGGCTCGGCATCGGCGAACTGCTCGCTGGTCACGATGACGGTGTCCTTGCTCGCGGTATCGCGCACCCAGCGGCCCACGGGGAACTCACCGCCGCCGAACGGCCCGCCCTCGGACTTCTTCGTCTGCTTCTTGCCGAGCACGACGGACTTGAGCGCCTTGCCGTCCTTTCCCTTGAGCTCGACGAGCGTGCCCTTGCCCTCGCCGTCGCCAGGGGCCTGAAGCTCAAGCCGCGCGTGCTGGGACGCGCCGATTTGCTCGGTCTGCACGGCCTTCACGTCAGCAAACTTGCGGATGAGGTCGGCGATGGTGCCGAAGTTCGCCGCGTAATCGCCGCGCTCCTTCACAACCCAAGCGTCGCCAGACTTCACGAGGTTCAGTTCGCCCGCGCTGGACTTGATGCTGACGGTGGTGACGGCGTTGACGTCGAGCGAGCCGGCGAGCTTCTGGCCGCCGCCAGAGGAAGATTGCTGCCAGTCGCCCTGGCGGCGCTTGTTGACGAGCAAACCCGCGCCGCCGATGACGGCCACGAGCACGAGGAGAGTGAGGAGCTGCTTGCGGTTCATGAGGGGGAGAGGAACGGAGTGATGGAGTGGTGGAGTAGTGGAGAAATGGAAGGAGCGGAGTCAGCACTCCAACACTCCATTTCTCCATCACTCCGTTTCTCCGAGACGTTCATGCGTGAGCTAGACGTGCTGTTCATCGGGCCGCCGTGCGTTTGCGTTTGAAGACGGCCAGGCCGATGCCGCCGATGGTCACGAGGAACGGCATCCCGGCGATGTTCGTCCACTTGAGCCGGTTCTCCATGGACTCGACCTCCTGCCGCAGGTTCCGGCGCAGGTTCTTGAGCTCGACCTTCACGCTGGCCTCCTGCTTGCGGAAGTTCTCCAGCTCCTTCTGCTGCTCGGGTGACATCACGAAGCGCTGGCCCTTCTCCTTGTTGCGCTGGAGGTCGTTCAGCTTCTTCTGCGTGTCCTGCAAGCTGGTTTCCAAGCCCTTGATTTTTTCGCGGTAAGCATCCTCGGCCTTCAACTGCATGTCGCGCACACGGGTGAACTGCCGCTGCACGATGGCGCGGCTGCGCGTGTTCATCAGCGCGGTGTCGCCGGAGAGCTGCTCCACGAAGTTCTGCGCGAGGTTCACGTTGCCGTTGCGCGGGATGACGACGCGCTGGCCGAAGAAGTCCTGAATCTGCACGCAGAACTGGTCGAAGAGCATGTCGGCGTCGCCCACGAGGATGACGTGGTTCTCGGCGGCGGCTTCCTTCAGCGCGGTGGACGGCGCGTCGGGCTTCTTCTCCTCGCCGGGCGCGGGCGGAGCGGACTCCGGCTTGCCGTTGGGAAAGGCGGTCTTGAACTTGCCGCTCAACCGGATGGCCCGCGCGTATTCCGTGCTGCTGGGCTTGAAGTCCTTCACGATGGCCTCGCCGGACATCTGCGCGAGGAAACCCTCGACGAGCTGCGACTGCGTGGTGGACTTGAGCAGCACGGTCTTCTTCAAACCCTCCGTCGGCGAGCCGGTGAACGCGCCGCCGAACAGGTAGAGCAGGCTGTCCACCTGGCTCGTGGAAATGTCCTCGCGGTCAATCGCGTCGGTGGTGAGCGAGAGCACGGCGGGCTGCTGTTGCGGGCCGCGCTGGCCTCCCATGCGCGAGACGTATTTCATGTCGGCGACGCACTTCGTCTTGTCGAAACCGACGCCCCACGCGCCGAGCAGCTTGTCGAGCGAGGAGCTCGTCGGCGGGCCGCCGCCCATCATCGGGTTGCCGCCCTGCTTCTGCTGGTCAATGACCGACACCGTGTCGAGGTAGGCGATGAGCTTGCCGCCGCGCAGGATGAACTGGTCAATCGCGAACTGCGCCGCGTCCGAGATGTCGCGCGGGTGGATGACGAGGAGCACCTTCACAGCGGCGGGAATCTCCGTGGCCGTCATCTCGATTTGCTGCACGTCGAAGTCATTCTTCAGCTCGCTAATGAGATACCACGGGGGCTGCTGGCCGCCCTGCTGGCCCATCCGCATCATCATCGGATTCATCGGCGTGCCGAAGACCGGCAGCGCGGACATGACGCCGACGACGGGCTTGGTCGGGTTCGCAATGCGCGCGATGGCGCGGGCGAGGTCATACTCCAGCAGCTTCTCGCGCTCGGGCGAGAGGAACGGCAGCGCGACCTTCTGGTCGAGGCAACTGATGGAGATGCCGAGGTAAATCTTCTCGCCGGTCTGGGTGGGCTGGCCTTCGACGCCGTCGAGGTTCGCGGAGTCCTCAGCATCGGAGTCCGGCTGCGGGTCGAGCTTCTCAATTTCGATGAACTTGGAGTGCTGGCGCAGCTCGGTGAGCAGGTCCTCGACGCGCTGGGCGTAGGTCTTGAGGAAGACCGGCATGGCGTTGTCGCGCTGCGAATAGTAGAGGCGGATTTTGACCTTGGTATCCAGCTTGCCGACGATTTTCTTCGTGCCGTCGGAGAGCGTGTAGAGCTTGTCGGCGGTGAGGTCCACGCGCGACCGGAACGTCGCGGCGATGAAATTCACCGCGACGAGGATGAGCGCCATGGCGACGATGCCGACGGCGGAGTAGAGCAGCGTTTCGAGTTTCTTCTGTTTCATGTGCTCAGGAAAAATGGGTTAGGAACGCACGCTGCGCAGCACGACGCTTGTGCTGAAGAGCGAGAAGCCAATTACCGAGAGGAAGAACAGCAGGTGCCGCGAGTCCACCACGCCGCGCTGGAAGTCCTCGAAGTGCGTCATCACGCTGAAGGCCGAGACCAGCTCGACAATCCAGCGGTTATCGGGCAGCGCCTTGGTCAGGATGTTCGTCACCGGCGGCCAGCCCGCGAGGATGAGGAAGAGGCACACGACCACCGAGATGATAAACGCGATGACCTGGTTGCGCGTGAGCGCGGAGGTCAGGCAGGTGATGGCCAGATACGCGCCAGCGAGCAAGAAGCTTCCGATGTAGGCGCCCGACACGACGCCGAGGTCCGGGTTGCCAAGATACTTCACGGTGATGACGACCGGGAAGGTCAGCGCCAAGGCCAGCCCGAGGAAGGCCCAGCTCGCCAGAAATTTCCCCATGATGGCCTGCCACGGGGTGATGGGCATGGTCATCAGCAACTCGATGGTTCCCTGCCGCCGCTCCTCGGACCACACGCGCATCCCGACCGCCGGGACGAGGAAGAGATAGAGCCACGGGTGCCACAGGAAGAACGCGGTGAGGTCCGCCACGTTGCGCTCGAAGAACCCGCCGACCATGAAGGTGAAAAACCCGGTCAGCAGGAGGAAGATGACGATGAAGACGTAGGCGACCGGCGACGCGAAGTAGGCGCTCAGTTCGCGCTTGGCGATGGTGGTGATGTTGCCCATGGAAAGTTTCGAGTTTGGAGTTTGGAGTTTCGGGTTGGCCGGGGTTCGTTCCGGCGCGGCAGTTACTTCTTCGCCGTGTCCGACGCGGTGATGCTGCGGAAATACTCGTCCAGCTTGCCTTCCTCGATGTGCAGTTCCTCGACGCGCCAGCCCTGCGCCGCCGCACCCACGGCCTTGCTGAACTCGCCGTTCGACGACGACTTCGGGAACACCCGCGCCGTCACCGTGCCGTTCTCGTCCTTCACGAGCTGCACGCGCTCCGCGCCGTCCACTGCGCGCAGCTTGCCGGTCACGGCTTCGGCGGCGACGCCGTTGACGCGCAGCAGAATCGCACCGGCGTTCGGGGCCTTGCGCTTGAGTTCTTGCGGCGTGCCGTTCGCGACGACTTTGCCGAGGTCAATGATGATGGCGCGTGTGCAGGCGGCCTCGACCTCTTCGAGGATGTGCGTGCTGAAGATGATGGCCTTCTTCTCGCCCATGCGCTTGATGAGCTGCCGGATTTCGTGCTTCTGGTTCGGGTCCAGACCGTCGGTCGGCTCGTCCATGACGAGGATTTCCGGGTCGTGGATGATGGACTGCGCGAAGCAGGTGCGGTGGCGGTAGCCCTTGGAAAGCGTGTCCACGCTTTGATGCAGGACGTTTTCGAGGAAGCACATCTCCACCGCGCGATGCACGGCAGTCTTCTTCGCGTCGCCACGCAAGCCGCGGATTTCCGCCGCGAACGACAGGAAGCCGTGGACGGTCATGTCGCTGTAGCACGGCGCGGACTCCGGCAAGTAGCCGATGAGGCGCTTGGCCGGCACGGGGTCTTCGAGCATGTCGTGCGTGCCGATGGTGACGCGGCCGGCGGTGGGCGGGAGGAAGCCCGTGACCATGCGCATGGTGGTGGACTTGCCCGCGCCGTTCGGCCCGAGGAAGCCCAGCACTTCGCCGCGCTGGACGGTGAAGGAAACATCGTTCACGGCCACCTTCGGCCCGAACGTCTTGGTCAAATTTTCGACTTTAATCATGTGGCTGCTCCGGCTGCCCGGTCATGTGACGGCGCGCATTGTGCATGGCCTGTCAAGGTTTCCGGCGATTTAGACAGACTTTCGGCCATTCGTTCAAAGAAATTTTCGCTCAATTGGGACTCCGGCGGACCCGACCGTGCTTTGGAGTGCGGCGAGTTCTCGCCGCTTTCCGCAGGCGACTCGTCGCCGTCAAGGGGCAGGGATGCACAGCTTTTCAAGGCGTCCCCCGACTGGCGCAAGCCGCATGCACCCCTCGTAGCAACTCACCTTCCGAACTCCGACGGCGACGAGTCGCCTGCGGAAAGCGGTGACAAGTCACCGCACTCCAAAGAACTACCGCGCCGTCGCCTGAATCTTCTTCCACGCGGCGAGGGCTTCGTGGAACTCGGCCAGGGCCTCCGCCGGGAGGACGCCGGTGTTGCGGGCGATTTCCTCCTCGGTGCGCTGGACGAACCAGTCCGCCTGCTCGCGCCGGGGCCGGAGCGGCTTGCCCTCGATTTCCACCCACCACGGCGCGGTGTGGGCGAAGCGCCTCCCACTGCATGCCTCTTCCGCCCGCAGAGCGACCCAACCTGATTCAGTGAAGCGAACTTTGGTTTGCAACTTCTGAAGGGACCGCACACCAGGTTCAACTGGCAGGGAAGCTACGCTCGCCACTTCTACTCCGTTTTGTATGGCCGAGATTTTGAGCATTGAACCCTCGAAGCCGCCCTCAATGTCGAAATTCAGCTCGACAGGTTGCTTCGACTTAAACTCGGTGCCGGCGTGCTTGCCGTTTGCCTTCGCAACGACCATCGGCCCCGTCGTCACGAAGCTCCTCCCTTCCCCCAGCCCCTTCATCCACTTCTCGTAGCTGAAACCGCCTTCGCAATGCACATACACGCGGCTGAAACCCAGCGGCACGGGATGCACGCCGTTCGCCGTGCCGGCCGTCGGCTTGAGGCGGAAGCCACAGTTGAGCAGCGCGTAATAAGTTTGAAAGCCGTAGAGCGTCCAAGCCGCTTCTGTATCGGTGCCGCTTCCGTCGCCGTTGAAGTTCATCCACTTCGGAGCAGGCACCGCCCACTTACGCACGCCGAACTCGACGCGCCAGTGGTGGTTGTTCGCCAGCTCGAAGAGGTCCGGCTTGAGCACCGGCACGATGGCGACGGACCACGGCCAGTTGTGCTTCTCCAAATCAATCAGCCCGCCCTCCGCGTGCGCCCGCTCGGACACGCGCCGGAGCGGGAACACCGGCACGTCGAAACGCTCCTTGTGCCCGACGATGAGGAGCGCGCCGAGCGTGTGGTTCTTCCCGCCGGAGCGGAAGATTTCGTATTCCGTGTTGCGCGGGAACCAGACGTGCGTCGGGTCCACGACCACAGGCCGCGCGCCGTAGCTGCCCTTCATGTTCTTGTCACTGAGCGCGGGCGGCACCGTGTCCACGGTGGTCCAATCAATCATCGGCAGCGCGACGTTCACGTCCTCGGCGAGCATGGCGGACTCCAGCTCGGCGGGCGCGCGGTGATTATGGGCGTCGCCGCTGAACCAGCCGCGCTCGGCCATGTTCACCCAGCGCTTGAGCGGCAGCTTCACCTCGACCGGCTTGGCCGCGACGGTGAACTGGTTCGTCAGCGCCAGATACTCCTTCCCGCGCTCGACGACGGCGGTGTAGCGCCCCGGCGGCAGCTCCGCGACCCATTGGTGCGCGGAGAGCGTGGTGTGGAACTCGATGCAGTTCGTGTTGAAGCCGCTCTTGCGCTCGTAGCGCACGGCGGAGCCGAAGGGCGGCACGGACTTTGGGAAATGCCATTTGCCGTCGGCATCGCTGCGCAAGTAGAGCCGCGCGGCAACGGGCTTGCCGGTCGCGGCATCCGTGATGTCGCCATAAACAGGGACGGTCTGTGCGGCAGCCTGGCTGGCGGCGCACACGGCGAGCAGGCAAAGCGAGGCGCGCAGGAGTGAAGTGGTCATGCGTGGAATCTACCCGCGTCCGCGTCCGAGTGAAGCCGGGAGTTCCGGCAGACAGCCAGCTGGCGCGTGTCGAGGCTGCCCCCCAGCCTGGTTGCGTGCGAGGCTTCAGCCACACCAGCCAGCACCTCAGCGGTGTTCCGGTCCGCCCGGATGGAGAAACCGCTGCGGCTCGCCGGTGACACAGCTGCGCTCCGGCCGGGGCAGGCGCGAGGCTATTGAAGGTTGAAACCGCCATCGTGCTTGCCTAGCCTCGCGGCCAAGCCTGTCTGCGGACTGGTGAACTCAGATCCTCAAAATGAAAACTCACTTCACACGCCGCCATGCCCTCGCGGCGATGGCTGTTTCCACCGGCTCCATTCTCACCGCCTGCAAGAAGCCAGACGATGCAGGCAAGAGTGGCGACGGGAGCAAGGCTTCCGCCGGCGACGCCATCAAGGTCGGGGAATTCGCCTCGCTCACCGGCAAGGAAGCCACGTTTGGCCAGTCCTCGCACAAGGGCACGCTGCTCGCCATCGAGGAGCTGAATGCCGCCGGTGGCGTGCTGGGACGGAAGTTCGACCTCATCACCGAGGACACGCAGTCCAAGCAGGGCGAGTCCGCCAGCGTCGTGCGCAAGCTCGTCTCGCGCGACAAGTGCATCGCCATCCTCGGCGAGGTCGCGTCGGGCCGCTCACTCGAAGGGGCCGAGGTTTGCCAAAATGCCAAGATTCCGATGGTCTCACCTTCTTCCACCAATCCAAAAGTCACAGAAAAGGGTGATTACATCTTTCGCGTCTGTTTCATTGACCCGTTTCAAGGAACCGTGATGGCGCTCTTCGCCAAGAACACGCTCAAGGCGAAGAACGTCGCCGTGCTCACTGATGCCGCCGCACCCTACAGCGTCGGGCTGGCCACGTTCTTCAAGGAGAAGTTCGTCGCGGACGGGGGGAAGATTGCCGTCGAGCAAAAGTTCAGCAGCGGCGACAAGGACTTCAAGGCCCAGCTCACTGCCATCAAGGCCTCGAACCCGAACGCCATCTTCGCCCCGTGCTATTACACCGAGGCCGGCCTCATCACGCAGCAGGCGCGGCAGCTCGGCATCAACCTGCCCATCTTCGGCGGCGACGGCTGGGAAGCGCCGGAGCTGCTGCAAATCGGCGGCAAGGCAATGGACGGCACGTTCTACTCCACGCACTACTCGCCCGAGGACAAGGCCGAGATGGTCCAGACCTTCGTGAAGAAGTTCAAAGCCCGCTGGAACGGCGAAGTCCCCGACGCCATGGCCGCGCTCGGCTACGACTCCGCCCTCGTGCTCGCCGATGCCATCAAGCGCGCCGGTGGCACCGATGGCCCGAAACTCCGCGACGCCCTCGCCGCCACGAAGGACTTCGTCGGCATCACCGGCAAGACCACGCTCGACGCGAAGCGAAACGCGACCAAGCCAGCCGTCATCATCGAGGTGAAGGACGGGAAGTTTGTGTATAAGGAGACGGTGAATCCGTGAGGGGGAGTTGATGGTTTGGGAGTTGATGGTTGATAGATCGGCTCGCCAGCTCGTGCGTCATGTTTAACTTTGAGAAACTGGATGTGTGGCAAAGGGCCAATGAGTTTGCTGACTTGGTTTACAAACTCACTCGCACGTTTCCGGATGATGAGCGGTTCGGCCTGACCAACCAGATGCGCCGTGCGGCTGTCTCCATCTCTTCCAATATCGCGGAAGGCAGCGCGCGTTCTTCGCGCAACGACAACGCCCGGTTCCTCGAAATCGCGACCGGCTCGCTGTTTGAAGTCGTCGCCCAAAGTTCCATCAGCCGCCGCCAAGGTTTCTTGACCGAACCTGATTTCAAGACCCTCTACACCACAGCCGACGAACTTGGCCGAATGCTCAGCGGCCTCCGCCACTCCCTTCGCGAGACCGCGCGAACAGACTGAACGGCCCGTCTATCAACTCTCAACTCCCCAACTCTCAACTCTTCTGACCGAATTCGCCCAACAGCTCATCAATGGCCTGTCGCTCGGCGCGATCTACGCGCTCATCGCGCTGGGCTACACGATGGTTTACGGCGTGCTGAGGTTCATCAACTTCGCGCACTCGGATGTGTTCATGGTCGGGTCGTTCGCGGGCTTTTACATCGGGCGCGGGATGCCGAAGGAGTCGTTCGCGACCGGCTTCTTGGCGCTCGCGGGCGCGATGGTTATCTGCGCGGTGCTGGGCGTGACGATTGAGCGACTCGCCTATCGCCCGCTGCGTAATCGCTCCAAGCTCACCGTCCTCATCACGGCCATCGGCGTCTCGCTGCTGCTGGAAAATCTCGGGCAATTCGTCTTCGGCGCGGCACCGAAGGCCTTCCCCACGCTCTTCCCCGTCCACACGTTCAAACTTGGCGGGCTGGTCATCAACTCCAGCCAACTCGTCGTGCTGGTCGTCGCGCTCGCGCTGCTGGGCGCGCTGCAATACATCGTGCTACGGACCAAGGTCGGCACCGCGATGCGCGCGGTGTCCTTCAACCCGCAGGCCGCGTCGCTCGTGGGCATCAACAACGACCGCATCATCTCCTTCACCTTCGCGCTCGGCTCGGCGCTGGCGGCGGCGGGCGGCATCCTCTACTCGCTGAACTACCAGGCCATTGACCCGCTCATGGGCGTGCTGCCAGGGCTGAAGGCGTTCGTCGCGGCGGTGCTCGGCGGGATCGGCAACATCCCCGGCGCGGCGCTCGGCGGCCTGCTGCTGGGCGTCGTCGAGACCTTCGTCAACGGCAGCCGCTTCAGCACCTTCACCGACGCGATTGCCTTCGCCATCCTGATCGCCATCCTGCTCTTCCGCCCGGCCGGCTTGCTCGGCAAGATGCAGGTGGAAAAAGTTTAGCCACGCATGAAACACGGATTTAACACGGATTGGGAAATCTATAAGGAGAGCAGGAAGGCAGGAGAGAAAGTCGTTCTCCTCCTGTCTTCCTGGCCTCCTTATCAATCCCTGCTACCCCATCCGTGTTTCAACCGTGTGAATCTGTGGCCAAAGTAAAATGATCCCGCGCTCTCAAGTCGCACTCCTCTGCGCCATCGCCGTGGCCGGCCTGCTCGCCGCCTGCGCGTCGCGCATTGACGACTACTTCGCCCTCATCATCTCGAACATCGGCATCAACATCATCCTCGCCGTCAGCCTGAACCTCATCAATGGCTACACCGGGCAGTTCTCGCTCGGTCACGCGGGCTTCATGGCCGTGGGCGCTTACTCGGCGGCGGCCATCACCATGTTCGGCGCGCCGAAACTCGCCCCCGCACTCACGCAAGGTGTGGGCATCCACGCGTTGTTTCCTATCGCGCTGGTGGGCGGCGGACTCGCGGCGGCGCTGGCGGGTGTGCTAGTGGGCGCGCCGTCGTTGCGGCTCAAGGGTGACTACCTTGCCATTGTCACGCTGGGCTTCGGCGAAATCATCCGCGTCCTTTTCCGCAATGTGGACTCGCTCGGCGGCGCATTGGGACTAAATGGCATTCCCGCCTACACGAACCTGTTCTGGGTCTATGCCTTCGCCGCACTGACGGTCTATGTCGTCGTCAGCCTGGTGAACTCAACCTACGGCCGCGGTTTCCTCGCCGTGCACGATGACGAGATCGCCGCCGAGGCCATGGGCATCAACACCACGCGCTACAAGATCACCGCGTTCGTCGTCGGCGCGTTCTTCGCGGGCGTGGCGGGCGGGTTGTATGGGCACTCCATCCTCACCATCGCGCCGACGGGCTTCGACTTCATGCGCTCCATCGAGATCGTGGTCATGGTCATCCTCGGCGGCATGGGCAACACCACCGGCGTCATCATCGCCGCCGTGCTGCTGACGCTGCTGCCGGAGGCGCTGCGGATGATCTCCGGCGTGCGGGTGGAACTGCCCTTCGCCGCGCCGTTCAACAACTTCAAGTGGATCGCCGACACGCGGATGATCATCTACTCGCTGCTGGTCATCGTGCTGATGCTCGCGCGCCCGCAGGGCTTGTTCACATGGGGCAAACGCAGCGGGGAAAAGCCGAAGATTTGACTCCGCGGCCAGCGGTGTTGCCGAGCGCAAGCCGCCGGAAGCGGCCCGGCGGCTACACGAAGATGGTCTGGTCGCGGCCCGGGCCGACGGAGGCGATGGTGAGCTTAGCACCGGTCTGGGCGGCGATGAACTTGAGGTAGTCGCGCGCCTTCGCGGGGAGATCCTTCCACTTGCGGGCCTTGCTGGTGTCCACCTGCCAGCCGGGCCGCTCGACATAAATGGGTTCGCAGAGGGCGATCACCTCGATGTCGTTCGGGATGTGATCGAACTTCACCTCTCCCACGCGGTAGCCGATGCAGACCTTCACCGTGGCCAGGGTGTCGAGGCCGTCGAGGTTCGTCACGGCCAGCTCATCAATGCCGTTGACCATCGTGGCGTGGCGTGTGGCCACGGCGTCGAACCACCCGCAGCGCCGCGCGCGGCCCGTGGTGGAGCCGAACTCGCGGCCCATGCCGTGCAGGAGGTCGGAAACCTCGGCGCTCTCGGTCGGCAGCGGGCCTTCACCCACGCGCGTGGTGTAGGCCTTCATCACGCCTACGACCTTGTCCATCCGGTGCGGCGGCACGCCGGAGCCGGTGCAGGCTCCGCCCGCCGTGGTGTTCGAGGAAGTGACGTAAGGATAGGTGCCGTGGTCAATGTCGAGGAAGGTCCCCTGCGCGCCCTCGAAGAGAATTCCCTGCTTCGCACACATCGCGTCATGCAGGTAGTGGACCGTGTTCGCGACGTGCGGGCGGATCACATTGGCAGCGGCGTTGTAGTCCGCGAGAATCTTCCGGTAGCTCACGGGCTTCACGCCGAGGGCCTTGAGGTGGGCGTTCGCATCCTGCACCCGGGCCTTGAGCTTTGCGGCGAAGCGGTCGGGGCTGATGAGGTCGGAGACACGCAGGCCGACGCGCGCGGCCTTGTCGCCGTAGCAGGGGCCGATGCCGCGCTTGGTGGTGCCGATCTTGCCTTTGCCCTTGGCCGTCTCCCGCGCGCCGTCCAGCTCCCGGTGATACGGGAAAACGACATGGGCGGTCTCGGAGATGAGGAGGTTTTCCGGCGTGACCTTTACGCCGAGCTGCTCCAAGCCATCGAGTTCCTTCACGAGGCCGATGGGGTCGAGCACAACGCCGTTGCCAATGACGCAAGTCTTGCCTGTGCGGAGGATGCCGGAGGGGATGAGGTGCAGGACGTATTTCTGCGGGCCGACGAAGACGGTGTGGCCGGCGTTGTTGCCGCCGGCGTAGCGGACGACGATGTCCGCGTCCTCGGTGAGGACGTCGATGATCTTGCCTTTGCCTTCGTCGCCCCACTGGGCGCCGACGAGAATTGTGTTCGACATAAAAAAGCTTTCAGGGGCCAGCTTTCAGCGGGCGGGCTGCTTGATGGCCGCTGGCGGCTGACCGCTGGAAATGAAAAGCCCCGAAACGTAAATTCGGGGCGATCCACTCGGTATTTACGGGCGGACGCTAGGAAGGCAGCGCGGTGAAGTCAATGCCACTTTCTGACGGCCGCTGACTGGTGTCAGGTCCTTGGAATGCATTGGTCTTTCCGCTCCTGCTCGTAATCCTGATCCAAATCTTGCTCCTTCTCCTCGCGTTCCGATCAGCGAAGCAGGATTGCCAGCAGGAGGAGCCGCTGGAACGAATGCATCACTCCCTCTTTGCACTGCAGGAAACTGAGTTGCGCCCCGGTGCGGGCCAAAGCACCAATTTTCCTGCGGCAAATTTGCCGGCGCTCTGTTACACCCGCGCCATGCACCTGACACGCCGCCAGTTTCTCGCACACACAGCCACCGCCACTGCGCTCGCCGCCGGCGGATGTGCCACTGTGAATCCTGCCCCGGACTCCCTCATCGTGGACACGCATCAGCATCTCTGGGACTTGGCGAAGCAAAAGCTCCCGTGGCTGGGCGGCGCACCGGAAATCCTGCGCCACAACTACCGCACTGAGGAATACCGCGCAGCCACCGCCGGGCTCAACGTCCGCGCCATTTACATGGAGGTGGACGTGGCGGAAGGAGAGCTTGCCGCCGAGGCGGAGTTCGTGCTGGGCCTCGCGCGCGGCGGACAGACACCCACGTGCGCGGCGGTCATCGGCGGACGCCCGGACGCGCCGGGCTTCGCCGACTATGTGAGGCGCTACCAGGACAGCTCGCACTTCAAAGGCGTGCGCCGCGTGCTGCACTCGCCGGCGACCCCGGCAGGCCACTGCCTGAAACCGGAGTTCGTGCGCGGCGTGCGGCTGCTGGGCGAGGCGGGGAGGAGCTTCGACCTCTGCATGAGGGCGACCGAGTTGATGGATGCCGTGAAGCTGACCGAGCTGTGTCCCGGCACGCGCTTCGTGCTCGACCACTGCGGCAACCCCGACCTCAAGTGCTTCCGCGCTCCCCGTCCTGGCGAGGAAAAGCCCCGCCACTCAGCGGACCAGTGGAAGCGCTCGATAGACGCCTTCGCGAAGCGCCCCAATGTCATCGGAAAAATCTCGGGCATCGCCGCCAGCCTGACGCCAGGAGGCGGCGCGGACGACCTCGCACCGGTGGTCAACCACTGCCTCGATTCATTTGGTCCCGACCGCGTCGTCTTCGGTGGCGACTGGCCGGTCTGCCTGCTCGGCGCGACGTATCAGCAATGGGTGACGATGCTCCGGCAAATCATCGCGGGCCGCCCGGCGGAGCAGCAGCGCAAGCTGTGGTCAGCCAACGCGCTGCAACACTACGCGCTCAAAGTGTAAGCCAACTATTCTTTTGCCACGGAGTTCAGGTTGTCAGGTGAAGTTGCCTGAGCGCGTGCGTCAACGGCCGAGGAGCAAAATCACCCCGCCCACCACTACGCGATACCAGCCGAAGCCAACGAAGGTGTGCGTCTGGATGAAGCGCAGCAGCCAGCGCACAGCGAGGAAGGCGGTGGCAGCGGAGGCGAGGGTGGCGAGGCCCAGCGCGAGCCAGTCCACCGGGACGGCTTGGGAATCCTTCATCGCCTTCATCGTCTCGTAGGCGCCTGCGGCCAGCAACGTGGGGACGCCCAGCAGGAAGGAAAACTCCGTCGCGGCAGGACGGCTCAATCCCATCGCGAGCGCGGCGAGGATCGTGGTGCCGGAGCGCGAAGCGCCGGGGAACGCGGCGGCGACGAGCTGCCCGGCACCAATGGCGAGTGCGACGGTCCAGGTGATTTCGCTCACGGTGGGTTTGTCCTTGAGCCAGCGCTCCAGCACGAGGAAGAGAACGCCGCCGAGGAGCGTGGCCCACGCGATGGGCGCGACTTCCTTGGGCAGTTTCAGACCGGCCTTTTTCAGCAGCAGCCCGCCGACCGCCGTGAGCGCGAAGGCCGCGCCGAGCTTGAGCAGGTAGTCGCGCGTGGCCGGCTCGGTAAAGCGCGTGGCAAGTTGTTGCACGCGCTCGGAGAAGACGGCGATGACGGCGATGACTGCGCCGGACTGGATGCCGACGTTGAAGATGTCGGAGCGCAGGAAGCTGGTTTCCGGCAGGTGGAGCCAGTGCTCCGCGAGCAGCAGGTGGCCGGTGGAGGAGATGGGGAGGAACTCCGTGATGCCCTCGATGACACCGAGGAGAATTGCCGCGAGCCAGTCTTGCACGCGCCGGTTAGACGCGAAAAGCCACGAGGTGACAAGTTGCAAGTGCTGGGAAACGGATGAACGGACGCATCTCAGGTCCAGCAACCGGGCGCACCCGCGCCGGTCAACCAATCTGGAGCAGCGGGACGAGATGCGCCGCTGTCTTGAGCGGGCTGACAAGCGCAAGGCAGAGGCGGTCGGACCGGAAAAGGTCACGGGCCACGGCACGGACTTGCGCGGGCGTGACCGCCGCCAGCCGCTCGCGGGTGAGCGCCGCAGGGATGAGCTGGCCGTGGCCGATGAGCTGCTCGCCCAACCACGCCATGCGCGGCTCCGTGCCCTCCAGCGCGAGGTCGAACTGGCCGATGACGTAGTCGCGCGCTCGTCGGACTTCCGACGCGGGCGGTGTCTTCGCCGTGAGCCGGCGCAACTCGGCGGTGATGAGGCGGAGCACCTGCTCCAGCTTGTCGTCGTCCACCCCGGCGTAAATGGACAGGTCACCGCAATCGGCGAAAGAGCTGACGGAGCTGTGGACATCGTAGGCGATGCCCCGGTCCTCGCGGAGGCTCTGGAACAGGCGCGAGCTCATGCACTCGCCGAGCAGCGCGTTGAGCAGACGCAGGGGAAAGCGGCGGTCGTCGTGACGCGACACACCACGGACGCCAAGCGCGAGCTGGGTCTGCTCGGTGGCCTTCGTGTGCAGCCGGACACGGTGCATGGCGGAAGACTGGGCTGCTTTCTCTCCGCTGACCGGCTCGCACACCGGTCGCGGGCCGGTGGGAAAGTGCTTGGCGAAGGGCGCGACGGCGCGAAGCAATTCCGCGTGTGTGAGTTTCCCCGCCGCCACGATGAAGGTGTTCCCTGCGACGTAGTTGGCGCGGAAGAACTCCCGCAGCCGCGCACGGTCCAATCCGTCCAGCGAGCGAGGCGTGCCCTCAATGGCGCGTCCCAGCGGATGCCCGGGCCAGAGAGATTCGTTCAAAAGCTCCTGCACGAGGTGCTGCGGCTGGTCACGGTAGCTGGAGCGCTCCTCCTTGATGACCACACGTTCCTTCGCAATTTCCACTGAGGCGAAGCGCGAGCCCAGGAACATGTCCATCAACACTTCCAGAAGCGCGGGGAAGCGGTCTGCGCGGGCCTTCGCGTGGAAGCAAGTGTGGTCCTCGCTTGTGTAGGCGTTCAGGTAGCCGCCCAGCCCCTCGACCTCCTCGGAAATCTGCCGGGCCGTGCGCTGCCTGGTTCCCTTGAAGAGCAGGTGCTCGATGAAGTGCGCCGCCCCGGCCTGCGCTGGGGTCTCGAAGCGCGAGCCGACTCCCACCCAAACACCAATGCTCACGCTGGCCATGTGAGGCATCGCGGCGGTGGCCACGGTGAGTCCGTTGGTCAGGCGAGTGAGGCGATGCTTCATGGTCTGGCTTCTTTTCTCGTTCGTGAACTCAAACTATACCGCCCCCGGACTTCAGCCGGGCGAGGAGGGAGCCACAAAGCGGTAAAGAAGACGACCAAGAATTGGAAGTGGAAATCCATCGGGCTTGGATGCTTGCAAGTGAGATGCCCTCATCCAGCCGCAGTTGAAAAAAGAACGAGTTTCCTCTGGCAAGACCCGCCAGCAGTTTGTGAACAGGTTGGGAGATTGGTGAACAACCCGGCGAAATCGGACTGGCAGACAATAACACGATGGGTTGTAGGTCGGGCCATGGAGGCCGCAAGTCCTTGATGTTGCCTTGACACGATGGGTTGTTTTCCATATTCACACCCCTTAATAATACGGGTGATTCTTTAATTACTCTCTGTTTAGTAAGCCATGAAACTCACCATCGCCAAAGACCAGCTCATCGCCGGTCTGCAAGCCGTCCAGAACGTCGTCAGCACGCGCACCACGTTGCCCATCCTCTCCAACGTTCACGTTCGGGCTGAAGACAACCGCCTTTTCCTGACCGCCACCGACTTGGACGTGACGGTGGCTTGCGGGGTGGAGGCGCAGATTCAAGAACCTGGCTCTTCCACAATCCCAGTGAAACGGCTCTTCAGCATCGTGCGCGAGCTTTCAGTGGGCGATTTGGAGCTGGAAACGGACGACAAGAACTTCACCAAGCTCAGCGCCGGCGCTTCCTACTACAAGCTGCACGGGCTTTCCGCTGATGAGTTCCCTCCGCTGCCAAAATTCAAGGAGACCGGGTCTGTCACCCTGCCGCAGGAGAAGCTCCGTTCCATGCTAAAGAAGACAGCCATCGCCATTTCCACAGACGAGTCCCGCTATGTTTTGAACGGGGTGTTCATGAAGTTCACACCCGAGAAGCTGGTGATGGTGGCCACGGACGGACGACGCCTGGCGCTGACGGAAGAAGATTTGCCCGCCGGCTCGACGGCGACCGGAGACATCATCGTCCCGACGAAGGCAGTAAATGAACTGAACCGGCTGCTCCAAGCCAAGGGCGAAGCCGAGATTCGCTTCACGGACAACCAGGTTTCATTCCGCCTCAAGGACGAGACAGCTTTCTCTGTCCTGCTCATCTCCAAGCTCGTCGAAGGCAACTATCCAAATTACCAGCAGGTCATCCCCAAGGATGCCAAGGAACGCATCACGCTCATGCGCGAGGAGTTCCACGCCGCATTGCGCCGGGCCGAGCTGATGACCAACGACAAGTCCAACTCGGTGAAGCTCGCCTTCACAAAAAACAACCTCACCATCACAGCCAACACGGCGGACGTGGGCGAGGCGCGCGAGTCCATCGCCATCAACTACAAAGGCAAGGACATCAGCATCGCATTCAACCCCGGCTATCTGATGGACCCGCTCAAGGTGGTGGAGACAGACGAAATCTTTCTCGAGCTGTCGGACGAACTCAGCCCCGGCTCGGTGAAGGTCAACACTCCGTTCCACTACGTGCTGATGCCGATGAGGATGAGCTGAGTGCCGGTGGTGCCGAGCATTTTCGGTCCTTTTATCCACAGCCCCAGCTCTTTCTAGGAGGCCATTCTCCGCAGCGGATTCTCAGGAGAAGAAAGAGGGGGGCATAGTTCCTCCTTCCGTCTTGCTTGGGCGGGACAGATTTGCTATCCAATGCGGCGTCCTTCACGCCATGACGCCTTCGCTCAACGACCAGAAGCTCCGGCTGAGCCGCTCCTTGGAGCGGAAGGATTTGCCAGATGGGACGCGCCTCCTCAAGCAGACCAACTGCGGCGAGTATCTCGCACTGAACGCCCAGCAGGAGGCCATCCTGGCCGAGTTCGACGGGCAGCAGACTGTCCAAGAGGTTCTCCAAGGGCTGCTCCACGCTGAAGGACATCCCAAGATTCGCGCCTTCTACGACCTTGTGCTGGCCGCGCGGGAGAAAGGCTTCCTCCATGAAGGCGAGTCGGAGCCCATCAGCAGGCAGGCCAAAGGTCGCCGCTGGAACGTCCGCTGCACCCCGACCGGAGCACTGGCGCTGGCCTTGTGCCTCATCGGCGCGGGGGCTTCCGCTGTCGCCGTGTCGGAAGTCTCATTGATTCCCACTGCGCCCGGCTGGTTTCTCACGCTGCTGTCCGTGTCCCTGGGTCTGAGCCTGGCGAATGTCCTTGCGGGCGCTGTCTTAAGCGGATTGGGCCGGGAAGTGTATCGGCCCGAGGTTCGGCTCGACCTTGTGCTGCCGTTTTTCTCCGTGGACACACGCGACGCGCTCATGGGCGGGCGGCGGGTGGAGGCGTTGGCCGCATTGCAGATGCTTGCCGCGCCGTTTGGCGTCGCGCTCGTCGGCTGGACGCTGGACTCGACGCCGGTCTTCCTCGCGGGCTACGTCACGGCACTGCTGCTCGCGTCGCCGTTTGGCGGCTCTCCGGCGCACGCGCTCCTGCACGCGCTCTTCCGAAAACAGCACGAGCTGCCGCGCTGCGCGGACACTTTCCTGAACCAGAAATTCCTCGCTCAATTGTTCAACTGGAAGGAGTCCCTCACCGAGGAGCGCTACTTCATAATGCACTCGACCTGGGCGCTGGTCTGGCTGGGTGCCGTGTTCCGCTTCGCATCCGAGCTGATGGCGCGACAGGCCAGCGTCAACAACAACGTCCTCTTCGAGCCAGGCGCGCAGACGGTCATCTACCTTTTGATGCTGGTGGTCGCGGCTCCGCTGGCTTACTTGCTCTGGCTCGTGATGAAGGCGGCCCATCGCCTCCTCGCGCCGAGTCTCTTCTCAACAGAGGGGAAGCTTAATTTCGACGGCGGGCAACGCCCCGGTCCCGACGAGACGGTGAAATTCCTCTCCAGCACGCTGCTCTTCTCGCAGTTGTCCGAGGCAGAACTCCGGCCCGTTGCAGAGGCGATGGAATTCTTCACCGTGAAGCCCGGCGCGCGCATCATCCGCGAGCGCGACCGGGGCGATCTCATGTTCGTCCTGTATCGCGGCCGGGTGGAAGTGCAGAAGGAGGACGAGGCAGGCTCCCTCCGCCCCGTGGCGCAGCTCGGGCGCGGCGAGGTCTTTGGGGAGATTGCCCTCCTGCAACAGGTGCCCCGCACCAGTTCTGTCGTGGCGCTGGATGCCACGGAACTCTTCGCCCTCAAGAAGGAAGATTTCGACCGCCTGCTCCTCTCCACTCTCGGCGCGAAGAAAATCCAGGAGGTGGTGCAGGTCTGCGCCTTCCTGCGGCGCAATTCAATCTTCGCCGACTGGCCGCCGCACGCGCTGATGAAAGTGGCCGGCCAGTTCACATTCCAGGACTGCGCAGCAGGTGCCGAAGTCCTCAGCGAGGGCCGGCACAACGAGTCATTCTACATCGTCTATGAAGGCGAGTTCGGCGTCCGCAAGGCCGGAGCGCAGGTCGCCACCCTGGGCCCCGGCGATTTCTGCGGCGAGATAAGCCTCCTGCAAGGCACCGCAGCCTCCGCCAACGTCGCCGCGCTGCGCAACAGCCGCTGCCTCAAGCTCGGCAAAGACAGCTTCCTCCAGCTCGTCAGCCGCGACTTCCTCACCGGCATGGCCATCGAGCGCACGTCTGACAAACGCGTCGTCGCTCTCAAGAAGAAGAAGGAGGCTGCGAATTGAGCGCGTTGCTAAAAATCCTCCCCCTCGCCGCCGCCGCCGGCGTCGCCGCGGTCAACTCCGACGCCCTCAAAAAGAGCCTCGATGTCGTGGACAAAGTCCGGGGAGCAGCCACCTCCGGCGTCGAGATGCAGGGCATCGCCGAGGCCGTCGCACAGGACTACGTCGAGACCAAGAGCTTGCCCATCGAGAACTTTGGCGCATTCCTCAAGGACAACATGAGGGAGAAGGGCGGCAAAGAGACCCGCGACAAATCCAAAGACCCGTGGGGCACCGAGTATCGCCTCAACGTGGACGTGCCCAAGAATGGCTTCAGCGTTCTTTCCGCCGGGCCGGACAAGAACTGGAAGAGCCAGGACGACCTCAACTACTTTTACTCGCTCACGGGCATTGAAGGAAAGAACGCCATCAGCGCCGAGCTGGCAGCCCGCGCCCGCGCCCACGCCGCCAAGCAGGGCACCTCCTCCACCGCCAGCACGAGCAACACACCCGGCAAGTCGCGCACCAGCCCACGTCCCAACAGCAGCCAGGCTTCCACGCCCAAGCCGCCGCAATCTGCCGCCGAGACGGAGCGCAAGCTCATCGAGTTCCAGACCAAGCGCGCCGCCAGTGGAGAAGCACAGGCATCTTACGATCTCGCCATCCGCTACTTCACCGAGGACGGCGTCGCAAAGGACTACGTGGAGGCGAAGCGACTCCTCGAGCAGGCCGTAAAAAACGCCGACACCCAGACCCTTCGCGCCAAGGCCCAGACCCACCTCGACAACCTGAACAAGGCGTTGCAGAAGTAGCGAGCGGTGGCAGGCATCCCCGGCGGTCGCGCGAGCCAAAGCGATCCTCGCGAGGTGAAACAGGCCCGGCTCAAGAACCTCCCGCGCAAGATTCCTCAAGGCTTGGCGGTAGCGGCATTTTGAGGCCGAAGTTCCCGCTCCCGCAGCATCGCGAAGATGACGGGCGTCACCACGAGGATGTGCAAGAGGCTGCTCACCATGCCGCCGATGACGGGTGTCGCGAGCGGTTGCATCACTTCGCTACCGGGGCGGTGGCTCCACATGATGGGCAGCAGGCTCGCCACGATGGTAGCCACAGTCATTACTTTCGGGCGCAGGCGCAGGCGCGCGCCGTCCTTGATGGCTTGGATAAGGTCGTTGCGCGTGAAGGGCTGGCCGGCGGCGGCGCGCTCGGCCTGTTTCTTTGCCACCATCTCCTCCAGATACACCACCATCACCACGCCGGTCTGGATGGCCGTGCCGAAGAGCGCGATGTAGCCCACCCACACGCTCACGCTGAAGTTGTAGCCCAAGATGTATTGCAGGAAGACGCCGCCGGTCAGCGCGAACGGCACGGCGAGGATGACGTGCGCGGCCTCCTTCGCCGAGTGATAGACCATGTAGAGCAGCAGGAAGATGATGAGCAGCGTGGCCGGGAAGATGTAAAAGAGCGTCTGCTGCGCGCGGACGAGGTTCTCGTATTCGCCGCTGTATTCGATGGTCATGCCGGGCGGGAGCGTGGGTTCAATCTCCTTCTTCACGCGCTGCTTCACGTCCTCGACGAAGCCGGTGAGGTCGCGCTCCTGCACGTTCGCCTGCACGAAGACACGCAGGCGGCCGTTCTCGCTGGCGATCTCGCTCGGGCCAGTGGTGCGGCGAATCGTCGCGAGCTGGCCGAGCGGCATCTGCTTGCCGCTGGGCGTGGCGACCAGCACATCGCCGAGGCGTTCGAGGTCGTCGCGCTCGTCGCGCTGCAAACGGACCTGGATGCCGGTGCGTTCGCGCGGGTCCATGCGCTCGGCGGCTTGATAGGTGGTGGAAATCACCTTGCCGCCGATGCCGGTCTCGACGGCGTCGAGCACGTCCTGCGCACGCAGGCCGAAGCGCGCCATCGCCACGCGGTTCACCTCGACTTCGAGATACGGCTTGCCCTGCACGCGGCTGGGCGCGACGCCCACCGCGCCGGGCACCTCGCGCACGATGCGTTCGACCTCGAAGGCTTTCCGCTGCAAGTCATCGAGCGTGCCGCCGAGAATCTTCACGCCGAGTTGCGCGCGGATGCCGGTGGAGAGCATGAGGATGCGGTTCTCGATGGGCTGCAAAAAGCCGGGGATGTAGCCGGGGACGTTCGCGAGTTTCTCGGTGAGTTCGGCGATAAGGGTTTCCTTCGTGGAGTCGGGCCGCCACGCGGGGTTGCGATAGACGGTGGGGATTTTGATGAAGCCGAGGTAAGTGCGGTTTGTGGGCAGCCACTCGGGCTTGAGCATGATGGTGGTCTCAATCATCTCGACGGGCGCGGGGTCGGTGGCGGTCTCGGCGCGGCCCAGCTTGCCGCCGACGCTCTCAACCTCCGGCAGGCTGCGGATAACGCGGTCCTGCCACGACATGACGCGCTTCACTTCGGTGAGCGAAGTGCTCGGCAGCAGCACGGGCATGAAGAGGAGCGAACCTTCGTTGAGCGTGGGCATGAAGTCCTTGCCGAAGCCCGTGAAAAGTTTGGTGAAGCGCGGGTGGCGCTCGGCGAAGTCGGCGAGGAGGCGGGCGGAGTGTTCAGTATTCAGTGGGT
>JACRKB010000159.1 GCA_016235545.1 Verrucomicrobiota bacterium | reverse complement strand
GACGCCGCGTGATGCATGCGGGTCGGGAAAACTGACGGGGCACCAGCAAGGATGATTCAAGACCGTTGCGTCACGCGTTCCCTTCCAAAAAGCCCTCATGCAGCGGCTTTCGGTTGCCTCACTCTTCTCCTTCCCCTAAAACCGCCCCATGCAACTCCGTTCACTCACCCGCACTGTCCGCTCCTTCTGCCTTTTGCCTTTTGCCTTTTGCCTTCACGCCGCCGCACAACTCCCGCCGGGCGTCACGGATTCGCAGAAGGCCGGGGACTTGCCCACCTCCCCGGCTGAGTCGCTCAAGAAGATTACTTTGCCGCCGGGCTTCCGCGCGCAACTCGTCGCCGCCGAGCCGCAGGTCATGCAGCCCATCGCGATGGAGTTCGATGACCGCGGGCGGCTCTGGGTGGTCGAGAACTTCTCCTATCCCGCGCTCAAGAAGAACAACGGCGTCACCAACCCCGCGCCCGACCGCATCGTTATCCTCACGAACCGAAGCGGCTACGGAATTGACGTGGAGCGCAAGGTCTTCCTCAGCGCGGGCCGCAACGTGACGAGCGTGCTGCCGGGCTTCGGCGGCGTGTGGGTGCTCTCGCTGCCGGACCTACTCTTCTTCCCGGATGCGAACGGCGACGATGTGCCGGACGGTCCGCCGGTGGTGGCCTTGACGGGCTGGAACATCAACGCGGGGCACAACTTCGTGAATGGCCTCGCGTGGGGGCCGGACGGCTGGCTGTGGGGCAGGCACGGCATCACCACGAAGTCCACGGTGGGCCGTCCCGGCTCGCCGACGAACGAGTGGGGCACGCTGGACTGCTCCATCTGGCGCTATCATCCGGTGACGAAAAAGTTCGACGTGGTCTGTCGCGGCACGACGAATCCGTGGGGCCTGGACTGGGACGAGAACGGGCAGGCGTTCTTCTCGAACAATGTCATCGGGCACTACTGGCACGTCATCCCCGGCGCGTTCTACAAGCGCATGTTCGGCACGCACGAGAACCCGCATCTCTACGAGCTGATGGAGAGCTGCTCGGACCACTTGCACTGGGCGGGCGCGAAGTGGAGCGAGGCGCGCGGCGGCGCGGCGCACGACGCGCTGGGCGGCGGCCACTCGCACTGCGGGCTGATGATTTACCAAGGCGACAACTTCCCCGCCGAGTGGCGCGGTCGGGCCTTCATGGGCAACATCCACGGTAACCGCGTGCTCTACGACGTGCCGTCGCGCAACGGTTCCGGCTACACGGCGAAACACGGTGGCGCGTTCCTGATGGCGAACGACCCGTGGTTCCGCTCGACGGTGCAAATCACCGGTCCCGACGGCGGCGTGTTCATCGCCGACTGGAGCGACCTCGGCGAGTGCCACGACAGCGACGGCTCGTATCGCAGCAGCGGGCGCATCTACAAGGTCACGCACGGCATTCCCATAAAGACGGTGAACGACTTGAATCTTGCGAAGCTCTCCGACGCGGAGTTGGTCAACCGCCTTGGCCATCCTAACGAATGGCATCGCCGCCATGCGCAGCGGCTGCTGCAAGAACGGGCCGTTGCTGGACATCTGGACAAAGCCACAATTCCGTCCATGCGGATGAAGTTCCTTGGTGAGATGAAACGCTGGCCGCAAGAGGGGAGTGTTGCGCTGTTACTTCGCATGTTATGGGCCTTGCACGTCACCGGCGGCTTGGATGAGGCGTCGCTTATGCTGCCGTTGCGCCACACGAATGAGCACGCACGCTGGTGGGCCATCCGCCTGTTGACCGAGGACAAGAAAGTTTCCCCTGCGTTGCTAGCGAAGTTCGTGACGATGGCGCGCGAGGACAAGTCTGCCTTCGTCCGCCTCGGCCTCGCCTCCGCGCTGCAACGCCTGCCGGTGAACGACCGCTGGGACCTCGCCACCGCCCTGCTCGCCCACGCCGAGGACGCCGCCGACAAAGACCTCCCGCTGCTCACCTGGTATGGCATCGAGCCCGCCGTCGCCGCCGACCAGACCAAGGCCGCGCTCCTGCTCGCGAAGTGCCAGCTGCCGCAAGTGCGTCAGTTCATCACACGCCGTCTGACGGCGAAGTGAGCGGTGGCGCGGACGGGCCGCTTACCGCATCCCACGCCTACCGGAACGGCTGGCCCAACAGCAGGGGCAATGTCTCGGCATGCGCCGGACCGTGAAGGTGCAGCCCAACTTCTTGCAGTCGTAACGTGGCGAGTGATGAGCTTGGGCCGCTCCTCCTGCTCGCAATCCTGATCCTGCTCCGCTGACCGACACGCGAGGGGACGGAGCAAGATTTGAGTCAGCTTGCGCGAAGGAGCTGAATGGTCATTGCGCAGCAGGAACTGAGTTGCGCCCGGACGGCGCAGGGCGCATCTCACTTTCCTGCAGACAGGACTCGAGTCGATGCTTCGGGCTGAAAGCCCGGCATTCGCTAGCCTGGGGTGAAGCCCCAGGCCAACGAGGCCACGAGGAAGCCGAGCGCTGTAAGCGCGTCACCTTGGAAACCGGGCGGCGGCGTGGCGGGCTTACAGCCCTCGGCACGGCCTGGCGGGGCCACCTGGGCTGCGTTCACTACGTTCACTCCACCCCAGGCTGACGAATGACGGGCTTTCAGCCCTGCCGACCCGGGTTGCAAGAAACTGAGATGCGCCCGGACGGCGCATTTGCCGGAGGTTGTGCTTGCCAAAATACCGCTCCTCCCTAGATTGGGCCGCTCTTGTGGCTATGACATTCCTTGCTTTTATTGGCCTGTTCGCCGCCGAGGCCCTCCCCGGCACCGGCACCAGCACGACGCCCCCGCCCATGTGGACGAACCTCGTCCCGTTGGCACTGATGATCGTGGTGTTCTATTTTCTCCTCATCCGCCCGCAGCAAAAGCAGGCCCGCCAGCAGGATGAGCTGCGCAAGGCCCTCAAGAAAGGTGACAAGATCGTCACCACCAGCGGCATCCTCGCCATTGTCGTCGGCGTGAAGGAAAAAAGCGTGAGCATCCGCTCGGATGAGACGAAACTGGAAATTCTCAAGTCCGCCGTCGCCCAAGTCGTCCAGGACTTCGACAAGGCCGATCCCGCCGTCGCCCCTGCTGCCGCGAAGGGCTGAACTGAGTCCCCCTGCTTTTCCCGCCCATGCAACGCAACAACTTCTGGCGCGCCATCCTCGTCCTGTTCGTCACCCTCTGGGCGCTTTACGAGGCCTACCCTCCCACAAACCGGAACCTCATCGACGTGTTCGAGGAGCGCGCGACGCGGAAGGACGCGACCTTCAACAGCATCGTCACCAAGGCCCGTGAGCTGGACAAGCAGTTCCCCGAGCGCAATTTCGCCAATCTCCGCGACGCCGTCGGCACGAACTCGCTGACCAACTTCATCGCCTTCAGCACGGCCGGCGAGAGCGACCCCAATCGCGCCATCCTCAACCGCCTCCAACACGAGGCGGCGGGCAAGATCAAGCTCGGCCTCGACCTGCGCGGCGGCACTTCCTTCCTCGTCGGGTTGGACATGGGGAAGCTTGATGCCACATCGGACAAGAAGTCGCTCGTCAACCAGGCCATCGAAGTGCTCCGCAAGCGCGTGGACAAGTTCGGCGTCGCGGAACCTGTCATCGTCGCCGAGGGCGATGACCGCATCCTCATCCAGATGCCAGGCCTGAGCCAGGCAGAGCGCGATGCGGTGCGCGAGACGCTCACCCGCCCGGCATTCCTGGAGTTCCGCATGGTGCATCCGCAGAGCGACCAGATGGTCGCCCAAGGCATCATGGCGCCCGGTCACGTTGTTCTCACTCAGAAACGCAAGGGCAACAACGGTCAGGAAACGCTGGAGCGCTTGCTGGTGAAGAACAAGGCCGAGCGAGACCTCACCGGCAAATACATCGAGCGCGCCGGCGTCATCCGCGACCCCGTCTCCAACCGCCCGCAAATCACGTTCAAATTCAACAGCGACGGCGGGAAGATTTTCGGCCAGTTGACCACCGATCACACGCGCGAGCGCATGGCCATCGTGCTGGACGGCGAGCTTTACTCCGCGCCTGTCATCAATGAGCCAATCCTCGGCGGCAGCGGCGTCATCAACGGCGACTTTGATCTGAAGGAAGCATGGCAGCTCGCCAACGTCCTGGAAAACCCGCTGCAAACGCCCGTCCGCCTGCTCGACACCGAGGAAGTGGATCCCTCGCTCGGCGCGGACACCATCAAGGCTGGCGTCAACTCCGCCTTAATCGCCGTCGTCGCGGTCGCTGTCTTCATGCTGGGCTACTACATGATGGCCGGCCTGGTGGCGAACATCGCACTCATCCTGAACATCATCGTCCTGCTCGGTGTGATGTGCTCCATCGGGACGACGCTCACCTTGCCCGGCATCGCGGGAGTGGTGCTCACCATCGGCATGGCGGTGGATGCAAACGTCCTCATCTTCGAGCGAATCCGTGAGGAGCTGGCCGCCGGCAAATCCCTGCGTGGCGCGATCAACGCAGGCTACGACCGCGCGTTTGGCACCATCTTCGACTCGAACCTCACCACGCTCATAGCCTCGGTCATCCTGATCTATCTTGGCACCGGGCCGGTGAAGGGCTTCGGCGTCACGCTCACCATCGGCATCTCGGTGAGCATGTTCACCGCGCTGGTCGGCACGCGCCTGATCTTCGACTGGCTGCTGGCCAAGAACCTCCTCAAAAACCTGTCCATGCTTCATCTCGTGAAGGGCAGCAACATCGACTTCATGAAGTGGTCCAGGCCCGCGTTCGCCGTGTCGTGGGCCATCATCATCGTGGGAGTCGGATATGGCGTGGCAGCGCGCGGCAAGCAGGCGCTCGGGGTGGACTTCGTCGGCGGCGACGCGCTGACATTCTCGTTCACCAAGCGCGTCGAGACCGACAGGCTCCGCGAGCTGATAGGCAAGATTGAATTCACCGAGCAGGTCGAGTCCGGCGGCAAGGCCGAGACCCGGCTGCGCAAGGTCGGCGACCCGCTGGTGTCGTATCAGAAGAATCCAGCCAAAGGCACCGAGAACCTACGCGTGACCGTGCCAGCCGGCGCGGGCGTGAGCGTGAAGGATGCCCTCGCAAAAGGTTTCCCTGAGGCCCAGTTCAAACTGGAGCAGTCCCGCCAGGTCGGCGCGATCATCGGGGGCGAGATTTTGCGCAGCGCCCTGCTGGCGCTGGGCCTCTCGCTCTTCGGCATCCTTGTTTATGTCGCGTTCCGCTATGAGTTCAGCTTCGCTGTCGGTGCGGTGGTCGCGGTGGCGCACGACGTGTTGATGACCGTCGGCATCTACTGCCTCACGGGGTTGGTGGGCGAGGGGCGCCAATTCAACGCCACCACGGTCGCGGCCATCCTCACCATCGTCGGCTTCTCCATCAACGACACCATCGTCATCTTCGACCGCATCCGTGAGGACTTGAAGCTGGGCATCCGCGGCTCGTTCTCGCACATCCTCAACCGCGCGCTCAACCAGACGCTGAGCCGCACCATCATCACCAGCGGCACGGTGTTCATCGCCACTGCCGCGCTTTACGCATTCGGCGGGGGCCCCATCAACGACTTCGCCTTCATGTTCCTCGTCGGCATCCTCACCGGCACCTACTCCTCCATCTACATCGCCAGCGCCATCGTGCTCTGGTGGCACAAGGGCCAGAGGCCCGACATCGGCGGAAACACTGTCTCGGTCGGGGCGGTGGAGGCAGAGGTCGTGACGCGCCTGTCGTGAGGGCCGGAAGGAGAGCAGCAGGATTAAGATTAAGAAGAGTCCGGGTGCCGGCGGCGTCAACCCCTCTTGATCGTATTCTAAACCTTGCTCTTAATCCCCCGCCCCAATGCCCGGCATCATCGAAATCACCGCGCTGCACTACGCCGGCTTCGTCGCCGCAGTGCTGATGTTCCTCGCGCTGGACCTCGGCGTCTTCCATCGCAAGGCACACGTCGTAAAATTCCGGGAAGCCCTCGGCTGGACCGGCCTCTGGTTCGCGCTGGCAATGGCCTTCGCCGGCATCATCAAGGCCAACCGTCCCCAGGGCGAGGCCATCGAGTTCGTCACCGGCTACATCATCGAGTTGAGCCTCTCGATGGACAATGTCTTCGTCATCGCGCTCATCTTCGCTTACTTCCGCGTCCCGCTGGCGCAGCAGCACCGCGTCCTGTTCTGGGGCATCCTGGGCGCGCTGGTCATGCGTGGCGTGATGATCGGCGCAGGCGCGGCGCTCATCCAGCAGTTCCACTGGCTGCTCTACGCGATGGGAGGCTTCCTTGTCTTCACAGGCATCAAAATGCTCTTCGTGGACGACAACGGCGTGCATCCCGAGCAGAACTTGTTCATCAAGCTCGCGCGAAGATTCTTCCCCGTGACCCAGGCATTTGACGGCGACCGCTTCGTCACGCGGCTGGATGGCCGCGCCGCGCTCACGCCCTTGGCGCTCGTGCTGGTCATGGTGGAAACCACCGACCTGATCTTCGCCGTGGACTCCATCCCCGCCATCTTTGCCGTCACGCAAAAGCCATTCATCATTTTCACCTCGAACGTCTTCGCGATCCTCGGCCTGCGCTCGCTCTACTTCGTGCTGGCGGGGGCGATTGGCTTCTTCCGCTACCTGAAGGTCGGCCTATCCATCGTGCTCATCTTCATCGGCGTGAAGATGCTGCTGGGATACTGGGACATTGAAATCCGCTCCGGCATCTCGCTGGCCATCGTGCTGGGCATCATATTCCTTTCGATGGGTGCCTCCATATGGGCCGCCCGGCGCGAAGGCAAGACACTGCCAGCCGACGAGGAACCACCCGCGCCGAAGCAGGACACTGACACACCAACGCCGTAACGGCGGCGGATCGGTTGCTGAAGTCGTGCAACCACACCGTTTCAGCAGGGGAACCTGGGGCGGATTTTTCCTCGTCAAACGGGCAACGGCGGCGATAGTCCGCGCATGGAAGTTCAGATTGCGAGCCTGTGCGACTCTGCGGCGGACTACGGCGGCAAGCTCTGCCTCATCGGTGCGTTTGACACGATCCTGGTGCGGCAGTTCCCCGCTTTGCACCCCTTCTGCTCCGTCGCTCTGCGCATCATTTTCCGCGACACTGAGGAGGGAAAGCACAGCTTGCGCTTGAACCTGATTGACGATGACGGCCAGAGCCTCCTCCCCGGGATGGACCCGAACGAGTTGAACATCCGCATGCCGGAGAACCAGTTCTTTGCCTCCGTCAACCTCGTCTTCAACTTTCAGGGCATGCGCTTCAACAAGCCGGGCCAATACTCCCTGGACATCACGCTCGACGGAACGATGATCGCCCGCATCCCGCTGCAAGTCCTGCAGATGCCCCCCGAGCAGACTGCCCCGTGATGCGGGCGGAGTTCGCCACGGCACGCCGGTCGCAGTTCACACCTGGCCCTGCCAAATAGCGCTCCCCACTTTCCCTCCCCGCGCTTTCAGTCCACGCGGATCGATCCCCGCTCCCTCTAACGCAGCAACGAGGAGACGCAGAGGACGCGGAGAAACGCAGAGTTGAGCCAAGCAGTTTGTGTTCACCAATTGGTGGGCTTCGCGGGTCGCTTCTCTGCGCATCTTTGCGTCCTCTGCGTCTCGTCGATAAAGTCATCAATTCCCTTTGCACTTCGATCTCCGTCGGAACTGGAATCGGCCAGCCAGTGCTTGTCTCCATCCGTGCGTGCCCAGTGAGGCTCCCTGGTGGCAGCCGCGTCTGCAGCACGAGCTTTGCGCTGGACTCCCGCTCCGCCCCTCTCGACCATCGCCGCATGAACTTCGTCACCCATTTGGAGTGCGCCAACTGCGTCGCGCGCTACGACGCGGACAAGGTCCACAACCTCTGCCCTGCCTGCCAAAAACCGCTGTGGGTAAAATACGATCTGGACGCGCTCAAGAAAAAGTTTCCAAAGAAAGCGCTCTTTGGCCGCCCGCCTACCATCTGGCGCTACCTCGAAATGCTGCCAGTGCGCGACCCGGAGAAGATTGTTTCGCTGACCGAGACAATCACCCCGATTCTGGAGACGAAGCGGCTGGCGGCGCATTTCGGCGTGCAGCATCTCTTCATGAAGGACGAGAGCCGCCTGCCGACGGGAAGCTTCAAGGCGCGCGGCATGGCGATGGCCATCACGATGGCAAACGAGTTCGGCACCAAGCGCGTCGCGTGCCCCACCGCCGGCAACGCGGGCGGCGCGATGGCCGCCTACGCCGCTCGCGCTGGCATGGAGGCGTATGTGTTCATGCCCGAGGACACGCCGGTCATCAACCAGAAGGAGTGCTTTCTCGCAGGCGCGAAGACTTTCCTTGTCAACGGCCTCATCACCGACTGCGGGCGCATCGTGGGCGAGGGCAAGGCGAAGAAGGGCTGGTTCGATGTCTCCACGCTGAAGGAGCCTTATCGCATCGAGGGCAAGAAGACGATGGGCCTCGAACTCGCCGAGCAGTTCGACTGGGAGCTGCCCGACGTGATTCTCTATCCGACCGGCGGCGGCACGGGACTCATCGGCATGTGGAAGGCCTTTGCTGAACTCGAAGCAATGGGCTGGCTCAAGTCGCCGAAGAAGCCGCGCATGATTTCCTGCCAGAGCACCGGCTGCGCGCCCATCGCGGAGGCGTTCAAGAAGGGCGACCGCTTCGCCAAGAAGTTCGAGAACGCGGCGACCATCGCCAGCGGCATCCGCGTGCCGGCGGCGGTGGGCGACTTCATGATCCTCGACGCCGTGCGCGGCAGCGGCGGCGTGGCGCTGGCGACACCGGAGGCGGACATTCCCAAGTGGATGCAGCTTGCGTCATCGCGCGAAGGCATCGCGCTCTGTCCGGAAACCGCCGTTTGCCTCGGTGCGCTCGAAGTGCTGCTGAAGGAGGGCAAGGTGAAGCCGACCGAGCGCATCGTGATCTTCAACACCGGCGCGGCGCAGAAATATCCCGAGGCTGTGCGCGAACAGTTGCCTCGCGTGGACTGCACGAAGCCGATTGAGTGGGAGAAGATTTGAACCACAAAGACACAAAGACACGAAGCGGGGTCCATCGGCCTTCCCGCCGACCTTTGTGCCCTTCGTGCCTTCGTGATTGACCCAATGGACATCCTCATCACCGAAGACCTGCAAGCGCCGGCGATTGACGCGGTGGCCGGGAAGTTCTCCGTCGTGCGCGAGCCGTCGCTGTGGAAGGACGCGGCGAAGCTGAAGGCGGCATTGGCCGAGGCGCGCACGGTCATGGTGCGCAACCAGACGCAGCTCACGGCGGACGTGCTCACCGCCGCGACGAAACTCATCGGCATCGGGCGCGTGGGCGTGGGGCTGGACAACATTGACCTGCCGACAGCCACGCAGCGTGGCATCACCGTCATCGCGCCGCTGGATGCGAACGCGGTCAGCGTGGCGGAACTCACGCTCGGCCTGCTGCTCGCTCTGGCGCGCAAGATTCCTCAAGCAGACCGCTCGACGAAGGCCGGCGGCTGGGACCGTCGTGGCTGCACCGGCATCGAACTGGCCGGGAAGACGCTGGCCATTTGCGGCTTCGGTCGCATCGGCAAGCTCGTGGCAAAGCGCGCGGCAGTGTTCGGCATGAGGCTCGTGGTATTCGACCCATTCGTGAAGCCGGGCGACGTGACTTTGGCTGAAACCGACGCGACGCTTTGCACAAAGCTGGATGACGCCTTGGCACAAGCCGACTTCGTCAGCACGCACTCGCCGCTCACGTCGGAGACGAAGCGGATGTTCAACGCGCAGAGCTTCGGAGCGATGAAGCGCGGGGCGTTCTTCGTGAACACGTCGCGAGGGGGTGTGGTGGATGAGTCGGCGTTGCTCGCGGCGTTGCAGAGCGGCCAACTCGCGGGAGCCGCGCTGGACGTGCGTGAGCTGGAGCCGCCGAAGGAGCGCGACGCGCTGGAGGCGATGGAAAACGTCATCCTCACTCCACACGTCGCGTCGTTCACAGTTGAGGCGCAGGCAAGGACGTTCGAGGCGGTGTGCGCGGACTTGGAGCGATTGCTGCGTGGAGAGCCGACGGTGAATGCGGTGAATGCACTCCGACACCCACAAAGAAATATCCCCAGTTGACAATGGTTGTAGCTGCACTGAGAGCGGGCTATTTTCGTCCGCAATTGCTTTGAGCGTCCGTGCCACCATTACCCAATTGTTAGCGTGGACCGCTTTCTTTTACATTGTTCTCAGCCTCTCCGGCGCGGCCGAGAGGCAGGCAGCAGTTAGTGCCGGCTTCAAACACTCGGATGAATTCGCGCGTTTGATTCAGTCTGCTGAGTCCTTCACGAAAGACAGGGGCGAGAAGCATCCGGAGGAAGCCAAACGCGTCGGCGGCGAGATAATGATGGCCCGACGCATGACCCGCGCTGGCTGTGCGTTCGTCTTGGCCGTGATGACTGTGTGGCTCGTCAGCAGTAAACAGGCAGGCCAGACGCCTCACGTTGGAAAGACTTTATTGTAGGAATGCTACAGCTTCGCTGCGAGGCCATCGTGTTTCTTCGATCCCGTCCGCAGCTGAGACGCTCGCTCGAAAGTCAGCTCGATGGAGTCTCGCCCTACCAGATTAAGTTACTTCTCTCCAAAGAGCGCCGCTGCAAACTGCTTCGCGTCGAAGGGCTGGAGGTCGTCGGGCTGCTCGCCGACGCCGATGAACTTGATGGGCAGGCCAAGCTCCTTCTGGATCGCCACGACCATGCCGCCCTTGCTGGTGCCGTCGAGCTTGGTGATGACGAGGCCGGTGAGCGTGACGGCCTTGTGAAACTCGCGCGCCTGCTGGAGCGCGTTCATGCCGGTGGTCGCGTCGAGGACGAGCAGGACTTCGTGCGGCGCGCCGGGGAGCTGCTTGCCCATCACGCGGTGCACTTTCTGCAATTCTTTCATCAGGTTGCTCTTGGTGTGGAGGCGGCCGGCGGTGTCCACGAGGAGGTAGCCCGCGCCACGCGACTTCGCGGCGGTGATGGCATCGTGCGCGACGGCGGCGGGGTCGGCGTTGTAAGCACCGGCGATGACCTCGACCTTGAGGCGCGTGCCCCAGTGCTTGAGCTGCTCAATCGCAGCGGCGCGAAAGGTGTCGCAGGCCGCGAGGACGACGGGCGTTCCCTGCCCGTGCAGCAGGTGCGCAAGCTTCGCGGATGTCGTGGTCTTGCCCGTGCCGTTGACGCCCACGACGGAGACGACGGTGGGTCCTTCGGCTTGGCGATTCAGCGCGGCGTCGCTCGCAGAAAGGCTGCGCTCCACTTCGCGGGCCGCAATGGCGAAGACCTCCAGCCCGCCGCTGCCCTGCGACTCGTAGGCTTCCTTCACTGCGGAGAGAATCTGCTGGGTCATGGCCATGCCGAGGTCGGCGGCGAGGAGGGCGTGTTCCAGCTCTTCGAGTGTTTTGCCGGTCAGCTTCGGCGAGCCGGTGACGATGCGCTTGATTTCGTGGCCGAGCTTCGCGGCGGTCTTGTGCAGGCCCGCTTTGATTTTTGAAAACAATCCCATGTGGTGACGTGGTGCGTGGCTGGAGGCTTGGACGGGCAGGCCGATGAACTGGCACTCAAGCCGTCGCCGAGGTCTCTTCCCGGCGGCGGCGTGCGCGGGCTTCGAGCTGGCGGACGTGGATGACCGGCAGCTTGATGCCGCCCATCAACGGCTTGCCCTTGTTCATGCCGTGACAGTCGGATCCGCCGCTGATGGAGAGGTCATATTGTTCGGCCATCATCAAATAGTGCTGGCTGGCGGCGGTGGAGTGCCGTGTGTGGAAGCATTCGATGCCGTCCACGCCCGCATCGACGAGGGAGGGGATGATTTCATCGCTCTTGTTCAGCGCCGGATGTGCGATGACCGCGACGCCTCCGGCGTGGTGGATCAGCTCGATGGCCTCGTCGGCAGAGATCTTGAACTTCGGCACCCACGCGGGCCGGTGCTTCTTGAGGAAGCGCTCAAAGGCCTCGTCCATCGTCTTGCAGAGGCCCGCTTGAACAAGCGCCCTTGCGACGTGCGGACGGCCCGGCGACTCGCATTTGGCGATGGCGAAGACAGCCTCGGCCTGGAGCGGGATGCCCTGAGCTTGAAGGCACGCGGCCATCTCGTGGATGCGGTTCTGGCGCGCCTTCTGAAACTCCACAAGGCTGGTGAGGAAGCGCGTGTTCCCGGGGTTGAT
>JACRKB010000153.1 GCA_016235545.1 Verrucomicrobiota bacterium | reverse complement strand
TTAGCCATGCGGTCGCACTCGTCCTGCCGGATGTCCACGGGCGAATGGATTTCCTCGCCGAGAAACCAAAAGCCGGTGCCGAGGACGGACTCGTTGCCGCCGTTGGCTGGATTCAAACGCGGCTTGGCGACGAGGTCGCCTGCGAGGTGCTCGACCACGAACTGGTTGTAAGGCACGTCGGCGTTGAGGGCACGGATGACGTAGTCGCGATAGTGGTAGGCGTTCGGGATGGGCGGCTCGAACTCATGCCCGCGCGTCTCGGCGTAGCGCACGAGGTCGAGCCAGTGGCGCGCCCAGCGCTCGCCGAAGGCGGGGGAGGCGAGGAGGGAGTCAACGAGACGCTCGTAGCCAGTCTCACTTTCTCGCTTTCCCGCCTGCACACCTGCTCCGCTGCGGGCAGGTGAGAGAGTGGGAGGGTGAGAGAGTGAGAGGGAGAAGGCTTCGATGTCCTCGGGCTTCGGTGGCAGGCCAGTGAGGTCGAAGTGGAGGCGGCGCAGAAGGGTGAGCGGAGCGGCGGCGGGCGTGGGTTGGAGCTGTTTGGCTTCCAGCTTGGCAAGGATGAAGCGGTCCACTGGCTGGGTGCTCCACGCGGTGTTCTTCACGGCGGGCAGGGGTTCGGCGCGCGGGGGCTGCCAGCTCCAGTGCGCCTGCTTGCGCTGCTGCACATCGAAACCCTGCTTGGCGACGGGTTGGTTGGCCGCCTCTGTCGGCCAAGGCGCGCCGCGTTTCACCCACTCAGCGAGGTCGGCGATTTGCGCATCGCTCAACCGGCTCTTGGGCGGCATCTGCAAGTCCTGATTGCTATAGCGCACGGCTTCGAGGAGCAGGCTCTTGTCCGGCTGACCGGGGACCACGGCGGGCCGGGTGTCGCCACCCTTGAGCACGCCTTCGCGGGAGTCGAGATGCAGGCCGCCCTTGAGTTTCTTGGCGTCCGCGCTGTGGCACTCGTAGCAACGCTCTGCGAGCAGCGGGCGGATGCGCTTCTCGAAGAACTCCAAGTCCTCGGTTGGAAAAGCGGCGACTGCATTGACGACGAGTTCGCAGCAAACCCACAGGCTGACCGCGAGGAAGAGTGTCGCGAAGCTCGCGCGCCGCGCATCAGGCTGGAGATTGCTTTTCCGCACGGTGAGTGGGACGCAGGCCGGCTACTATTTCATCGCCACGCCGTCGAACGGCTTCCCGTTGGTGTCGAGGATTTGCACCGTGTGGATGCTCAGCTTGCTCTCGTTGGCGTAAGTCCACACGACCTTCTTCGCCGGCGTGACCTCGATCAGCTTGATGCCGGGCGCGTGGTTGCCGTAGGTGCAGATGATCGTGTTGCCGTTGGGCAGGCGCTGCGCACCGCACGGATCCTTGAGCGGCGCGCCGGGCAAATCCTGGTTCGTCAACTGCCAGACGATCTTACCCTTCGCGTCCACCTCGATGACGTGGGAGCCGTGAGTGCAGGTGATGAGCGTGTTGCCATTCGGGACGCGGATCGCGGTGAAGGGCCAGCTCTCCTTCGGCTCGTCGGGCGTCTTGACCTCCCAGACGATCTTGCCGTCGGGCGCATACTCGCGCACGACGCGGTCGAGCAACTGCGGCACAAGATAATTTCCATTCGCCAGCTTGCGCGCCATGCGGCTCTGAAGGTGATGGTTCGTCGTCTGCGCCTGGAGCGGGACCTCGACGGCGATCTTGCCCTCGCGCGTGACTTCGAGCAGCCGGGGTTTCGCGCCCGCCTCGGTCAGCAGGATGTTTCCGCTGGCTAATCCCTGCGCGGTGTTGACCTCGGCCTGCGTGCCCTTGAACTCGAAGACGCGCTTCAAGTCACGGGTCACCTCCACCACGCCGCCGCCGGGAAACTCTTTGCTCTTCGAGACAGCGATCAAGATGTTGCCGCCCGGAAGCACCCACGCGTCGCGCGATGAACCGGGATAAGACCATACGGTTTTGCCCGAGCCATCCACGATCTGCGTCTCGCCGCCGGTCTTGAGGAATGAATGCGTGATGGCGGACTGCGCGTGGCTCGTGGAAAGGCTGACGAGGCCAATTGAGACGGTCAGCAGTGTGGTGCGGAGGGAGATTTGCATGGCGGTATTGAAGACGGCTTTTTAACCGGAGGCAATGGGAACCCGCCCGAATGCGATGGACCGGCCAGCGTCAACCGAGGCAGACTTTCAGTGTCGTCACCACACTGATCGAATCATCACACCTGACCATGACCCCACAACAGACCGCCGAGAGCCTCGGCATCAAGTTCGAGAAAATCGCTCCCGGTTACCTCAACCTCTGCATCCGCAGCGGCAATCAACTTCTCTCCTCTGGCCACGTCAGCGATGCCAAAGGCAAGCTCGGCGCGGGTTTCACCGTCGAGCAGGGCTATGCCGCCGCCAAGAACTGCGCGGAGAAAATCCTGCGCTCCGCCTGGCAGACGCACGGCACTCTCGACGGCCTGCGCGTGATCAAGGTGCTCGGCTGCGTGAACTCGACACTCGACTTCACGGACCAGCACCTCGTCATCAACGGAGCGTCGGACTTGCTGCACACGATCTTCGGCAAGGACGGCGACGGCTACCACGCCCGCAGCGCGCTGGGTTTCGCGCAGCTTCCCACCGGCGCGGCGGTCGAGGTCGAGGCGATCTTCGAGATCAAGGGCTGAGGTGTGAACCGTCTCTCCGCACTCGCGCTCGGTGCCACGCTGCTGCTCGGCATGAGTCCGCTCCACGCAAATGACTGGCCGATGTGGCGGGCCAATCCGGGCCGCACGGCCTCGGTCACACCCGCACTGCCGGAGAAGTTGTCCGTCCTCTGGAGCCGCGAGTTGGGCGCGCTCAAGCCAGCCTATCGCGATGTGCGACTGCAATTCGACAAGGGTTATGAACCTGTCGTGCTGGGCAAGAGGCTCTTCGTGGCCTCCTCCCGCGACGATAGCGTGACTGCCTACGCCACGGACACGGGCGCGGAGTTGTGGAAGGTTTTCGCCGATGGCCCGGTGCGCTTCGCTCCGGTCGCGGGCGATGGGCGGGTCATCTTCGGCTCGGACGATGGCGTTCTCCGCTGCGTCTCAGCCGACACGGGCGAGTTGCTCTGGCAGAAGCGTGCGGTGCCCAATGACCGGCAGCTTCTCGGAAATGGCCGACTGATCTCCGTGTGGCCGATTCGCGGCGGGCCGGTGCTGCATGCGGGCCGCGTGTATTTCGCCGCCGGAGTCTGGCCGCTGGAAGGCGTGTTCATCTACTGCCTCGACGCGACGAGCGGACGCGAGGTCTGGCTCAACGACCGCACCGGCTATCTCTACGGCGTGCATCCGCATCAGGCCGAGGCCTTCGGCGGCGTGGCTCCACAAGGCTACTTGCTCGTGGACGGCGTGGACCTCGTCGTCCCGTGCAGCTCCGCATATCCCGCGCGCTTCGACTTGGCGACGGGCGCGTTGAAAGACTTTGCGCTGCCATCGGCAGGCCGGCTGCCCGGCGGATGGTTCGCCTCGACGCCGGACGAGAAGGAAACGCAGCGGCAGAAGCGGCTCGGCCTGCTCTTCGACAAAGAGGTCAACGCCGTGCGCCACGAGGACAAGCCTCGCGCCGAAGGCACGGCCGGCGTCCGCCGCAGCTTCCGAGCGGGTGGCAAGGAGTGGAACTTTGACGGCCCGTGGCCCGGCGTGTCGGGCAAGGTCCACAGTGTTTTGACCGCTGATGACAAATGCTTCGTCGTCACCGAGGACGGCCGCCTGTTCGCGCTCGTCGAATCCGGCAGGGCCGACCTGTTGGTCGGCCGCCGGGCACTTTCGCCAGCCGAAGCAGCGCGGCAGCGCGGCCCTGCCACGACTCAGGCGACACGATTCCTCGCCGCAGCCGGAGCCGACCGTGGTTACGCGCTCGTGCTGGGCTTGGGCGAACCGGGCTTCCTCGAAGCACTCGCGAACCAAAGCCAGTTCAAGATTCTCGCCCTCAGCGACAGCAACGTGAGCATCGCTGCCGCACGGACACGACTCGCAGCGGCCCGGCTCTATGGCGAGCGCGTCGCGTTGCGGCAGGTTGCGCCGACGGCCTCGGGACTGCCGCCTTACTTCGCGAACCTCATTGTGGTCGCGCCCGGCGCGACGCTGCCGGACCCCGCCACCTTGAAGCAGATTTTCGGCTGGCTCCGCCCTTACGGCGGACGGCTCATCGGGCCGGAGTCGCTGGCACGCACCGCAGAGGCCGCGCAGTTGCCGCAGGCGAGCGTGAAGCAGCTTGCGAATGGACTGGTCGCCATTACGCGCGAGGGCGCGCTCGCCGGCAGCACGAACTACAAGGGCGACTTTCAGCCAAGCGCCGACGAGTTGGTGAAGGCTCCGCTCGGCGTGCTGTGGTTCGATGACACGCTTGGCAACTTCAAGCGCGCGCCGCAGCCCAAGTTCATTGATGGCGTGATGGTCAGCACGGACAAGGACTGGCTGGATGAATCCACGCGCAAGGGAAAAGTGGATTACCGCCTTCGACCCTCCCTGCTCAGCGATGTTTACACAGGCCGCGTGCTGGATGCGGGCGAGGCTCCGGAGTTGCGGAAGCAGCAGTCCCAGGTGGACTTGGCGACGATTCAGCAAAGCCAGTATCGCCCGGCCACGCAGAAGGACGACTGGAATCCAGGCGCGCCCGTGGCCGGCACGCGCGTCAACCCACTCACGGGCGACTACGAGGCGCGCGCGTTCCCGAAGAGCTACGGGTGCGACGGCGGCTTCGACTACGGCCACCTCTACACGATGCGCTCGGGCACGGCGGCGTTTTACGACAAGCGGCTCGACAGCGGCACCATCCACGTCAGCGGCCCACGCTCGGGCTGCACGAGCAGCGTCATCCCCGCCAACGGCGTGCTGAACGTGCCTTACTTCTTCGAGGGTTGCAGTTGCAGCTATCCGCTGCCGATGGCGCTCTCGCTCGTGAGCCTGCCGCCGACCTTCGAGCAATGGGCCGCGTGGGGCGCGACGCCGTCGAACTCACTTGCCGGAAAAGTCGAGCGCGTGGGCATCAACTTCGGCGCGCCCGGCGACCGCAAGACTGACGACGGCACGCTGTGGCTAGGCTTCCCTGCCGTGGGCGGCCCATCTCCGAAAATGGAAGTCCGCACCGAGCCGG
The DNA here is from genome assembly GCA_016235545.1 of Verrucomicrobiota bacterium. GTDB lineage: Bacteria > Verrucomicrobiota > Verrucomicrobiia > Limisphaerales > SXTU01 > SXTU01. The sequence continues at coordinate 43,930 of JACRKB010000153.1, read as the reverse complement.
CAGCACCGGAGTTCTACTATCGTCACTCGGTTTGGATTGAAGGCGGCGAGGGCTGGCCGTGGGTCGGGGCGTCTGGCGTGAAGGGATTGCAGGCGGTGACGGTGGCGGGGTTGAAGGCCGGCACATACACAGTGCGGCTCACATTCGCCGAGCCGGAGGCGGGGATGAAGGCAGGCGGGCGAAAGTTCACCGTGCGCCTCCAGAACCAAATTGCGTTGGAGCATCTCGACGTGCTCGCCGAGTCCGGCGGCGCGATGCGCTTGCTGACCAAGACCATTTCCAAAGTCGCTGTGACCGGCGGCACGCTGACCGTGAAGCTCGACGCGCACGTGGGCATTACCTTGCTCAACGGCGTGGAGATTGTGCGCGCCGGCCTGACGATGGACCCGTTGCCCTCTCCCGCCCGCGTGCCGGGGCGGCAGTGACGCCGGCTTGGTCTGAAGCGATCGGCCGGGAGCCAAAATGCACGCCATCGAGGAGCAAGGGCGGTTTCCTCAAAAACGAACTGGCCAAACCGTTGCGTTTCCCCAAAGTGTGCGCCCGTTTATGACCGTGCCGCTGTCCATCGAATTGCAAAGTGCCTCGCACCACGCGCTCCCCGGCGTGGCCAAGTAATCCTCCCCATGTTCACTGGAACCTACACCGCCATCGTCACTCCCTTCCGCTCGAACGGCCAGATCGACGAGGCTGCTCTCGAACGCCTCATCAAGGCCCAGATCAAGGGCGGCGTGGACGGCATCGTCCCCTGCGGAACCACCGGCGAGTCCCCAACGCTCGACTACGAGGAGCACATACGTGTCATCGAGCTGTCCGTGAAGTTCGCCGCCGGCCGGTGCAAGGTCATTGCCGGCACGGGCGGCAATTCCACGAGCGAGGCCATTTACCTCACCAAGGCCGCCGAGGACGTCGGCGTGGACGGCTCGCTGCAAGTCGCGCCCTACTACAACAAGCCGACGCAGGAGGGCCTTTTCCAGCACTTCAAGGCCATCGCAGACGCGACCGAGCTGCCGCTCATCCTCTACAGCATCCCGGGCCGCTGCGGCATCGAGATTGGCGTGGACACAGTCAAGCGCCTTGCCGGCCAGTGCCCGAATATCGTGGCCATCAAGGAGGCTGGCGGCTCCTGCGACCGCGTCAGCCAGCTCCGCCATGCGCTGGGCCGGCATTTCAACATCCTCAGCGGGGACGACTCCCTCACGCTGCCCTTCATGAGCGTCGGGGCGGAGGGCGTCATCAGCGTTGCCAGCAACATCATCCCGCGCGAGGTGAGCCACATGGTGGACTACTTCCGCTCCGGCCGCCCCGACGCCGCGCTCAAGCTGCACGCGAAGTTCTACCCGCTCTTCAAGGACCTCTTCATCGAGACCAACCCCACGCCGGTCAAGGCCGCGCTGGCATTGCTCGGGCAGGTCGAGGAGAGCTACCGTCTCCCCCTTGTCCGCATGAGCGCAAAGAACCGCGCCACGCTCCAGGCGACGATGAAGGCCTGCGGCGTGCTGAAATAGCAGGCTGTGTTTCATTGCCAGTTCCCGCGTGACTTTCGCCGGGCCGCGTGGCATTTCCTCCGCCGCCATGCACAAGAATATTCTGCTCCACCTGACCGCGTTCATCCTCACGCTCGGCGTCGTTTCCACGCTTGCTCAGGACAAGAAGGACGCCAAGCCCGCCGCGAAGGAAGTCGCCGTGCTCAAGTTCACGGGCTTCGGCGACATCGTCGTTGAGTTTTGGCCGGAGGTTGCGCCCAAGACAGTCGAGAACTTCAAGAAGCTCGCGAAGGACAAGTTCTACGACGGCACCCTGTCGCACCGGCTGATACCCGGCTTCATGATCCAGCTCGGCGACCCGTTCACCAAAGACCCCAGCAAAGAAGCGTTCTGGGGACAAGGCGACCCCGGCTACAAGATCAAGGCTGAGTTCAGCGCTCGTCCGCATGACAAGGGCGTGCTCTCGATGGCCCGCAGCTCGGACCCCGATTCCGCCGGCAGCCAGTTCTTCATCTGCTACAAGCGAGAGAGCACCGCGCAGCTCGACGGCAAATACACCGTCTTCGGCAAGGTGCTCAAGGGCCTCGACGTGCTCGACAAGCTTGAGGCCGTGCCCGTCGGCGGATCGCAGGGCAGCAAGCCCCAGCGCCCTGTCGTCCTCGAGAGCATCAAAATTGTCGCCGCTGATTCCATCAAGTAACCGTCCTCAACCCCCTTCACACAATGAGCACCCCCAACGAAGTCGCCCTCATCAACACCTGCCACGGCCAGATGGTCGTCGAGTTCTGGTCCGACGTTGCCCCCGGCCACGTCGAGAACTTCAAGAAGCTCGCGCGCCAGGGATTTTATGATGGCACCGCGTTTCATCGTGTCGTGAAAGGCTTCATGATTCAGGGCGGCGACCCGCTCACCAAAGACGCCGCGAACGAGGGCCGCTGGGGCACCGGAGGTCCTGGCTACAAGATCAAGCAGGAGTTCAACGACCGGCCGCACGTCCGCGGCGTGCTCTCCGCTGCACGCTCGCAAGACCCCGACAGCGCCGGCTGCCAGTTCTTCGTCTGCCTCGCCGACGCGAAATTCCTGGACCGCCAATACACAGCCTTCGGCAAGCTCATCGGCGGCGATGACGTTCTTGAAGCCATCGGCAGCGTGGAAACCAAGTCCGCCGGCGGCGGGGAGAAGAGCCGCCCCACGCGCCGCATGAGCGTGGAGAGCGTCCAGATCGTCCCTCGCGACTCCGTCCAGCTTTGACGCTTCGTGGAGTGGGCCTTGCGGCCGCACACCAAGTTTGCCTTCCCGCAGCGCCGCTTCACCCCCGCTTCACTGCCTTGGTCTGCCCGGACTTCGCGGCCTCGTAAAAGGCGTAGATCGCATCGAGCACCCGCATCCCCTCGCGCCCCGTCACGGGCGGGTCTTGCAGACCGGCGGCGGCGCGGGCGCACGCGTGAATCCACGGGGTGTAACCGGACGGCTCGTTCGGTGGCGTGTAGGTTTGAATTCCGCTGACCTTCGGCTCCGCGGTGGAATACCATTTCAAGCTGACCTCGGGCTGGTGGTTCAACTCCAGCCAGCCGCGTTCGCCCCAGACTTTGACGTGCTGGTGATAACCGCGGTCGAGGTAGTAGCCGCTGGTGAGCGTGCCGAACGTGCCGTTGGTGAAGCGCAAGGCTGCGGCGTTCGAGTCCTCCACGTCCATCGGCTGCCCGCCGACGTTGCCGGAGAAGCCCGCGACCGCTTCAATTTCCGCGCTGGTGATGAACAGCGCCAGGTCCAGCCAGTGAATGCCAAGCCAGGTCAAATGCCCGCCGCCCCCGCGCGCCTTCTGTCCCATCCAACTCTTGCGGAAGCCCTCGCTCTTGAGCCGCGTCTGGTCGGCGACGAGGTGAATCTCCATGCCGTAGAGTTTCCCGAGCCGACCCTCACGCACGAGCCGTTGCGCCTCGCGCGCCTCCGGGCGGAGGCGGTTCGCGAACGCGAGCATCAGGTGCAGGTGCTTGCCCTCGGCCTTGCGCACGAGCGGCTCGAAGTCGGAAGCGCGCACGCACGCGGGCTTCTCGGCCATCACGTGGCAGCCTTGCTCCAGCGCAGCGTCAATCGCCGGCGGCGCGAGCACGGCTTCCATCGTGACGAGCGCCAGCTTCGGCTTCGCGTCGCGCAGGACGGTTGAAATGTCTTTGCCAGTCGCCTTCAACTTCGGCCCGAGCGCCTTCTGTGCAGCGGCGAATGTGCTGCCGCTCGCATCCCAAACGGAGACTTCGCCGACCTCCGTGCTGGCCGCGAGCGCGGCGAAGTAGGCGTCAAGGTGCGGACCGCCCGCGTGGGTGAGGACGGCGACGGGGATGGGCATGTCGGCGGCGGTTGAGTCTACTTCACCGCTTGCTCCACCAGCGCCGCGAGCTTGTCCAAATCAATCTTCTCCCCTGCCGCCGGGAACTTGTGCGGCAGCAGATACCAATCCTCCGTGAAGCTCACGCTCGCGCCCGGGGCGATGGTCTTGCGCGGGCCGTGCGGCTCCAACTCGCACGCGGGAATTTGAGTGGCCTGCGGATACCAAAAGCACAGCGTGAGGCCGGCGATCTCGGGATACACGCCGTCCTTGGGCGAGGGGTAGCGCTTCACGAACGCCTGGTCGTGCGGCATCACGTAGGCGAACCAGCCGGCGTTCGAGTCGAAGCCCAGCTTGGGCTGGCGCGTCGGGCCGAGCACTTCCAGGAAGTTGCCGCGCATCCGCACGTTCGGGTCCGTGGGCTTGAGGATGATGGAGTGCTCCGCGCCTTGGTCATACATCACAAAGCCGGTCGGAAACCGCCGCGTGTCCGGCGTCTGCGGGATGACGCCGATGCCGCCATGCACCGCGAACGTGCGGCTCCAGTGCGTCCAGAACTTCGGCTCTTTGGAAACATTCTTGATGACCTGCTCACAGGTAAGATGGGTGCCAGTGGCGGCGAGGCGGAAGTTGCGGATGAGCTGCACGCCGGTCGCCTCGTCCGGCTGGCTGGTGAGCCGCACCGTGCGTGGGCCGGTGGCCTCCGCCTGCCATTCGCCAGCCCAGAGCTTGTCGCGCTTGGGAATGAGATACTCCGGCCCGATGTCGAAGCGACCGGCGCTCGACTGCGCTTTCGGTCCACCGGGGGTGCCCCACTTCTCCTCGCGCGGGTCGAGGTAAAGGGAGTTCTTGCCCTTGAACGAATACTCCAGCACGCGCCCGCCGACTTGATGGCAGAGCGTGACCTTCGTGTCGGCGTTGGAGAGTTCAAAGCAGTCGGGATAGTTGAGCACCTTCACGCGCCGCACGCCCTCGGGCAGTGCGGCGGCGGAAGCGACGAGGTGGAAAACCAGCAAGGCAGATGCAAGGCAGGTGGAACGCATGGCCGATTGTGAGCGGCGGGAGAGTCAGAAAAGCAACGAAGATTTGTGCCCACGAAACACGTGAATGGTGCGCGTATGCTGTGGACCTCGACCTGTTCCGGGTGGAACGGGCCACCGGCCCGTTGCGGCAGGCGACCCGCCTGCCGCCGGTTGGTGCGCCGGGCAGGCTCCAGGCAACTCGTAGCTTCTCTGTGCCGAAGCTCGGCGGCAAGTTGCCGCCGAGAACGGCCAAGTTGTCCGTTCCACCCGGACTCAGTCGCATCCCTTCAGTCGAGTCGGGCCGCTCCGTCGGCAGAACGGTATCGCCGGAGTTTGCGTCTATTCGCTTGTTTCGCGGACACGCTTCTTCGGCTCGCCCTTCACGATGCTCTCGACTTCCCCATGCTGCACGCGCGTGCGGAGCATCTGCCCCGGCTTCGCCTGCTCGGCGCGGCTTATGACCTTGCCGGTGGCCGCATCCGTGGTGATCGAGTAGCCGCGCGCGAGGACGTTGTCGGGCGAGAGCAGGCGCAGGCGGCTGGCGAGCGCAGCGAGTTGTTCGCGACGGACGGCGAGCTGCGCGGTGGGCTTGAGGCGCTGCAAGTGCAATGCGGCTTGGCCGAAACGATGCCGCCGGTCGCGCAGCCGCGACTTCGTCTCGCGGGCCAAGGCCACGCCCGCGTCGTCGAGGCGCTGCGCCCACTCCTGCAAGCGCCGGCGTGGGTGCGCGAGCGCTAGCCGGTGACGGACTTGCGCAAAGCTCTCTTCCGCCGCTTCCAAGTGCTGCCGAGCGAGCTGTCGCAGCCGTGCAGCCGCCTCCGCCACAAACTCCCGGCTGGCGAACGCGCCTTCCGTGATCAGCTCCGCCGCCGCGCTGGGCGTGGCCGCGCGCAGGTCCGCGACGAAGTCCGCGATGGTGAAATCAATCTCGTGCCCGACCGCCGACACGACGGGCACCGCCGACTCGAAGATGGCCCGGGCGACGGCTTCCTCGTTGAAGGCCCAGAGGTCTTCGAGTGAGCCGCCACCACGGGTGACGAGAATTAAGTCGAGGTGTGAGGGTGTGAGAGTGAGAGCGTGTGAGAGAGTTGCGTCCGTCTCTCTCACTCTCACACTCTCACACCCTCGCACCTGCCCCGCTCTACTCGCAGAAAAGAGACTCAAAAGCCGAACCGCTCGCGCGACTTCCGCCGCCGCCCCCTCCCCCTGCACGCGGCAGGGGACGAAGATGATTTCCAAGCCCCGCTGGCGACGCTGGATGACGTGCAGCACGTCGCGGATTGCCGCGCCGGTGGGCGAGGTGACGAGGCCGATGCGCTGTGGGTAGCGCGGGAGCTTGCGCTTGCGCTCGAGCTTGAAGAGGCCTTCCGCCGCGAGCTTCTCCTTGAGCCGCTCGAAGGCCGCCTGCAACGCGCCCACGCCCTGCAACTCCGCGCTGCTGACGATGAGCTGATACTGCCCGCGCGCCTCATAGACCGTCACGTCGCCGGTGAGCAGCACCTTCTGGCCGTCTGCGAGCAGCGCGCGGTGCGGGACGGACGTGTTGCGGAAGAGCACGCACGTGAGCTGCGCGCCCGCGTCCTTGAGCGTGAAGTAGACGTGCCCCGACGCCTGCGCGCGGAGGTTGGTGATTTCGCCGGAGACGGCGACCTGCCCGACCTGTTTCTCCAGCAGCCGCTTGATGTTCCCGGTCAGCTCCGAGACGGACAACACCTTGCGCACGGCCTCGGTCGGGAAGAGCTCGCCGAAGTCCCACTGCGATTTGGTTGGTTTGGCCACAGGGGAAAACGATTTAACGCAATGACGCAAAGGCGCAGAGACGCAAAGAAGACAGGGAATGGAAGTGCTCTTCTCTCCTCGCGTCTTTGCGTCCTTGCGCCTTTGCGTTGAAACGGTGGTCCATGTTCATGGCTCCTGTCCGGCTGCCGGGAGTGGCTCCGACACCCGCTGAATTGCCGTCGCCTTGCCGGTCTTGTCATCCAGTTCGATGAGCACGCCTTGCAGCAGCACGCGGTCGCGGGCCACGGAGAAGCGGCGGGGCTGGCTGGTGATGAAGCGCTCGATGATGGGCTGGATGTCGCGGCCCAGGCAGCTTTCATGCGGGCCGGTGAAGCCCGCGTCGCACAGGAAGGCTGTGCCGCCGGGGAAGATTTGCTCGTCCGCCGTCTGCACGTGCGTGTGCGTGCCCACCACCGCGCTGACCTGGCCATCGAGCATCCGCGCGATGGCGATTTTCTCCGAGGTCGCCTCGGCGTGCATGTCCACGAAGATGAAGGGCGTGTGCTGGCGGAGCTGCTCCACCTCGGGGCGCACGCGGATGAACGGGTTGTCCATCGGCGGCATGAAGGTGCGCCCTTGCAGGTTGATGACGGCCAGCAGGCGACCGTCCGGCAAACGATGCGTGGTGCTGCCCTGGCCGGGGGAGCCGGGCGGGTAGTTCAGCGGGCGCACGAAGCGCGGCTCGTCCGTGAGCAACGCGATGACTTCCTTCTGGTCCCAGAGATGGTCGCCGCTGGTGATGATGTCCACGCCGGCAGCGAAAAGGTCCGCCGCCGTCTCGGGCGTGATGCCGGAGCCGCCGGCGGAGTTCTCGCCATTCGCGATGACGACATCGAGGCGGTGGCGAGCGCGAAGGCCGGGCACGAGCTCGGTCACGGCCTTGCGTCCGGGCGAACCGACCACATCGCCGATGAAGAGGATTTTCACTCGCGCGAGACTAGACGGCACGGGTAGGCAGGCAAGCTTGCGCGCCACAGTAGGTCAGGCTTCCAGCCTGACATCCAACTTCTCTGCGGTGTGGGATGGCGGATGGTGTCGTTGCTGACTGAGGCCAGAAGCGCCTTGAGGCGGAGTTCGATGCTTCGGTGAGACTGAAGCCTTCTTGCGAGCCTGCATCGCAGTGCCAGATGGATGTCTGGCTGGAAGCCTGACCTACTTCTGGTAGCGTCGCCCCGTGCGTATCAAAGCTTGGTTCCCGACGTTCATCTACTGCGCGCCGCTGCTCCGCACGGGCGCGGCGCGGTTCAACGCGGAGCTGCTCAAGGAGGCTTACCAGCTCCGCGACTTCGACCGCGACGGGCAGCGTTGGTCGAGGAAGAATTACCCCGGAGGCTTCACGAGCTACGGCTCGATGGACAAGCTCCACCAGTTCTCGTCCACGTTCACCGAGTTGCAGCGGCGCATTGACCGGCATGTGAAGGCGTTCGCCCGCAAGCTGGACTTCGATCTCACGAACCGTCGGCTGGAGATGACCGATTGCTGGGTGAACATCATGCCGCGCCAGACCGCGCACGGCCTGCACCTGCACCCGACCTCGACGCTCAGCGGCACATTCTACGTGAAAACGCCGAAGGGTTGCGCCGCGATCAAGTTCGAGGACCCGCGTCTGGATCGCTTCATGGCCGCGCCGCCGCGCAAGGCCGGGGCGAGACGGGAGAACCAGACATTCGCGCACTACGCAGCGGAGGCGGGCAACGTGATCCTCTTCGAGAGCTGGCTGCGCCACGAAGTCCCGGCGAATCCCGTGGCGGCCGAGCGCGTGAGCGTGAGTTTCAACTACAACTGGTTTTAGGCAATGAAACTAGGATGGGGATTTTATAAGGAGGGCAGGAAAGCAGGAGGGAACTCCGATTCATGTCGCTGCTTGTCTCTCTTTCTTCCTGCCCTCCTGCCTTCCTTATAAAGAATCCCCTCATGCCCTCCTCGCCGGAAATTGTGCAGACCGAGATTCTCCGCTGGCGGCGGAACGAAGCTCCTCGTCGCGAGACGGATGCGCTGGCGCGCGAGGAGCCGCTGGAGATTCGCGTGCGTGGTCAGAGCGTCGCGGTGACGATGCGGACGCCGGGGCATGACGAGGAGTTGGCGGCGGGATTCTTGCTGACGGAAGGATTGGTCACGCGTCGCGAGGACATCGTCGAGATTGGTCATTGCCAGCAGGGCGAGGCGGCGCAGCTCGGCAACACGCTCAACGTTTTCCTCGCGCCTTCGGTGGTCGTGGACTTTGAGCAGCTCACGCGGCACGTCTTCGCGTCGTCGAGCTGTGGGCTGTGCGGGAAGGCGACGATCGAGTCGGTGCACCGGCAGTTTGCGCCTCTGGATTTGGAGCGCGACCACCCACGTCCGCAGCAGTTGACGAACGAAGACAAACTTGCTGCGGACGTGGGCGTCCGCGCTCCTAGCGCTGAGCGCTTCACCCCGGAAGTCCTGCTCCAGCTCCCCGTCAAGCTCGCCGCGCAGCAAGCCACCTTCGACCAGACCGGCGGCTTGCACGCCGCCGCCCTCTTCACCGCGACTGGCGAACTCCTCGTGCTCCGCGAGGACGTGGGCCGGCACAACGCCGTGGACAAGGTGCTGGGCTGGTGTTTCCTGAACGGCCCGTTCCCGCCCGCCGACCACATCCTGCTCGTCAGCGGTCGCGCGTCGTTTGAGATTCTGCAGAAGGCGCTGGCCGCGCGCGTGCCGGTCGTCGCCGCCATCTCCGCGCCGTCGAGCTTGGCTGTGGAGTTCGCGCAGCAGAGCGGGCAGACGCTCGTGGGCTTCCTGCGCGGCGCGGGGATGAACATCTACTCCGGGGCGGAAAGGCTGGCTGGAGATTGAGATGCTTTCTCTGCGGCTGTCCCGCCTCTGTGGTGCTGCATTTGCCGCAGAGGCGGGACCGACGCAGAGGGGCTGAAGCGAGCCTCTTTGGCTGCCGTCTGAAACCCGTCATCAAACTCTTGAACCGCTTGCTCAAAACGCTTCTCACCGCCCTCCTGCTCGGGGCGGCATCGGCCAGCGGCGCGCCCACGAGTGTTGCTGTAACTTGCACGTTCAGTTTCGAGAACGACACCAGCCCGTTGCTTACTCGCCACGGCTGCAACGCCTCGCAGGGTCACGGGAAGGCCGGGGGGCAGAATGGTTTCAAGCTGTCCGTCTTGGGCTGCGACCCGCTCGCGGACTTCCGAGCGCTGACGGTCGAGACCAAGGGCCGACGCGCGAGCCAGCTCTGGGACAGCCAGCCGCAGCACTGCTTTCTGAAACTCGCTTGCCGCTCCGTGAGCGGGGCGGCGTGTGAGAGCGAGCGTTGCCAGGCCTTCTTCAGCCTCCCGCCGGGCGATGCCCAGCGGCAGCTTGCCGTGGAGCATCTCGCCGCAAGGCCCGGCCTGCAACAGGCGGTCGAGGACTGCGCTTGGAGCCTGTTGGACGCGGTTCAATTTGTGTTCAACCATTGAAGGCCGCATCTTCCCTGGACACATCGCCCATGAAAATACTTGTCGCCGATGACTCACGGGTTTCGCGCAACCTGCTCCGTTCCATCCTTGAGGAACTGGACTTCGAGGTGTTCGTCGCTGAGAACGGCCTGGAGGCGTGGAACACGTTTCAGCGCGAGGACATTTCGCTTCTCATCTCGGACTGGGAGATGCCGGAGATGGACGGCCTGGAGCTGTGCCGCCGTGTGCGCGCAGCCGCCCCCAGCCGGCCCGGCTACACCTATATCATGATGGTGACGGCGCTCGACGGCCTGAAGAACTTCATCACTGGCATGGCCGCAGGCGCTGATGACTTCATCGTGAAGCCCTTCGAGCCGGAGATGCTGCGCTGCCGGGTCCGCGTCGCGCAGCGCGTGCTGGCGATGCAGCATGAGCTGCGGGCGCTCGCGGCGGCGCTGCCATTCTGCGGCACGTGTGACACGATTCAGAGCGACGCGGCCAGCACGCGGCGGCTGCATGAGTTCCTCGGCTCGCGCCCGGAGTTGAAGCAAGTGCTGGGGACGTGTCCAACCTGCGCCACAAAGGCATGAGGGCAAAATCCGTTGCCCCTCACTTTGACACCGCGTTATCGTCCCAAAATCTCGTGACCAAGCAATTGTTCATCTCGCTCTTCGCCGCCGCGCTGCTCGCCGGCTGCAATCCGCCCGACGCGCCGAAGGGCGGCAAGAAGGACGGCAAGAACGCCCCTGCAATGCCTTCGCGCGCCGTGCAGTCGGCCCCGGCGGAGTCGCGTCCGATGGAGCGCGCCGTGTCCGTCATCGGCGCGCTGGCGGCGATAGACCAGGCGACCTTGAGCGTGAAGGTCTCGGGGCGGCTCCAGAGCCTGAGCGTGGACATCGGCACGCGCGTGAAGAAGGGCGAGCTGGTCGCGCAGATTGAGTCGGTGGACTATGAGTTGAAGCTGCGCTCAGCCGAGGCGCTGCTCGCGCAGGCCCGCGCACGGCTCGGTCTGCTGTTGGTCGGCGCCGATGACACGGTGAAGGCGGAGGAAACCAGCACGGTGCGGCAGGCGAACGCGTCGTTGCTCGAATCCCAAAAGCAGCGCGACCGCACCCGCGAGCTGGCCAAGCGCGGCATCAGCTCGCAGGCGGATTTGGAAATCGTGGAGGCGAACTACGAGATAGCCTTCAACCGCCATCTCGAGGCGCTTGAAGACATCCGCCAGAGGCAGGGCGTGCTTCAGCAACGGCGCGTCGAGGTGGAGATCGCGCGCCAGCAGCTCGCGGACACGAAGATTGTCGCGCCCTTCGACGGCATGGTGCAGGAGCGCAAGGCCAGCCCCGGCGAGTTTCTCAACACCGCCGCGCCCATCGTCACGCTTGTGAAGGTGGACCCGCTGCGCCTGCGCGTTGAGGTGCCCGAGCGCAACGCGGCCGGCGTGCGCCTCGGCCAGAAGGTCCGCCTCACCATCGAGGGCGACACGAACAAATACACCGGCACGATTTCACGCCTCAGCCCAGCCATCACGGATGCGAGCCGCATGCTCATCGTGGAGGCGGACATTCCCAACGCCGCTGGCCTGCTGCGGCCCGGCACGTTTGCCCGCGCGGACATCGTGCTCGCCGAGCAGGAGCCAGCCACGACGGTCCACAAGGACGCGCTCATCACCTTCGCCGGCATGGAGAAGATTTTCCTCGTGAAGGACGGCAGGGCGGCTGAGAAGAACATCGCCGTCGGCCGGCGCGCGGGCGACTTCATCGAGGTGCTGAGTGGGGTAAAGGCGGGGGACGTCGTGGTGTTGAGTCCCGGCAGCTTGCAGAACGGCCAGCCGGTCACCACAGAGCGGTCAGCGGTCAGCGGTCAGCGGTCAGCAAAGGGAGGAGGGGCGGCAGCGGACAGCAATCAGCCGTCAGCGAAGGGCGGGAAGCCGGGGAAACCAGCCGGGCCATGAAGAACTTTCGCGAGCTAACGATTTGGCAGCGGAGCCACCAGTTGACGCTTCGGGTCTATGCGACGACACGCTCATTTCCGAAGGAGGAACTGTTCGGACTTACCAGCCAGGCCCGCCGCGCAAGCTCATCCGTTCCAACCAACATCGCCGAGGGTTGTGGTCGCGATGGCGATGCCGAGCTGAAGCGCTTCCTGCAAATCGCCATGGGGTCCGCAACCGAGCTGGAATACCATCTCCAACTCGCCGCCGACCTCGGCTACTTGTCCCCAACGACCCACAGCGCCCTCAATGCCGAGACCGTCGAAGTAAAAAAGATGCTCACCGCCTTCATCCGAAAACTCCGCGCCGACCAACTCACCGCCGCCCGCTGACTGCTCTTCGCTGACCGCTGACCGCTGACCGCTCCCGTGCAAAAGCTCGCTGAAATCTCCATCCGCCGCCCGGTGTTCGGCACGATGATCGTGCTGGCGCTGGTGGTCGTCGGCGCGGCGGGCTACCTCAAGCTCGGCGTGGACCGTTCGCCGCCGGTGGACATCCCGCAGATTTACGTGGGCACGCGGCTCCCCGGCGCGTCGCCCGTGGAGGTCGAGTCGCTCATCTCCCAGCCCATCGAGGAACAGGTCAACACCGTCGAGGGCATCACGGAACTGCGCTCCATCGCCGGCGTTGGCAGCTCTTTCGTCATCATCCAGTTCGACCTCAGCCGCAAGGTCAACGAGGCCCTCGAGGACGTCCGCAACCGCGTTTCCATCATGGGCAACGAGCTGCCGCGCGACGCTGACCCGCCGCAGGTCACGAAGTTTGACACCGAGCGCAACGGCGTTATCTCCGTCTCTCTCTCCGGCGACCGCTCGCAGCGCGAACTCACCGAGCTGGCCGACAAGATCGTCAAGGTGCAGCTCGAACGCGCCCTCGGTGTCGGCGAGGTGGAAATCAACGGCGGTCTTCAGCGCGCCATCAGCATCTGGGTGGACCCCGACCGCCTCGCGGCCTACCAGATTCCCATCACGCAGGTCCGAGACGCAATCGCGCGGCAGAACGCGAACGTCCCCGGTGGCAATGTCATCTCCAGCGTGCGCGAGCACACGCTGCGCACCGTGGGCCGGCTCACCAGCGCGCAGGAGTTCAATGATCTCGTCATCACCACGGTCAGCAACTCGCCCGTGCGCATCCGCGACGTCGGCTGGGCCGAGGATGGCACGAAGGAACAGCGCACCGTCTCACGCCTGAACGGCCGCCCGTCCGTGACCCTCGTAGTCAAGCGGCAGGCCGACGCCAACACCGTCGAAGTCATCGAGGCGGTGAAGAAGAAACTCCCCGGCATCCAGGCGCAGCTCCCGGCGGACATCCAGTTCGAGGTCATCGAGGACCAGTCGCGCTACATCTACGAGGCGCTCCACGAAATCAACCTCCACCTCGTCCTTGGAAGCGTTCTCGCGAGCCTCGTCGTCTTCGCCTTCATGAGAAGCTGGCGCGCGACGTTCATCGCGGCGGTGGCAATTCCCTGCTCGGTCATCTCCACTTTCGGCGTGATGTGGGCGCTGCACTTCACCTTGAACAGCGTCACCATGCTCGCGCTCGTGCTGATGGTCGGCATCGTCATTGATGACGCCATCGTCGTGGTGGAAAACATCTTCCGCTTCATCGAGGAGAAAAAGATGCATCCCTTCGACGCCGCGCGGGAAGCGACGAAGGAGATTGGCACCGCCGTGCTCGCCACCACGCTGAGCCTGGTGGTCATCTTCGTGCCGGTGTCCTTCATGTCCAGCATCGCGGGACGGTTCCTCTACCAGTTCGGCATCACGGCGGGCGTGGCGGTGATGGTGAGCCTGCTCGTGTCCTTCACGCTCACGCCGCTGATGAGCGCGCGGCTCTTCAATCTCGGCGAAGTCAGCCAGACCACGCACGGCGGGCCGAAGTCACGCGGCGGCCTCTACGGCTGGATGGAACGGCTCTACATGACGGTGCTGGGCTTCTGCATGAGACACCGTCTCCCCGTGCTCGTTCTGGCCCTTCTGGTGATGTCCACCTCTGTGCCGCTCTATCAGGCATTGCGGCAGGAGTTCACTCCCGGCAACACCGATGAGGGCGAGTTTGAAGTTGGCCTCACCGCGAAGGAAGGCACCAGCCTCACGCAGATGACCGAGGTCGCCCTGATGGCCGAGCGCGAGCTGCGCGCCATGCCGCAACTCCGCCTCGTTCAGTGCGGCATAGGCTCCAGCCGCATTGGCGGGGCGAACACCGCGCGCTTCTTCGTCCGCCTCGCGCCGCACAACGAGCGTGTCTTCATGTGGTCGCGGCTCGTGTCCCGCACGCCGATGGACGCCTTCACCGGCAACTACTCCCAGCGCGACGTGCTGCAGGAGGTGCGCACACGGCTGCGGAAAATCCCCGGCGTCCGCGTCTCGGCCCGGCCTTCCTCCGGCTCCATTAACCTCGGCGGTCCGAACTACGAGATTGATTTCTCCATACTTGGCCCCGACCTCGAGTCGCTCTCCAAAATCGCCGAGGACCTCCGCGCCCGCTCCATCGAACTCGGCCTCGCTGACGCCGACACCACGCTCAAGCTCGACAAGCCCGAGTATCGCGTCCACGTCAACCGCGAGCGCGCCGCCGCGCTGGGAGTATCCGTCGAGGACATCGCAATCGCCCTGCGCATCATGGTCGGCGGCGATGAACGCGTTTCCCGCTTCCGCGACGCGAGCGTGGGCGACGACTACGACGTGCAGCTCCGTCTCGCCGATGGCAGGCGCAACGACCGCGAGGCCATCACCCGCCTCTACGTCCCTCGCCGGGGGGGCGGCCTCGTGCGCTTGGACAATGTCGTGGACATCGTCGAGGGCCAGACCGCGTCGCGCATTGACCGGCTCGACCGCCAGCGCCAGGTGAGCGTCCGCGGCTCAATCCTGACCATGCGCGAGGAAAACGGCGTGCTTGTCCCAACCGGCTACGCGATGAAAGACCGCTTGCAGGCGCTCGAAGCAGCGTTCAAGGAGCTGAACCTGCCCGCCACCTACTCGACGAAGGTCTCCGGTCGCGGCCGCGAGCTGGAGCGCACCTTCAAGGAGTTCCTCTGGGCGTTCCTCCTCTCCGTGATCTTCATGTATATGATCCTTGCGTCGCAATACGAAAGCCTTGTCCACCCCTTCACCATCCTGCTCTCGCTGCCGCTCTCGCTGCCCTTCGCGCTCTTCTCACTGTGGGTGACGAACAACACGCTCAACCTCTACTCCGCGCTCGGCCTGCTCGTGCTCTTCGGCGTCGTGAAGAAAAACGCCATCCTCCAGATCGACCACATGAACACGCTCCGCCGCCACGGGGTGGAACGACTGCAAGCAATCTTGGACGGCAATCGCGACCGCCTCCGCCCGATCCTGATGACCACGCTCACGCTCGTCGCCGGCATGATACCTCTAGCACTCGGCACCGGGCCCGGTGCGGAAGAGCGCCGCGCAGTGGCCGTCGTCGTCATTGGCGGGCAAACCCTCTGTCTCCTGCTCACGCTGCTCGTCACTCCTGTCGTCTATTCCTACCTCGACGACATTGCCCAAGCCTTCCACCGCAAGCACGCTGCGATGCAGATGCCCGGAGCCTCGACGGAAGTGATTTCGGCGAAGTGATTTGGAGAGTGCCGCAGATCGCTGCGGCCCCGGCACCTGGATTGCAAGTGGATGCTCCCCGCTTCAGGCTGGCGCGCTTTTTTGCCACAGATGCAGCACAGGTGGTCGCGAGCACGAAGAAGTGCATGTTTCCAAAAGTCCGGAATGGAGTGACGGAAAGGAACTCAACCGCAGTCGCGCAGTTCAAAAAGTGCGAGGTCGCGCGAAGCTCGTGAAGTAGGCGAGGCAACGCAGGAAAACGGTGTCCGGGCAAAAGCCACTCGATGGCGGGTCGCATGCAACGTCCCATTCTTGCTGTCCACTTCGCCGCCTTCGCGATCTTCGCGCAACCCACTTCGTTTCCATTGTGTCTTTGGCCCAATATGGGGCAAAGAGCGGAGGTTGTGGCCCAAGGTCTTCTGCGAGTGAAACAGTCTCCGGCACCGCGGTGGAGGTCCCTATTTTCATCCTGGATTCCGCAGTTGAACCTCACGCAAGGGGCGCAAGAAGACGCAAAGAAGACAGGGGCTTTCATCGAATTCCCCGGAACTCTTTCACTCCGCGCAGTCTGGGCCGCAATCTCTTCCCTTTGCGTCTCTTTGCGTTTTTTGCGGCGATTCCATTTCTGAGTTCGAGTTGAAACGGCGACCTCTCACCCGTTGGGTGAAGGCTGCCCGCGCCTGCATTTGGCAAGAATGCCCTTCGGCGCGGCGTCCTTCGCGTCCTTTGGGTGAACCGACTGCGGTTTTTGGTTCCTTGCTTGTTCATGCAGCCAACTGGTTCTCCGCTGTTTTCGGTGGAGTTGACTCGCAGCCCATTCCACGCAGAACAGCGGGGAACCAGCCTTGTGTTGCTGGGTGGTTGCAACAAGCAGCCAGGGCCCCGCATCGCGCGGTTCGTCGCCGACGCTCCTGCCTTTACGTGCGCTTGGTGCCGTTGTGGCAACTCGGCTTTGCGCCTGTGCGACCTCTGTGCCATTTCATTTCGGCGTTCGGACCTAGTTCGTCAGCCTCCATTGGCCCGTCAAGTGTCCGAATTGGTGTGTCTACCCGTGTTCAGCAGGCGGGATTTTGCCTGGATGTGTGGGTTGACCGCTGAATTGAAAACGTGGGGCAAGAAAGTCCAGAAAAAATGTTGACTCTTTTTCGCTGCGGCATAGTTTGTGCGCCCGGTTCACAAGAACCGTCAAAAGAATTACGAGCACATCGGCCCGGTTGCGACAGCAGGGCAAACAGGCCGATGGGTTTTTTTTTCCTTGACGGGGAAATGTGTGACCAACGGGTGAAAGTAGTTTCGCCCATGTAGCTCAGTTGGCAGAGCACGTCCTTGGTAAGGACGAGGTCACCGGTTCAACCCCGGTCATGGGCTCCAGAATTTATTGGCCGGTCGGCAACGGTCGGACAACGCAGCAGAGTCAAACCACTAACTAGAACATCGCAATGGCAAAAGAAGCGTTTAAACGGACGAAGCCCCACGTGAACGTCGGCACCATCGGCCACGTCGACCACGGTAAATCCACCCTCACGGCCTGCATCGTAGCGGTGCAGAACCGCAAAGGCATGGCTCCCGCAATTTCCTACGCCGACATCACCAAGGGCGGCACGGTGCGTGACGATTCCAAGACGGTGACCATCGCCGCATCCCACGTTGAATACGAGTCCGACTTGCGCCACGACGCACACGTGGATTGCCCCGGCCACGCCGACTACGTGAAGAACATGATCACCGGCGCTGCACAGATGGACGGTGCCATTCTGGTTGTTTCCGCGGCGGATGGTCCGATGCCCCAGACGCGCGAGCATATTCTGCTTGCCCGTCAGGTTGGCGTTCCATCCATCGTGGTCTTCCTCAACAAGGTGGACCTTGTGGATGACGCGGAACTGCTGGACCTCGTCGAAATGGAGATCCGCGACTTGCTCACGAAGTATCAATTCCCAGGCGACAAGACGCCGATCATTCGTGGCAGCGCCACCGCCGCAATGGCGGGCACGCCGGAAGGCGAGAAGGCCATCGCCGACCTGCTCACGGCGATTGACACGTTCATCCCCGAGCCTGTGCGCGAGATCGACAAGCCTTTCCTCATGTGCATCGAGGACGTGTTCAACATCGAGGGCCGCGGCACCGTCGTGACCGGTCGTGTGGAGCGCGGCATCATCAAGAAGATGGACGAAGTCGAGATTGTCGGCATCAAGGAGACGCGCAAGACGACTGCGACCGACCTCGAAATGTTACGCAAGCTGCTCGATGAGGCCCGTTCAGGCGAAAACGTCGGCGTGCTCCTCCGCGGCACGAAGAAGGAAGAGGTCGAGCGAGGCATGGTGTTGGCCAAGCCCGGCAGCATCAAGGCCCAGACCAAGTTCAAGGCCGAGGTCTATGTCCTCACCAAGGACGAGGGTGGCCGCCACACTCCGTTCTTCAACAAGTATCGTCCTCAGTTCTACTTCCGCACATCGGATGTCACCGGCAACGTGACGCTCCCCGAGGGCGTGGAAATGGTGATGCCCGGCGACAACGTCTCCGTGGACATCGAGCTTATTGTCGGTGTCGCCATGGAAAAGGGCCAGCGCTTCGCCATTCGCGAGGGTGGCCGCACGATAGGCGCGGGCCGCGTGAGTGAAATCGTTGCCGCAGTCTGACCTTGGCTCAAACAATCGGAAGGGCGGGACTTAAGCCCCGTCTTCCCTGCGTCTCTATTAACAGAAACTTCATCCGAATGGCACTAGGGCGTTAGCTCAATTGGTAGAGTAGCGGTCTCCAAAACCGTTGGTTGGGGGTTCGAGTCCCTCACGCCCTGCCAGCCGGAGCTGGAGGGGTGGCAGAGTGGTCTATCGCGGCGGTCTTGAAAACCGCTTCGGGTTAACGCCCGACGGGGGTTCGAATCCCTCCCCCTCCGCCAAGCCGGGTGATGCAGTTGAAACTATAGTCGTGAGCGTGTTGCAATACATTCTGCTGGGCGTGGCCGTCGTCGTGTTCTTCTGGGCATGGCAGAAGGGGCACTTGCTCCGGCTCGGCGGCTATGTGGACGAGACGAAGGTCGAGCTGCGCAAGTGCACCTGGCCGACGCGGGTGGAACTAAAAGGCTCGACCGTAGTGGTCCTCGTCAGCACTGCGCTGGTGGCTCTGTTCACGGTTGGCGTGGATTTCATCATCAGCCGGCTGGTAGTTCTGCTGAACAACTTTTAACGAAACGCACGCCATGCAAAGCCAGTGGTTCGCCATTCATACGTTGTCCGGTCAGGAGCTGAAGGTCCGCGACAACATCGAGAAGCGCATCAAGACCGAGGAGATGCAGGAATTCATCAAGGAAGTCCTCGTTCCGATGGAAAAGGTCGTCGAGGTGCGCAACCAGAAGAAGACTGTCACGAACCGCAAGCTGCATCCCGGCTATGTCTATATTGACATGGTGCTGCTGGACGAGAACCGCCGCCTGCTGGACCGCCCCTGGTATTTCATCCGCGAGACGACTGGAATCATCGGCTTCGTCGGCGGCGAGCGCCCCGTGGCGGTCATGCCCCACGAGATGGCTGTGATCAAGGAGCAGATTTCGCAGTCCGAGGACACAGAGAAGCCGAAGGTCAACTTCGAGGTGGGAGAGACCATCAAGATCAACGATGGCCCGTTCCTGAACTTCAGCGGCGCGATCGAGGAGATTGACCCGGCGCGCGGCAAGCTCAAGGTGACGGTGAACATTTTCGGACGCAACACCCCCGTCGAACTCGAATACTGGCAGGTCGAAAAGGCGTGACCCGCCACATTTCCAACGACAGCAACGACAGCATTTTCATCCTCTTATGGCTAAGAAAGTAACAGGTTCCATCAAGCTCGCCATCGCCGCCGGCCAGGCAAACCCCGCCCCGCCCGTCGGTCCCGCGCTGGGCCAGCATGGCGTGAACATCATGGCGTTTTGCAAGGAGTTCAACGCCGCCACCAAGGATTCCGCCGGCCTGATCATCCCTGTCATCATCACTGTCTATCAGGACAAATCTTTCACCTGCGTCTACAAATCGCCGCCGGCATCCATCCTTCTCAAGAAGGCCGCTGGCGTCGCGTCCGGCTCCAAGACACCGAACAAGGACAAAGTTGGCAAGGTCACGCGCAAGCAGATTCTCGACATCATCAAGATGAAGCAGAAGGACCTCAACGTGAACAGCGAGGACGCCGCCGTGCGCCTCATCTCCGGCACAGCCCGGAGCATGGGAATTGAAGTTGTCGGTTGAACCCAAACGCGGGAGGGCGCTTTGCGTCCGATTGCACCGCACCCAAACAAATGCCAAGCAAACGCCATAACAAGAACGCAAAGCTGGTCGAAGGTCAGAAACTGCTTCCGCTGAAGGAGGCTGTCCGGATACTCGCCCAATTCGAGAAGGCCAAGTTTAGCGAAACCATAGACCTGGCTTTCCGCCTTGGCGTCGACCCGAAGCAGAGTGATCAGATGGTTCGAGGCACCGTCCCGCTGCCGCACGGTTCCGGCAAAAACGTGCGGGTGCTTGTCTTCGCCAAGCCCGGCGCGACCGCTGACGCTGCACTCGCCGCTGGTGCGGAGTTCGTCGGCTTTGATGACATGATCAAGAAGTGCGTTGATGGCTGGGTGGACTTCGACGTGGCCGTCGCCACGCCCGAGGCGATGGTGGAGGTCCGCAAGCTCGGCAAGGTGCTTGGCCCGCGCGGCCTCATGCCCAACCCGAAGACTGGCACCGTGACCGAGGACACTGCCAAGGCCGTCAAGGAAGTGAAGGCTGGCCGGGTCGAGTTCAAGGTGGACAAGGCCGGAAACATCCATGTCCCAGTCGGCAAGACAGCATTCAAGCCCGAGGCAATCGAGGAGAACGCCCGCACCGTCATCGAAGCAATCGTCAAGGCGCGCCCTGCCAGTGTGAAGGGCGTGTTCCTTCGGAGCTGCACCATCTCGGCCACCATGAGTCCGGGCGTTCGTGTGGACACCCGCGAGTTCGTCGCCTCCGTCTAAACTCAACTCACCAGATTCCAATGCGTGCCGAAAAGAAATTTATCACCAGCGAATACGTCGCCCGGCTCAATGCCTCGCCGTTTTTCATCGTCGTGGACTACACGGGCCTGACGGTGACTCACTTCAACGAGCTGCGCACCCGTCTCCGCAAGGGCGGGGCCGAGGCGCACGTCGTGAAGAACAGCATTTTCCGCATCGCTGTCCAAGAAGCCGGCCTTGCCGACCTCTCCGGCACGCTCACCGGCCAGCTCGCCGTCATCACCGGTCAAAAGGATGTCTCCGCTGCGGCGAAGACGCTCAAGAAATTCGCCGCCGAGTTCGAGAAGCCCAAGCTCAAGTTCGGGCATCTCGGGAACAAGCGCTTGGAAAGCGCCGAACTCCTCGCCTTGGCCGACCTCCCGTCGCTGGAAGTCCTGCGCGGCAAGCTGCTGGGCGCTCTCAAGGCCCCGGCGCAAAAGCTCGCTGCCATCATCAACACGCCCGGCTCGCAGCTCGCGCGCGTCATCAAGGCCAAGGCCGACAAGCCGGCTTGAACAATCTCCCGTCCGCTGTCGCGGACGGGGCAGACAAACAACGAAACAAACAGAGTGAATCGTCGGCCAGCGGCTGCTGGCTCAAATCTCCGGGGCTCCGGTGGCGACGAGACTATAGAAAGGTAACATGGCTGACATCGCAAAGTTGGTAGAAGATTTGAGCGCGCTGACCGTTTTGGAAGCCGCCGACCTCGTGAAGCAGTTGGAAGGCAAGTGGGGCGTGACCGCTGCCGCCCCCGTGGCTGTCGCCGCTGCTGGTGCTGGTGCCGCCGCCGCTGCTCCTGCTGAAGTCAAGGACACCTTCGACGTGATTCTCAAGGAAGCCGGAGCCAACAAGATTGGCACCATCAAGGCCGTCCGCGAGGTCAAGGCCGGTCTGGGCTTGGCTGAAGCCAAGGCGCTCGTCGAGGGCGCTCCCAAAGCCGTGCTCGAAGGCGTCCCCAAGGCTGAGGCCGAGGCCGCCAAGAAGAAGCTCGAGGAGGCCGGCGCGAAGGTCGAACTCAAGTAACCCATTGCCATTCAGGCGGGCGGCGGCCCCTGTGCCGCCGCCCGCTCTTCCTCCCGAGGGAGGGGTGAATGGCGCAGCAGCCCGATTTGTTGCAGAAGTAGATTTTGAATTTGTTGGCGGACTTCCGGGGGTGACCCGGAGGCCTGCCTCTTTCCGTCCCGTAATGAAAATGTCCGGCCGGTGCCGGACCAGCTCGAAAGAACCAAATGCCAACGCGCCACGCAGAACGCATCAACTTCGGCAAGATCAAGGAACCGCTCGTTCCGCCGAACATGATCGAAATCCAGGTCAACTCCTACGTGGAGTTCCTGCAATCGCAGGTGGCGCCATCCAAGCGCAAGAACCTCGGGCTGCAAGCTGTGTTCAACGAGGTCTTCCCCATCGAGAGCTACGATGGCAAGACAGTCCTCGACAACACCGGCTTCGAGATCGGTGACCCCAAGCTTTCATTGCTCGACAGCATCCGCGAGGGCCTGACCTTCGGCGCGCCGCTCCACGTCACCTTCCGCCTGCGGGACGAGGCACGCGGCGCGAAAGAGGAGAAGGTGTTCATGGGTGAGCTGCCGCTCATGACTCCGCAGGGCACGTTCGTCATTAACGGAGCCGAGCGCGTCATCGTCAGCCAGCTCCATCGCTCCCCGGGCCTGGCCTTCGAGGAGACCACTCACCCCAACGGCAAGAAGCTCCACAGCTTCCGGATCATCCCTGACCGGGGCTCGTGGTATGAGGCGATGTTCGACACGAGCGACATGCTCTACGTCTATCTCGACCGCAAGAAGCGCCGCAGGAAATTCCTGACGACCACGCTCTTCCGCGCTCTCGCGTTCCTCGACGGCGACGAGAAGCCAAAGAAGGACGTCATCCGTGGCACCGACGAGGAGATCATCAAGCTCTTCTACGACATCGAGGAGCTGACCGTGAAGAAGGCCGAGGGCCTCGAAGACATCGCCAACAAGGTGCTCGTCGAGGACGCCATTGACGCCGACAAGAACATCGTCGTCGCCCGCGCCTTCGAGCCCCTGTCCAAGGCTGTGGTGAAGCAGATCGCCGAGCTGGGCGTGACGAAGATCAAGGTCGTGGACACCTCGGTGGACGACGGCATCATCATCAAATGCCTCAAGAAGGACCCCACCAAGAACGAGGAGGAGGCGCTCAAGGACATATACCGCCGCCTCCGCCCCGGCGATCCGCCCACCGCCGCCAACGCGCGCGCGCTCATCAAGCGCCTCTTCTTTGACTCGAAGCGCTACGACCTCGGCCGCGTGGGCCGCTACAAGATCAACCAGAAGCTCAACTTCGGAGAGACCGCAACCTCTCGCATACTCACCAAGGCGGACTTGGTTCACGCCACGAAATATCTTCTCAAGCTCAAGAAAGGGCAGGGGAGCGTGGATGACATTGACCACCTCGGCAGCCGGCGCGTGCGCACCGTGGGCGAGCTTCTCGCCAACCAGTGCCGCGTTGGCCTGGCCCGCACCGAGCGCCTCGTCAAGGAGCGCATGACGCTCTTCGATCAGGAAGTGGACACGATGACGCCCGCGAAGCTCATCAACCCGAAGGCGCTCTCCGCTGTCGTGCGCGACTTCTTCGGACGCTCGCAGCTCTCGCAGTTCATGGACCAGATCAACCCGCTCGCCGAGTTGACTCACAAGCGCCGCCTGTCGGCTCTCGGACCCGGGGGACTGTCTCGCGACCGCGCGGGCTTTGAAGTCCGCGACGTGCATCCGTCGCACTACGGGCGCATCTGCCCAATCGAGACGCCGGAAGGCCCGAACATCGGCCTCATCGCCTCGCTCGCGACGTTTGCCCGCGTGAACGACTTCGGCTTCATCGAGACTCCTTACCGCAAGGTCGTGAAGGGCCGCATCACCGGTGAACTCGACTATCTCACGGGCGACCGCGAGGAAGGATTCACCATCGCGCAGGCCAACGCGCCGTTCGATGACAAGGGCCACTTCCTGAACCCCACCGTCACCTGCCGCCGCAAGGGCGACTTCGTGGACATGGAGCCAGGCGAAGTGGATTACATGGACGTGTCGCCCAAGCAGCTCGTGTCCGTGGCCGCCGGTTTGATTCCCTTCCTCGAGCACGACGACGCTAACCGCGCGCTCATGGGATCGAACATGCAGCGCCAGGCCGTGCCGTTGTTGATCACGGAGGCTCCGTTTGTCGCCACTGGTCTGGAGGAGCGCGTCGCGCGTGACTCGATCGCCGTGCTGATCGCCGAGGAGGCGGGCAAGGTGGCCAGCGTCGCCGGGGACCAGATCATCATCACAAAGGACGGGAAAATCCCCGACTCAAAGAAGAAGCTCAAACACGCCCCCGAGGACGGCATCTGGATTTACCGCCTCCGCAAATTCATGCGGTCCAACGCGGCGACGTGTGTGAACCAGCAGCCCATCGTCGCCAAGGGCGACTCGATCAAGAAGGGCCAGATCATCGCCGACGGCCCCTGCACCCAGGGCGGCGAACTCGCCTTGGGCCGCAACGTGCTCGTCGCGTTCATGCCGTGGAACGGCTACAACTTCGAGGACGCCATCCTCATCAGCGAGCGGATCGTGAAGGATGACGTGTTCACGTCCATCCACATTGACGAGTTCGAGGTGGGCGCGCGCGACACGAAGCTCGGGCCTGAGGAAATCACCCGCGACATCCCCAACCTCGGCGAAGAGGCGCTCAAGAACCTCGGACCCGACGGCGTCATCCGCGTCGGCGCGGAGGTCAAGCCCGGCGACATCCTCGTCGGCAAGATCACCCCGAAGTCCGAGACGGAACTCGCGCCGGAAGAGCGCCTGCTCCGCGCGATCTTTGGCGAGAAGGCAGCCGACGTGAAGGACACCTCGCTCAAGGTTCCCTCCGGCACCTACGGCATCATCATGGACGTGAAGGTCTCGGCAAAGAAGCCGGCCGACATGAATTCTCCGGTGAAGCCCGAGGACAAGGACGCCAAGCGCGCCCAGAAAGTCGTGGACGAGGAATACAAGGGCAAGATCGAGACGCTCCGCGACCAGCTCACGGAGGCGCTCTCCAACATCCTGCTCGGCGAGAAAATCCCGCTCGATGTGACCAACGCCGAGACAGGCGAGATCATCATCCCGGCGAACCGCAAGATCACCAAGACCCTGCTCCGCAAGCTGGCGCAGGTTTACGACAAGATTGAAATCGATCCCTCGCCAATCCGAAACAAGATCAACGAGATCATCGGCACGTTTAAGAAGAAGTTCGACGAGCTGCAGATGCAGCACGACGAGGAAGTCGGCCGCGCCGAATCCGGCGAGGACGTTGACCCCGGCGTCATCAAGCAGGTGAAGGTTTACATCGCCTCGAAGCGCAAGCTTTCGGTCGGTGACAAGATGGCAGGCCGCCACGGCAACAAGGGCGTCGTCGCCAAGATCGTGCCCGAGGAAGACCTCCCGTTCCTCGCTGACGGCACACCGGTGGACATCGTGCTGAACCCGCTGGGCGTGCCCTCACGCATGAACGTCGGCCAGCTCCTCGAGACCCACTTGGGCTGGGCCGCGAAGTTCCTCGGCCTCAAGTTTGCCACGCCCGTCTTTGACGGCATCAAGGAAAAGGAAATCCGCGGCTACCTCAAGGACGCCGGCGATTTGCACAAGAAGGAAGTCGGCCAGGTGCTCGTCGGCGAGCACGGCAAAGCCAACCTGTTCGATGGCCACACTGGCGAGGCCTTCGACCAGGAGATTGTCGTGGGCTACATCTACATGATGAAGCTCGGCCACCTGGTTGCGGACAAGATTCACGCCCGCGCGGTCGGCCCTTACTCGCTCGTCACCCAGCAGCCGCTGGGCGGCAAGGCGCAGTATGGCGGCCAGCGCTTCGGCGAAATGGAAGTGTGGGCGATGGAAGCCTACGGCGCGGCCTACACGTTGCAGGAGCTCCTGACCGTGAAATCCGACGACGTGCAGGGCCGCACCCGCATCTACGAGGCCATCGTCAAGGGCGACAACGCCCTCGAAGCCGGTGTCCCTGAGTCGTTCAACGTGCTCGTGAAGGAAATGCAGTCCCTCGGTCTCGACGTAAAGGTCGGCTACAGCAACCCTGTGGACCAGGCTGCACATTCTCCCAACCCGCAGGCGATGCTCGCCGCGCTCTGATTCAACGTAACAACCCACGCACTAAACATTATGATTAGCGCCAAAGACACCGCCCGCGAACTGCTCGGCCTGGACAAGGTCAACCTGGTTGATTACGTCAGCATCACCGTCGCCAGCCCCGAGATCATGCGCGCATGGTCCAAGGGTGAGGTCAAGAATCCCGAGACCATCAACTACCGCACGTTCAAGCCCGAAAAAGGCGGCTTGTTCTGCGAGCGCATCTTCGGTCCGGTGAAGGACTGGGAGTGCTCGTGCGGATAGTATAAGCGCATACAGCACCGCGGCGTCGTCTGCGACCGCTGCGGCGTCGAGGTGACGCTCGCCCGCGTGCGCCGCGAGCGCATGGGCCACATCGAGCTGTCCGTGCCCGTCTCGCACATCTGGTTCTTCAAGTGCATGCCCTCGCGCCTCGGCCTCATGCTCGACATGACCGCGCGCAACTTGGAGCGCGTCATCTACTACGAAGACTACCTCGTCATCGATCCCGGAAACACGCCTCTCAAGCAGAACCAGCTCCTCAGCGAGCATGAGTATCGCGAGGCCAAGGAAACCTACGGCGCGGATGCTTTCGTCGCGAAGATCGGTGCGGAAGGTGTCCGGGACGGTTTGGCCCGGCTCGACTTGCAGAAGATCATCGGCGAGTTGGAGATCGCGATGACGGAGACGAAGTCCAAGCAGATTCGCAAGAAGCTCGCCAAGCGCATCAAGCTCCATCAGGGCTTTCTCGGGTCGAAGACCCGCCCCGAGTGGATGATTCTCACGGTGCTGCCGGTGATCCCGCCGGACCTGCGCCCCCTGGTGCCGCTCGAAGGCGGACGCTTCGCCACGTCGGACTTGAACGACCTTTACCGGCGCGTCATCAACCGGAACAACCGGTTGAAGAACCTGCTTCAGCTCAAGACCCCCGAGGTCATTATCCGCAACGAGAAGCGCATGTTGCAGGAGGCCGTGGACGCGTTGTTCGACAACGGCCGCCACGGACGCGCCGTCACCGGCGCGGGCAACCGCTCGCTCAAGTCGCTCTCCGACATGCTCAAGGGCAAGTCGGGCCGCTTCCGCCAGAACTTGCTCTGCAAGCGGGTGGATTACTCGGGCCGCTCCGTCATCGTCATCGGCCCAGAGCTGAAACTCCACCAGTGCGGTCTGCCGAAGAAAATGGCACTCGTGCTGTTCGAGCCGTTCATCATCCGCAAGCTCAAAGAGCGTGGCTACGTCCACACCGTGCGCTCGGCGAAGAAGATGATTGAGCGCCAGTCCCCGGAAGTCTGGGACATCCTCGAGGAAGTCACGCGCGGCCATCCAGTGCTGCTCAACCGCGCGCCGACACTGCACCGCCTCTCGATTCAGGCTTTCGAGCCCACGCTCATCGAGGGCGAAGCCATTCGCATTCATCCGCTCGTCTGCACCGCCTACAACGCGGACTTTGACGGTGACCAGATGGCCGTCCACGTTCCCCTGTCCGTCGAGGCACAGATCGAGGCTCGCATGTTGATGATGGCCCCGCTGAACGTGTTCAGCCCGTCGTCCGGCAAGCCCATCATGACGCCGACGCAGGACATCACCTTGGGTTGTTACTACCTCACGGCCGAGCCGCGCGCGGCGAGGGCGAAGAAAAAGCTCATGCTCTTTGGGTCAAAGGATGAGGTCATCTTTGCCTACAGCGAAGGCGACGTGAAGACCCACGACCGAATCATCCTTGCCAACCCGGACTTTGGCAAAAAGACGGTCTATGGATCCGCAGACAAGAAGGTCATCGAGACGACAGTGGGCCGCGTGATCTTCTCCGAGATTTGGCCGGAGCCGATGGGCTTCGCGAACATCGTCGTCAACAAGAGCAAGATCGGCGACTTCATCTGGAATTGCTACAAGGCCGCTGGCCACGACAAGACCATCGAGGCGCTGGACCTCCTCAAGGAACTCGGCTTCCGCGAGGCCACCAAGGCCGGTGTGTCCATCGGCATTGACGACATGATCATCCCTCACGCCAAGAAGGAGGAGATCGACGGTGCGCACAAGCAGATTGCCCAGGTGGACAAGCAGCATCGCGCCGGGGCGATCACCGGCGGCGAGCGTTACAACAAGGTCATTGATATCTGGACCCATTGCACCGATCAGATTGCGAACGTCATGCTCACGACGTTGAAGGAGAACCAGGGCAAGAAAGAGTTCAACCCCGTGTATCTGATGGTGGACTCCGGCGCGCGCGGCAACAAGGCGCAGGTCCGCCAGCTCGCCGGCATTCGCGGCCTCATGGCCAAGCCGTCCGGTGAAATCATCGAGAAGCCCATTCTCTCGAACTTCCGTGAGGGCCTCACAGTCGTCGAATACTTCATGTCCACGCACGGTGCCCGCAAGGGTCTTGCTGACACAGCGCTCAAGACCGCCGATTCCGGCTACATGACTCGCAAACTTGTGGACGTCGCGCAGGATGTGATCATCCGCATGGTGGATTGCGGCACGACCAACGGCATCTGGGTCTCCGAAATCCGCGAGGGCGAGGAAGTGGTGGTGAAGTTGAGCGAGCGCCTCGTGGGCCGTCACGCCACCGAGGACATCGTGGACCCGACCAGCCCGAAGACCAAGCTGGCCAAGGCGAACGAGGAGATTGATGAGCTCAAGGCCAAGTCTATCGAGGCCGCAAATGTCGAGCGCGTGAAAATCCGCTCCGTGCTCACCTGCGAGGCGAAGGTGGGCTGCTGCATGCTCTGCTACGGCCGCCATCTAGGCACCGGTCTCACCGTCAAGCTGGGCGAGGCCGTCGGCATCATCGCCGCGCAGTCCATCGGCGAACCCGGCACGCAGCTCACCATGCGCACGTTCCACTTGGGTGGCACTGCATCGCAGGTGTTCAAACAACCCCAGATCAAGTCCAAGATCGACGCCAAAGTCCGCTTCAATGAGCTGCGCATCGTCGAGCTGGAAGACGGCAACTGCATCGTTCTCAACAAGAATGGTTCACTCACCTTGCTCGCGGAAGATGGCCGTGAACTTGAGACGCACAACATCGTTATCGGCTCCGTCATCACCGTGAAAAACGGCGGCAAGGTCAAGAAGGGCGAGACGTTCGTGCAGTGGGATCCTTACAACGTGCCGATCCTTTCCGAGAAGGCCGGCAACATTGTCTTCAACGACATCATCGAGGGCGTGACGATGAAGCAGGAGCTCGAGGAGTCCACCGGCCAGGAGGCCATGGTCATCATCGAGCACAAGGAAGACCTCCACCCGCAGGTCATCATTGAGGACAAGCACGGTGAGCCGCTCGCGCAGTATCCGATTCCCGCTGGCGCGCACATCGTCGTCAACGAGGGCGACCACATCGTCGCCGGCTCGCTGCTGGCCAAGACGCCGCGCAAGAGCTCGAAGACGAAGGATATCACCGGCGGCCTTCCGCGTGTGGCGGAGCTGTTCGAAGCGCGCCGTCCGAAGGACGCCGCCGAGATCGCGAGGATTGACGGGATCGTGGACTTTGGCGCGAGCGTGCGCGGCAAGCGCTGCATCGTCGTCAAGGACGCGAAGACCGGTCTGGAGGAAGAGCACCTCATCGCCACCGGCAAGCACGTCATTGTGTTCAAGGGCGATTTCGTGAAGAAGGGCCAGCAGCTCACCGAAGGCCCCGTTGTCCCGCACGACCTGCTCGATGTCTGCGGCACGCAGGAGCTCCAGGAGCACCTCGTCAACGAGATTCAGGAAGTCTATCGCGTGCAGGGCGTGACGATTAACGACAAACACATCGAGATCATCATCCGGCAGATGCTGCGCAAGGTCCGCATCACCGAGCCGGGCGACACCGTGTTCCTTTGGGGCGAGCAGATCGACAAGATCATCTTCGACGAAGAGAACGCGCGCGTGGACAAGATGGGTGGCAAGCCAGCCGAGGGCGCACCGGTGCTCCTGGGCATTACCAAGGCCAGCTTGGAAACAGAGTCATTCCTCAGCGCCGCCTCGTTCCAGGACACCACACGCGTCCTCACTGAGGCCGCTACCATGGGCAAGAGCGATTACCTCCGGGGATTCAAGGAGAACGTGATCATGGGTCACATCATCCCTGCGGGCACTGGCTTTCCGATGCACCGAAACGTCAGCCTCCAGCCGATGGTCGAGGAGCTGCCGGCCGAGGAGATTCCGCTGGCGGAGCCCTCAGCTGCGTCATCGCTCTTGGGCTGAAAACAGAAATGCCCCCGTTCGCTCAAGAAACAGATTGCCACAATCACCGTGTTTGCTAACAATCCGCGCTCCTTTCCCCAGAACCGGGATGGGGCGCAAACCTGAAGGCTCAACAGCATGCCGACCATCAATCAGCTAGTCCGAAAAGGCCGCAACAAGATCAGTTACAAGTCCAAGTCCCCGGCGCTCGAAGGCGCGTCCTTCCGCCGAGGGGTCTGCCTGCAGGTCATGACCCGCACGCCCAAGAAGCCGAACTCTGCGCTCCGCAAGGTCGCGAAGATTAGGCTCACCAACGGCTACGAAGTCATCGCATACATCCCAGATGAAGGGCACAACCTGCAGGAGCACTCCATCGTGCTCGTGCGCGGTGGCCGCGTGAAAGATCTCCCCGGCGTCCGCTACCACATCGTGCGCGGCACGTTTGACGCCGCCGGCGTGGAGAAGCGCCGTGTCAGCCGCTCCAAATATGGTGTCAAGCGCCCAAAGGCCGCCAAGAACGCCGCGTAATTCCAACTAGAAAGCTCCGCCATGTCTCGTCGCCGCCAAGCCAACAAACGCCAGATCATACCCGACGGACGCTACACCAGCGTGCTCGTCGGCCGCCTCGTCAACACCGTCATGCAAGGCGGCAAGAAGAGCGTCGCCCAGCGCATCGTCTATGGTGCGTTCAGCTCGCTCTCCGAAAAGTTCCCAGATGCCAGCCCGGTGGACGTGCTCCAGCGCGCGGTGGACAACGCCAAGCCGCGCTTGGAGGTCAAGCCTCGCCGTGTCGGCGGTGCAACCTATCAGATTCCGCTGGAAGTTCCGACCGACCGCCAGGCATCCCTCGCAGTTCGTTGGATCGTCAGGTTCGCTGACGCCCGCAAGGGCATTCCCATGAGCCAGGCGCTCGCCGCCGAGATCATGGATGCCTACCAAGGGCAGGGGAACGCCATCCGCAAGCGGGACGAAGTTCACAAGACTGCGCAGGCCAACAAGGCGTTCGCACACTTCCGCTGGTAGCCGATAATCTTTTTTGACGCCCCGCGGCGCACACCGTCCCGGGGCGTTTTTGTTGATACCGCCAAACATCCCTCACATGAGCACCCTCGTTGAAAACAAAGCCGTCAATTCGCCGAACCGGCAATACACGCTGGAGCGCACGCGCAACATCGGCATCGCCGCGCACATTGACGCCGGCAAGACGACCACCACGGAGCGCATCCTTTTTTACACCGGCCTCATCCACAAGATCGGCGACGTGGACGACGGCAATACTGTCACCGACTGGATGGAGCAGGAGCGCGAGCGCGGCATCACGATCACATCTGCCGCCGTGACGTGCTTCTGGACACAGAAGACGGCGAAGCCTGGCGAGGACAAGATTTTCAAGGCATTCAACGACATTCCGCACCGCGTCAACATCATTGACACCCCGGGCCATGTGGACTTTACCGCCGAGGTCGAGCGTTCCATGCGCGTGCTGGACGGCGCAGTCGCAGTGTTCTGCGGCGTGGCGGGTGTGCAGCCACAGTCGGAAACCGTGTGGCGGCAGGCGACGAAATACAAAGTTCCGCGCATCGCCTTCGTGAACAAGATGGACCGGATCGGCGCAAATTTTGAAAACGCGCTGAACGACATGCGCACCAAGCTGCGCGCCTACGCTTTTCCCATTTTCCTGCCACTCGGGGCTGGACCGACCGAGTCCGAGGGCCGGACCATCACAGGTGGCTTTGAGGGCGTGATCGACGTGGTCAACCAGAAGGCCGTGAACTGGGGGCCGACCGAGGCCAATGAGGGGTTGAACTACGATGTCACGGAAATCCCCGCCGAACATCAGCAACGTGCCAAGGCAGCCCTTGCGGAGCTCATTGATGCCGTCTCCAACAAGGATGACGAGATCGCGAACCTCGTGCTCGAAGAGAAGCCGATCGATGCCGCTGTGCTCAAGGCAGCCATCCGGCGGCTCACCTGCAAAATCGAGCTGGTGCCGGTGCTGTGCGGCTCCGCGTTCAAGAAGAAGGGCGTGCAGGTGCTGGTGGATGCTGTCGTGGACTACCTCCCCTCGCCGTTGGACATCCCCCCAGCCCAGGGCCACGAGCCGGGCGTGGACACAAAGGTGGATGTGCCGACGGACGACAACCAGAAGTTCTGCTCACTCGCCTTCAAGCTGTGGACCGACCCCTATGCCGGCAAGCTGGTGTTCTTCCGCGTCTATTCGGGCCAGCTCAAGAAGGGCGACACCATCTACAACCCGCGCACCCGCCGCCGCGAGCGCGTCAGCCGCCTGATGGTCATCCAAGGCAGCGAGCGCAAGGACATCAACGAGGTGTTTGCCGGCGACATCGCCGCGCTCGTGGGCCTGCGCAACATCACGACGGGCGACACACTGTGCGACGAGGAGTTTGATGTGGCGCTGGAGCCGCCGACTTTCCCCGAGCCGGTTATCAGCATGGCGGTGGAGCCGAAGACCAAGCAGGACCGTGACAAGATGTCCGAGGGCCTGCAGCGCCTGGCCGAGGAAGATCCCACATTTCACTGCTTCACGAACGAGGAAACCGGCCAGCGCATCATCGCCGGCATGGGCGAGCTTCACTTGGAAATCATCATTGATCGCCTCAAGCGTGAATTCAAAGTGGAAGCCAACTCCGGCGCGCCGCAGATCGCCTACCGTGAGACAATCACCAAGGCCGCCGAGGGTGAGGGGAAGTTTATCCGGCAATCCGGCGGTCGCGGTCAATACGGCCACGCCTGCATCACGCTCGAGCCAAACGAAAAGGGCAAAGGCGTCGAGATCGAGAACAAGATCGTTGGCGGCACCATTCCGAAGGAATACGTCCCGGCCGTCATCAACGGCATCGAAGAGGCATGCCGCACCGGCGTGTATGCCGGCTACCAGGTCATTGACGTGAAGATCGCAGTCACCGACGGGTCCTTCCACGAGGTGGATTCCAACGAAATGGCGTTCAAGATGGCCGGCATCTTCGCGCTCAAGGATGCGTTCAAAAGTGCCGGCCCAATCATTCTCGAGCCGATTATGAAGGTCGAAGTCACGACGCCCGATGAGTATCAGGGCGACCTCCTTGGCGACATCAACCGCCGCCGCGGCATCATTCAGGGTGTGGATGCGAAGTCCGGCCAGACCGTCCTGAACGCGCACGTGCCGCTCGCCGAGATGTTCGGCTACGCCACCGCCATCCGCTCCCTCTCAAAAGGCCGTGCCAGCTACTCCATGGAGCCATATACCTTCGAGCAAGTGCCCCAGCAGCTCGCGCTGCAAATCCTCGAGACCTCGGCGAAGAAGCCAGCAGCCCGCTCGTAAGAGAGCCCCAGTTTCCAACAGCCCGCCGCCCGCAAGGTCGGCGGGCTTTTCCTTTTGGACGAGGTGATGAGGCAAGATGGGCTGAGGAGAAGGGAAGCAGCGCGGCGTCAGGGCGTCAGAGGCCAACGCCAATGCTGTCGAAGTCTTCCGCGGCGCTGGGGCTTGAGCTGCGGCGTGTTGGTCAGGCTGAACCGCGTGCCATCCAGAGCGACCAGCCGCCAGCCCCGCCGGAAGGCCTTGGCGTGGGTGGGGGCCTGGGCCAGCGGGCGCAGGCCCAGACGCATCAGCTCGGCGAACACGGCCCAAGGTCGGCGCTAGCGCCGTTCACTGAGCGAACGGTCGGCCAGGGCGTCGGCGGCAAAGGGCTGGGCGAAATGCTCGGCAAGATGCGCTCCGATGAGGCGGTCGCATTCGCCGAGCTTGACTTGAAGCGAATCAACTGACCGGGACTAACCGTAGCCACGCTTGTCATTGACTCTAGATTCCGCAGTTGAACCACACGCAAGGGGCGCAAAGGAAAAGACATTTGAAACCGCGA
This sequence comes from Verrucomicrobiota bacterium, assembly GCA_016235545.1. Classification (GTDB taxonomy): domain Bacteria; phylum Verrucomicrobiota; class Verrucomicrobiia; order Limisphaerales; family SXTU01; genus SXTU01. Next base: position 10,234 of record JACRKB010000153.1, on the reverse strand, counting down.
CCTCCCACCCGTTGGGCGAAGACTGCAGGCGCCTGCGCTTGGAAAAAATGCCCATCGGCGTTGCGTCCTTCGCGTCCTTTGCGTGAACCAACTGCGGTTTTGGGCTGACTTGGGTTTCCATTCCGAATGCACCCGACGCCGGCTTGCTTTCAGCACGAGGCGCCGCGGTGCGAGAAATTGTTACCAGCCAAGCCGTGCGGCGAACTGAAGATGGCAGAACCCGCGCCAATGGCGTCAGGGCACGCTTGGGAAACAGAGCAGCCCCAGCAGTTGCCATTCAGAACCTTCAGCCGAGTAAAGCAAAAAATCAGCCGCGTTCGGGCGGAAGCGGGCATTGTGGCCAGTGTGGTGGGTCCTGCATTTCGCAGAAGCACCGACACCAGTTGGGTTGAAAACCTGAAACAACTCCAAGCATCACATCAACACTAGCGGCTCCAGGCTTGATGCAGCGCGCCTGCGAGCCTGCTCCGTCAATATGCATGCCCCATCATCAGTGAGTGATTCGGGAACGCCGAACCGGCGATGAAGGTTCAGGCCCATAAAACCGCAGTTGAATGCGGTTTTTCGTGATAAAAAGGGGCTTTTCGTGAAATTGCGGATGCAAGGGCAGCATTTTTTCGGAATCGCTTTCAAGCTGAGCGGACACGAGCGGAAACGTGGGCTGGACTATTGGGGACACGCTTCTCGGTGAAAAAAAATTTGAAAAGATGTTGCACTGAAAACGCGGACTGCTATTTTGCCCGCCCTTTCGTCGGGTGAACACGGCGAGGGTAAAACGAAAACACAGTGACGAGCAGTCAAACAATTCGTGAATTGAAGAGCGTGCTGGGCCGACTCGCTGAGTCGGCGGGGGCACGCGGGAGCGCAGCCGTTGAGCGCGCATAGGTCTTAACTCTTGTTCTTTGTATGGCTGGACAACGCATTCGCATTCGCCTGAAGGCCTACGACCACCGGGTCATAGACCAGTCTGCCCACGACATCGTGGAGACGGTCAAGCGCAGCGGTGCTCGTGTCGCAGGTCCCATCCCACTTCCCACACGCGTCGAGCGTCTCACGGTGCTCCGCTCGCCCCACGCCGATAAAAAATCTCAGGAGACATTCGAGCAGCGCACCCACAAGCGACTTCTGGATATTCTCGATCCAACCGCCAAGACCGTGGACGAGTTGAAGAAACTCAACTTGCCGGCGGGCGTTGACATCACCATCAAGATCTAACTTTCTATGATTGGCTTGCTTGGAAAAAAACTTGGCCACACGCGTGTGTATGACGCGCGCGGCAACGCCATCGCCGTGACGGTGGTGCTTGCGGGTCCGAACCGCGTGCTGCAGGTCAAGGTTAAGGATGGCAAGGACGGTTACAACGCGGTCCAGCTAGGATTCGATGACCAGAAGGCCCAGCGCCTCACGAAGGCTGTGCTCGGGCACGTCACCAAGCACAAAGGTGCTCCGGTGAAGCGCATCAGGGAATTTCGTGACTTTTCCCTGACGGTTAAACCAGGCGATGTTGTCGGCCCCGACATTTTTGCAGTCGGAGATTTTGTAGATGCCATCGGCACAACGAAAGGGCGCGGGTTTGAGGGTGTTGTGGCCCGTTGGGGCTTCGCTGGCGGTGATGCCACACACGGATGCAAGGGGTGGAAGCGCAGGTCGGGTGCGATTGGTCAGCGCCTGTTTCCAGGCACGGTCATGCGTGGCATGAAGATGCCCGGCCACTTGGGTCAAGTGCGGCGCACCACGCAGAATTTGGAAGTCATTCAGGTTCGCAAGGATGATAACTTGCTGCTCATCAAAGGCTCCATCCCCGGTTCGGAAGGGGACTATGTGATTATCCGTGAGGCGAAGAAATATCCTATCGCACAAGCCCGCAAGGACCGCGAGGAGGCAGCGAAGACTGCCAAGGCGTTGGCCGAGGCCCTCGCCAAGGGGAAGAAGGACGCCGCTGCAAAGAAGAAGTAGGACTGAGACATGAAAGTTCCCATTTTAGACAACAAGGGTGCCAGCCAAGGCGAGGTCGAGGTCGGTTTCGAGCTGATCGAGAATGGCCGCGGGACGCAGGCAGTCCACGACGCCGTCGTCGCATACAATGCTGCGCAGCGCAGCGGGACGGCTTGCACGAAAACTGTGGGCGAAGTTTCAGGCAGCAACAAGAAGCCCTGGCGGCAGAAGGGCACCGGCCGTGCCCGCGCGGGTTCCAACCAGTCTCCGCTATGGCCGGGCGGTGGTGTTGTCTTCGGTCCGAGGCCTCGTGATTTCAGGAAAAAGATAAACAAGCGTGTTCGTGCGCTCGCACTCCGTAAGGCCCTGAGTGAGCGAGTCAAAGCTGGTGACGTGGTCGTGGTGGACGAGTTCAAACTTGCGAGTCACAAGACGAAGGAATTTCTCGGAGTCCTGGGTTCACTCAAGCTGAGTGGACGAACTGTCCTGCTGGTGTCCGGGGAAGACAAGAATCTCGCAATCGCCTCGCGCAATGTCCCGAACGTGGAGCTGACTTCCGGGGAAACACTCAACACATACGAAGCGCTTCTCTGCGACAAGCTCGTCTTCACCAAGGCAGCCTTGGAGAAAGTTGCGTTGCGACTCTCCGACAAGTAACCGCCATGAATTCATTCGACATTATCAAGACGGTGCGCATCAGTGAGAAGGGTGCAATGCAGGCCGAGCGGTTCAACCAATACACCGTGGTGGCTGACCGCCGTGCGAGCAAGATTGAGATTCGCAAAGCAGTGCAAGAGCTCTTCAAGGTCAAGGTTGTTGCGGTCAACACTTGCAATGTCCGCGGCAAGGCCCGCCGCCAGAACACGAAGCACGCCGGTCGGGAGGCGAATTGGAAGAAGGCCATTATTACCCTCAAAAAGGGCGAGAAAATCAACCTCACCTAATTTTCAGCCATGCCCGTCAAGACTTTCCGCCCGCTGACTCCGTCGACGAGATATATCACGATCTCGGACTACAGCGACATCACGAAATCGAAGCCCGAGAAGAATCTCGTCGTCATTCGCAAAAAAACAGGTGGCCGCAACGCTCATGGACGTGTCACTGCGCGTGGAATTGGCGGCGGTCACAAGCAGAAGATTCGCCTAGTGGATTTTAAGCGCAACAAGCATGGCATCGAAGCTGAGGTTTCAGCGATCGAGTATGATCCAATCCGCACCGCGCGTCTGGCCCTGCTCACCTATCGGGATGGTGAGAAACGCTACATCGTCGCGCCTCTGGGTCTTAAAGTTGGCGCAAAAATCCTTTCGGGTCCGAGTGCCTCCCCCGACATCGGAAACTCCGTCCAGCTTAAATCGGTGCCGGTTGGTCTTCCGATTCACGCAATCGAAATTATGCCAGGGCGAGGTGCTCAGATGGTCCGCTCAGCTGGCTCCGCTGCCACGTTGATGTCTGTGGACGAGGGTTACGCTCAGATTCGATTGCCTTCGGGGGAGATTCGCAGGATTCATCAGGATTGCTATGCCACAATCGGCCAAGTGGGCAACACTGAGCACGAAAAGGTCGTGCTCGGAAAAGCAGGTCGCAGCCGGCATCGCGGAATTCGGCCGATCAGCCGTGGTGTGGCGCGCAACCCGGTGGACCACCCCAACGGTGGTGGCCAAGGCAAGTCCAAATCTGGCGGCGGCTGGCAGCAGCTTACCTCTCCGTGGGGTTTAGTTGCGAAGGGGAAACGAACGCGCGCAAAGACCAAGGATTCAAACCGCTTCATTGTCGTCCGTCGCGACGGACGGCCAATGAAGCAACAGTAAGAGACTATGGGACGTTCAATCAAAAAGGGTGCCTATGTGGAGGCGAGTCTTCAGGATAAGATCGTGAAGGCCAAGGCCGTGAACTTGAAGACCCCGATCAAGACATGGTCGCGTCGTTCGACTATTACCCCTGAGTTCATTGGGTTGACCTTCAATGTGCACAACGGAAAGCAATTTCTTCCAGTGTTTGTGACTGAGAACATGGTCGGTCACAAGCTCGGTGAATTCTCGCTCACACGCATTTTCAAGAAGCACGGCGCTCACACCGCCAAGGCGGAAGCCAAGTAGTATGCACGTTCAAGCTTTTCTCAAAAACTTCCGCATGTCGCCCCAGAAGGTGCGTGAAGTCGTCCGACAGATTCAGGGGCTCTCGGCACTTCAGGCGAAGCACGTCTTGGCGGTCATCCCTCGCAAGTCCGCGCGGGCCGTGGCCAAGACATTGGATTCTGCCATAGCGAACGCCGAGAACAACAATGGTCTAAAAGCCGAGAACCTGATTGTGCGGGAAGCGCTGGCGCTGACTGCCGGGCGCTTGAAACGCATGACACCGAAGGCCCGCGGCTCGGCAGGCCCCATTATCAAGCGGAACAGCCACATCAAGATCATCCTTTCCGACCAGTAATCGTATGGGCCAAAAATCCAACCCCATCGGCCTTCGCGTCGCAGTCAACAAAGACTGGCGCTCGAAGTGGTATGCCGACAAGAAGGGCTTCTCCGCACTCCTCACGGAGGACTTCAAGATTCGCTCGATTCTCAAGAAAAAGCTCGAGTCTGCGTCAGTGCCACGCATTGGCATCGAGCGCGCTGCGAACCGCTGCCGTGTCACAATCTACACTGCGCGACCGGGTGTCGTCATCGGTCGCAAAGGGGCGGAGATTGACAAGCTCAAGGAAGATTTGAGCAAGATGACAGGCAAAGAAGTCTATGTGGACATCATTGAGGTGAAGTCCCCGGAGTCTGACGCGCAGCTCGTTGCAGAGAACATTGCCCTTCAGCTTGAGCGTCGCGTCTCCTTTCGGCGCGCGATGAAGAAGGCCGTCCAGACTACCATGCAGATGCAGGGCGTGCAGGGAATACGTGTGCGGTGTGCTGGCCGACTCGGCGGATCGGAAATCGCGCGGGTTGAGAAGTATCTCGAAGGGAGCGTGCCGCTTCACACCTTGCGAGCAAACATTGACTACGGTTTTGCAGAGGCAAGAACCCTCCAGGGCAAAATTGGCGTCAAGTGCTGGATTTGCAAAGATGAGGCGAAGGACAAGGACACCAAGACGGTGACCACCACTTCGGCTCCGAACAACGGCAATTAACTTTCAGACTCAAGACACGCTATGGCGATGATGCCCGCAAGAGTGAAGTATCGAAAAATGCACCGTGGTGCACGCCGTGGCTTGGCCACGCGTGGGAACACTGTCGCATTTGGAGAGTATGGATTGATGGCGCTGGAGCGGTGCTGGCTGGACAACAAAGTCATCGAAGCTTGCCGTGTGGCGATTTCCCGCCACATGAAACGACGCGGCAAGATGTGGATCCGCATCTTTCCGGACAAATCGTTCACGAAAAAGCCGCTGGAAGTCCGAATGGGCACAGGCAAGGGCGGAGTCGAGGGCTGGGTTGCGGTGATTCGCCCTGCCAACGTTTTGTTTGAAGTGGACGGCATCCCCGAGGTGATGGCCCGTGAGGCGATGCGCCTTGCGGCCACCAAGATGCCCATCAAAACAAAGTTTATTGCGCGGCACGCGCACGCCTGAACATGAAATTTGACGAACTAAAAGACAAGACCGTGGCTGAGTTGGCCACCCAAAGCCGCGAGTTGAGGCAGGAACTCTTTAACCTGCGCCTGCAGAAAGCCACTGCCCAACTGGAGAAACCCTCGCGGCTGCGCATTCTCCGCAAAGACATCGCCCGCGTGGAGACTCGCATCACCCAGCTTCGCCTGCAGTCCGCGCAACCCAAAGCCGCCTAAGCTATGTCCGAGACCGCGAAAATTATTGCCAGCCGCCAACGCAAGGAGCGCACCGGCGAGGTCGTCTCCAGCAAGATGCAGAAAACGATCGTCGTGAGCGTGAAGCGCCGATTTCCTCACCCGCAGTTCAAGAAAGTGGTGACGAGTTTCAAGAAATTCTACGCTCACGATGAGAAGTCTGAAGCCAAGGTTGGTGACATCGTCCGCATCGAAGAGACCCGTCCTCTCTCCAAGACCAAGCGGTGGCGCTTGGTCGAAATTGTCGAACGCGCCCAGGAACAAGCGCAGGTGAACGCCTAACCGCTACAGATCATGCTGCAACTCCGCTCAATCCTTGACGTGGCCGACAACACCGGCGCAAAGCGCGCTGCTATGATCGGTGTTCAAGGCCGCAACCAGACTTATGCCGGCGTCGGCGAGGTGATCAAGTGCCACATCAAGGAGGCCGCCCCCGACGGCACCGTGAAAAAAGGCGAAGTCTGCGATGCCGTCGTCGTTCGGACCCGGCAAAGCATCCGCCGCGCGGACGGCTCCTATTTGCGCTTCGATCGCAATGCGATTGTCATTATTGACGCTGAGCGCAACCCGAAGGGGACGCGCATCTTTGGTCCCGTGGCTCGCGAACTGCGCGATCTTAAGTTTATGAAAATCATTTCTCTCGCTCCGGAGGTTATCTAGTTATGCCCAGCAAACTTCATGTGAAACGCGATGACGAAGTGGTCGTTATCACTGGCAAAGACAAGGGGAAACGGGGCAAAATCATCTCTGTGGTGACCAAGAGTGACCGCGTCTATGTCGAGGGCGTGAACATCCAAAAGAAGCACCTCCGGAAGAGCCAGCAACATCCGAACGGAACGATCCTCGAACGAGAAGGTGCCATTCACGTCTCCAATGTAATGCTTGTCACCAAATTCGAAGCTCGGGCCGCCAAGCGCAACACCACTGCCAAGCCAGCCGAATCCTGACCCGTATGGAATCCCGACTTTACAAGAAATACGTCGAAGAAGTGCGGCCCGCACTCATCGAGAAGCGCAATTACAAGAACATTCACCAAGTGCCGAAGTTGGAGAAGATAGTTCTCAACATGGGTGTGAGCGCCTCGCTCGAAAAGAGCGCTGTGGACGACGCTGCGAAGGACCTGACTGCGATCACAGGCCGCAAGCCAGTGATCACCAAGGCCCGCAAGAGCGTCGCGAACTTTAAGCTCCGGCAGCACCAGCCCGTAGGCTGCTTCGTCACTCTGCGACGTGATGCGATGTATGAATTTTTCGACCGCCTGGTTGCCACCGCGCTTCCGCGCATCCGCGATTTTCGCGGAATCAGTCCGCGCAAGTTCGATGGGCGTGGCAACTATTCCATTGGCGTCTCCGATCAGACCATTTTCCCAGAGATTGACTTGGACAAGATAAAGCGTCAGCAGGGGATGGACATAACCATTGTCACGTCCGCACCGACCAATGACGAGGCGCGTGATCTGCTCAAACTGATGGGCATGCCCTTTGCCGAGAAGTAGTTATTACAGACCCTGATTATGGCAAAAACCTCATGGCTGGAGCGCAACAAGCGCAAGCAGGCAACGGTGAAGAAATTCGCCACCAAGCGAGCTGAGCTAAAGGCGCGGAAAGATTACGCAGGACTCTCGAAGCTCCCACGCAACGCGTCGCCCATCCGTGTGGTGAACCGCTGCGCAGTCTCAGGACGGCGTCACGGCTTCATTCGCAAATTCGGGGTTTCACGTCTGACTTTTCGCGAGCTGGCGTTGTCTGGCATGATCCCTGGTGTCACGAAAGCGAGCTGGTAATTATGAGCGACCCAATTGCTGATCTGTTGACTCGAATTCGCAACGCCGGCAACGCATTGTTGCCAAGCGTTGACATTCCTCACTCCAAGATGAAGGAGAGCATCGCTCATGTCCTCAAGCGGGAGGGGTATGTCAGTGATGTCGTTATCGAGGGCGCCGTCGCGACGAAGAAGCTCAAGATCAAACTCAAGTATGAGGGCCGCAAAAGCGTGATTGATGGACTCAAACGCGTGAGCACGCCTGGACGCCGCCGCTACGTCGCCTCGGATGAAATTCCTCGAGTTCGCAATGGCATGGGCACCGTCATCCTTTCGACGCCCGCCGGCATTTTGACCGGCAACGAAGCTTGTCGCCAAAACGTAGGCGGTGAGTTGCTTTGTTTTGTCTGGTAATTTTTCACGATTATGTCACGCATCGGAAAGCAACCCGTCAGTATTCCCGCAAAGGTCAAGGTGGAGGTGAGGGGCGTAACCATCTTCGTTGAGGGACCGAAGGGCAAATTGCAGCAGGCGATACCGGGGCGCGTCACCGCGACTGTCGAAAAGGACAAGATAGTCGTGAGCCGGCAGGGTGAGGACTCTGAGGCGAGAGCGCTTCACGGCCTGACGCGCTCGCTGATCAACAACATGGTCAAGGGCGTCAGCGATGGCTATGTCAAGAAGTTGGAAATTCATGGGGTGGGATTCAAGGCAGCCGTAAAGGGCAAGCAGGTTGATCTAGCTCTCGGTTTTTCGCACCCGATCCTTTTCGACATCCCCGATCAGATCAAAGTGACAGTGGAAGACAATACCAAGCTGATGATCGAAGGGCCGGACAAGCAGGTGGTCGGACAGGTCGCAGCGGAAATTCGCGCTTACTATCCTCCAGAACCTTACAAGGGCAAAGGTGTTCGCTACGAGGGCGAACACATTGTCCGCAAGGAAGGCAAGACAGTTCAGTAACCATTTGAAGCCACGGCCAAGACCGTGGTCAGCACGAAATGAGAACACAGAAGAAACTTCAGCTCCGGCAACTGCGTGTTTGGCGCATCCGAAAAAAGGTTGCCGGCACCGCAGAGCGGCCCCGCATGAGCGTTCGCTTCACCGGTCAGCATATTTACGTGCAGTTTATTGACGACGGCAAGGGCGTGACCATCGCCTCGGCCTCGACCCGCGTGAAGAGTCAGGCTGACCGCGAGTCCCTCGGTGCCAATGTCAAAAGTGCAGTCATCATCGGCAAGGCAGCCGCCGAGGCGGCGAAGGCCAGGGGGATTTCCGCAGTGGTTTTCGATCGCAGCGGCGCGCGCTACCACGGCAAGGTCAAGGCGCTTGCAGACTCTGCGCGCGAGAGCGGTCTGAAATTTTAACCGACGAACAGGAGATTTGATTCGTGTCTGAACCTACTACCAATCTTCCCGCCATCACACTTCCGACCACTACCGAATTGCCGCCCGGCGCCGCCCCTGGTGGTGAGCAGCGCGGCGAGCGTGGAGGTCGAGGCCGAGGCCCCGGTCGCGGAGGGCCGCGTCGCCGTCCCGAAGTTGATCAGAGCCAGAACAGTGAATTCTGCGAAAAGGTGTTGTTTATCAACCGTTCTGCGAAAGTCGTGAAAGGAGGACGTCGCTTCAGTTTCAGCGCGTTGGTTGTAACCGGAGACCGCAAGGGGCGCATCGGCCTTGGTCTCGGCAAGGCTGCAGAGGTGTCCGAAGCGATCAAGAAGGGTGGAGAAGCATCGAAGCAAAACATGCTTTCTGTCTCCCTTTCCGGCGGGACGATTCCGCATGATGCCTACTGCGCGTTCGACGGTGCCAAGGTGCTTCTTCGCCCCGCGTCGCCCGGGACTGGCCTCATCGCGGGCAAGACCGTCCGAGCGGTGTTAGAATCGGTCGGGATCAAGGACGTGTTGAGCAAGTCGCTCGGATCCAAGAACGCGGCGAACGTTGCCAAAGCGACAATTGCAGCCTTGCAAAGCCTCCGCCTTCGCGAGGACGTGGCCAAGCGCCGTGGTGTCACCATTGGCGGCCCGAAGGCCGCAGCGCCAGTCTCCCCCGCAGTCTGATTCACACTTAACTTTTCGAAACCATGCGTCTCCACGATTTGAAACCCCGTCCAGGGGCGAAGCACAGGAAGAAGCGTCTCGGCCAGGGCGAGTCCAGCGGACACGGCAAGACCTCTGGTCGCGGTGGCAAGGGCCAATCTGCGCGCAGCGGTTCGTCCATGCGGCACGGCTTTGAAGGAGGCCAAATGCCCCTCATCCGTCGCATCCCCAAGCGCGGCTTCAGCAACGCACGCTTTGCAACCATTTACATTCCCGTCAATGTAGAAAGCCTCAATTTTTTCTCGGACGGCGCGCGTGTGGACGAGGTTTTGCTCCGTCAGACCGGCCTTGCCAATGGTCACTCAAGCGGCGGCATCAAGGTTCTTGGCGACGGCAAATTGACCAAGAAGCTGACCGGGGTGGCTAACGCGTTCAGTGCGGGGGCCCGGGAGCAGATTGAGGCGCTCGGCGGTGTCTGCGAATTGCCCGCTCCAAAGGCGGCCTAGGCGACGGCTGACTGCGCTCCATGTTTCAAAACATCGTCAACACTTTTGTCAACTGCTTCAAGATTCCGGAGCTGAAGTCTCGAATTTTCTTCACCCTCATCGTCTTGGCCATTTGTCGGCTTGTCTCGATGCTGCCTTTGCCGGGATTGGACGGTCAGGCCTTGCAATCATTTTTCGAAGAAATCGCGAAAAAGGACGGTGGTGG
>JACRKB010000151.1 GCA_016235545.1 Verrucomicrobiota bacterium | reverse complement strand
CCCCCTCCTGCCCTCCTGCCCTCCTTATAAAAAATCCCTCCTCGTGCCGAAGTTCATCCGGGATGCGCTCTCCCTCCTCCCCGATGAGATGAGGGAAGGGAACCTGCCGGAACTCTCCCATGCCAAGAAATCCTGGAGTCAGGAGTCAGAAGCCAGGAGCAACCCACTGAGGGCTTCACCCATTCTGACTCCTGACTCCTCACTCCTGCACGGCTTCAACTCGCCGGCACGCGGGCGCGTCGGCTTCATCCGTGGCTGCGTGATGAACGTCATGTTTGGACAGACAAACGAGAACACCATCCATCTCCTGAACCTCGCCGGATACGATGTCGTCACTCCCCGGGACCAAGGCTGCTGCGGCGCACTCCATGCCCACGGCGGCAACCTCACCGCCGCCCGCGCCGCCGCCCGCGCCCACTTGGATGCCTTCGGTCGCGAACCGCTGGACGCCATCATCATCAACGCCGCCGGCTGCGGCTCCACGCTCAAAGAGTATTCCCACCTGCTCCCAGATGACCCGCGAGCCGCCGCCTTCAGCGCCAAGGTCAAAGACCTGAGCGAATTCTTGGTGGAGAGCTTTCAGCGGTCAGCGGTCAGCAGTCAGCGGTCAGCGGGAAGCGGCCCCCTCTCAACTCTCAACTTTCAACACTCAACTCAGCGCGTCACCTTCCACGACGCCTGCCACCTCGCCCACGCGCAACGCATCACCCACGCGCCGCGCGTGCTGGTGAAGGCAGTTGCAGGCGACAACTTCGTGGAGATGCCGGAGTCAGATGTGTGTTGTGGCAGTGCCGGAAGTTATAACCTCACGGAGCCAGAAATGGCAGAGCGTCTCCAACGCAGAAAGGTGGAGAACATCCTCCGCACAGGCGCGACCTGCATCGTCACGACGAATCCGGGTTGCCTGCTCCAGATGCGCGCCGGCCTAGACAAGGCCGGAGCAGCCCATGTGGAGACAATCCACCTGGCGGACTTCCTGACGCGCCACCTTCGGCACGAGGGGTAGGAGGCGGGAGATAGGGAATATGGAATAGGGGCGAGGGGCGAGAGCAGCAGTGATACACCTGAGCTTCCATCCCCCCTATTCCCTATTCCCCATTCCCTATCTCCATGTCTCCTGCTTCCCGCCGCCTCACCTCCACACGCGCTTCCAGCTCTTGAGCTTGCCCTCCGGGGTGAAGGTGAGTTGCAGCCAGCGGTCAGCGCCGCGCGTGCCTTCGGTGCGAAGCACCCGGCCATCCGGGAACGAGTGATAGCTTGGGGAACTCGTTCCGCGAACTGACAGCCACTCGGAGACACGCGTGCCGTCTGTGAGCGAGGCTGTCTTGTCGGGAGGTCCGAGTTGACTGACGGTGGCGTCGAAGGTCTGGCTCCCGACACGCGAGTCCCAGTCAATCTGCGGAGGTGTGGTGCAGCCAGCGGCGAGGGTGGCAGCGAGGAGAAGGAGTTGGGCGATGGGTCTCATGAGGGTGACAGCCTGATTTGAGCGGAATGGGAAAGCCAAGAGCAAATTCCGTGGCGACCCTCACGCACGGACAAGACCCTCCTCCCATCGAGTTTCACTCCACCGAAATCAGCGGGAAGCCAAGGGCAGCGGAGAGCCAATTGCGCCTTACCCGATGAACAGCGGTTTCAGGTGCCGGTCGTAAAGGTTCTCCGTCACGTTCTTCGCCACGATGGCCTCGTTCGCTTTCAGCAGGTCCGTGTAGCGGGTGCCCGCCTTGGCGGCGAGCTTGAAGGAGACGTGCAGGAGCTGGCGTATGTTGGCGTTGAAGCCGGAGTGGCCAGGAATGTGACGGATGGCGCTGGCGAGCTGATGGCCGGTCCAGGAGTTGACGATGTCGGCGCCCGGGAGCTGATCGCGCTGGATGTCAATGACGCTGGCGTAGGGCGCGCATAGCTCGTCCACGTGTGCGAGGGCGCAGGCGTAAATCTCCTTCGACAGCGCGAGGCCGTCGCCCCCGGCTTCGGCCAGGCCGATGAGTTCCTCGAGCCACGTCGTGCCGGCGGTCTTGAGGTGGAGGCCCGCTCCCGTGCGCTGGATCGCGCGGCGGATGATGGGGTAAAGGCTGAACTTGTCGCTGCCGCTGTGGACGCTGAGCTTCAGGTTCGCGGGCAGTCCGTAGCGCGCGACGGCGTGGGCGATGACGGCGAGGTCGTCATTGAACTCGCGCTCGAACTGCGCGAGGTCGCCGACGTAGTCCACGCCCTTGTTGAAACGTCCGGTGAACTTCGGCGCAATGGTCTGCGCGCGCACCTTCTCATCGGCAAGGGCAGCAAGGATGATGAGCAACTCCGGCGGAGTCTGCGGCGCGTCAGTCTCGTCCATCGAGACCTCGGCGATGATGTCGCCCTCGCCCTTCTGGGCAACGATGTGGCGATAGATCTTCCCGGCATCCTGCACGGCGAGGAGATACTTGCCAGCGACCCGCTCGACATCCGCCCGCGTCGTGGTGAAGGGCGCACCGACTCCCGCGATGCTCGCGGTGCCGACGAGTTCGGGATGGCGCGCGACAAATGCCGCGAGGTCGGCGGCGGCGGCGGGCTTGCCGATGCTGTCGGCGACATCAATGGTGAAGAAGTCCGAGCAGGCGAGGAACTTGTCCACGGTTTCGAGGCGGATGTGGTCGGCGTCCACATGCCAGCCGTCCGTCCAGTTGAGTGCTTTGACAGCGGCCTGCGCGGCGTCGAACACGCTCTGCGGATGCGAGCCGATGAAGGTGTGCTCGCGGTTGGATTTGTTCCAAACCGGCACGGCGGCGACGCCCTGCGCGGCCGCGAGCTGGAAGGCTTGGAGTTGGGATTTGGCCTGGTGGGCGAAACGATCTCCCACGCCTATGGTGAATTTCTCAAGTGTCAACATCACGGCGGAGAGTGGGATGAAACTGGCAGGCGATGAAGTGCAAAGTGGCGCGTCCGCTCCGGTTTTTCCTCGCCCGCCCTGCCTGCCTTCGCCAGTGTCCCGCCCCGTCCGATGATTATCCACAAGTTGATTTATGGCTTTTTGAAAGCGAAGGGCGGCAGCCCGGAGTTTTACCAGCTCCAGGCCCGCGACGCCCTCGGGTGGATGCGGCGACAGGGCGTGAAGTTCGGACCGACGACGACCGTGCTGGACCTTGGCTGCGGCTTCGGCGACGTGGGCGGAGAAGTCGCCAAGACCGGCGCACAAGTCACCTTGTCCGACGACGACAGCTTCGTGCTGCCGGAGAACGCGCACCTACCCTTCCGCAAGTTCAACATTGACCGTGACGACTTCTCCACGCTGGGCCAATACGACCTGGTCATCTGCTCGAACGTGCTCGAACACCTCCCGCGGCCCGACCGACTGCTCGCCGCCATCCCGCAGCTCCTCAAACCCGGCGGCCGCTGCTACCTGAGCTGGACGAACTGGCTCTCGCCGTGGGGCGGGCACGAGTTCTCTCCGTTCCACTACCTCGGCGTGGAGCGTGGCGTGCGCATCTGGGAACGCGTCACCGGCAGGCAGCGGATGCACACGCCGGGGCAAAACCTTTTCTGCACCTCCATCGGGCGCACATTGATGACGCTGCGCGCAAACCCCGCGCTGCGCATCGAGCGGCTGGCGCCACGCTATTACCCGGAGCTTGCCATCCTCGTGCATCTACCGGTGGTGCGTGAGTTCCTGACTTGGAACTGCGCGATGCTCCTGGCGCGAAGCGAAGATGGGCGGGTGTAGTCCGGCTTGCCCAGCCGTGCCCAAGGATTCCTTGAGCGCCGCGGGCCGGCTCTCATAGGCACGGGCGGGGGATGGAGAAAGGCTTCTGCATTTTCCGGGTTTTCCCTTACCTTGGCCGCGTGGTTATTTGATCTGACTCCACGCTTCCCTCACGTGCTTGTGCCATACTGACGACGTGATATGAGACAACCGACGAAGCGCCATTTGCTGAAGCCCGCCGTCCTGGCGGCGGCGTGCGCCTTCTTCGTCGCCCCCGCGTCTGGCCAGCTCCCGTCGCGTGCGGCACTGAGCATCGCTCCCGGCACAGGCACGAACATCGCCACTGTCAGCATTGCCGACCCCGGCAACTTCGTCTGGCTGCTGCAAAGCTCCACCAACCTCACCACATGGACCGAGGTTGCGGCCATCAAGCTGCACAACGGCTCTTTCACGCGCGGCATCTCGCCAGCCGCAACGCCACACCTCACCTTCCGCGCCGTCTTCGAGTCCGCGCGCCAGACCATCCCGAGCGCCGTGACGAACGCGCTTCTCCTGCCGGCGTCGCCGTTCAACTACGCCGCGCCAGTGCTCCCTGCGAAGTTCATGCTCCAACCCATCCTCGGGCAGGACACAATGCCTGCGACCAATCTCACCACCGATGCCGGGGCGGCGCTGGGCCGTGTGCTCTTCTACGACAAGCGCCTCTCCACGAACCAGACCGTCGCCTGCGCCTCCTGCCACCTGCAAGCGCACGGATTCTCCGACCCGCGCCGGTTCAGCGTCGGCTTCAACGGCGGACTGACGGGCCGCAACTCGATGGGCCTGAGCAATGCACGCTGGTATGAGCGCAAGCGGTTTTTCTG
>JACRKB010000152.1 GCA_016235545.1 Verrucomicrobiota bacterium | reverse complement strand
TGATGGGCGCACAACTGCACCTCTCTTCTAAACCCGGCACGGGCACCACCATCCAGCTCAATGTTCCTGCGACCAAGCGCTGGCGCCGCTCCTGATTTCCGAATCTTCTCGATGGCTGACAAATCAACATCCAACTCTCTGATCCGCGTTTGGATCGTCGAAGACCACGCCACTTACCGGCGCAGCCTCGAGCGTCTCTGCACACCCGATCGGGGACTCGCTCCACCCTGCGGATTCTCCAGCGGAGAAGAGATGCTCACCCTCCTGAAACGCATCTTCATGGAGGAGCGCCCCGAGGTCATGCTGCTCGATGTCGGCCTGCCGGGGCGCAGCGGACTCGACCTCATCAAAGACATCCACCAGCACGCACCGCACTGCCGCATCGTCATCCTCACCGTGTTCGAGGATGAGGGAAAAATCTGCGAGGCCATCCGTTCCGGAGCCAGCGGCTACCTGCTGAAAACAGCGGGAGTCGAGGTCGTCGCAGCAGCCATCCGCGAAGCCGCCGAAGGAGGTTCCCCGATGTCGCCCAGCATCGTCAGCCGCGTCGTGTCGCTGCTGGCAAAGTTGATGAAACCCATGCCGCAGAAAGTCGCGCTCTCGCCGCGGGAAAAAGAACTCCTCACCCTCATGGTTGAAGGCTTGACCGCCAAAGAGATCGCCGACCGCATGAGCGTCAGCATCCACACCACCGGCACCCACACCAAGAATCTCTTCATCAAACTCGAAGTCCACAGCCGCGCAGCCGCTGTCGCCCGCGCCCTCCGGGATGAACTCGTGTGAGAAGCAACATCCCGGACCGGCAACCACTGCGCTTGGAAAGCGCTGAATTGAGCCATGTCTTCGATTCTCAGGGTGGGCCGTGGGCGATGGCCGTCTGCACCGGTGGCCAATCTCGCCTGCCCGGGCGTTGCCGGCAGTTGTCGTCCCCCGGTGCGGAATGCTTGGCTTAACTGGCGCAGTTCAATTTGCCGTCCGGACGAGAGAGTCCGGGTCAGTTCGGCCCGACACAATGCAACTGCGACCAAGTGCGGACGAACATCAGCCCGCCCGCAATGGCCGGCGTGCTCTGGCACAGGTCGTTCAGCGCGTTGGTGCTCAGAAGCTGAAACTTGTCGCCAACCGCGATGGCAAACACCTTCCCGCTCTTGTCCACCGCGAACAGCTTGTCGCCGGTGCAGACGGGCGAGCCCAGGAACTCGCCCTCCACGCGTTCGGACCAGACCACGTCCCCGGTCGCCAGCTTGGCGCAGGTGACGATGCCTTGGTCACTCCACAGGTAGGCACGGTCGCCAAGGATGATGGGCGAGGGGATGTGCGGCACGGTCTTCTCTTGGCGCCAGGCCTCCTGCATGGTGCCCGGCTCCTTGCCCGGCTTGAGCACGACCACGTGCTTCGGGCCGCCGGTGAAGGCGCAGTTGACGATGATGTATTCGCCCGAGACCGACGGTGAGCCAATCGCCCGCTCCTGCTTTTGCGCGAACAGCGGCATCTGCCAGAGTTGCTTGCCGGTGACGGCATCCACGCCGGTGGCACCAAGCCGCCAGCTCACGACAATGACCTGCGGCTTCCCGCCGGGCGGTGTGTAGATGCAGGGCGTCGAGTAGTTCGAGTGGTTTTCGGCGCGAGGCAGTTTCCATCGAACCTTCCCGGTGGCGCGATCCAGCGCGAACAGATGGCCCTCACTCTCCTGGTCGTTGGACAGAATCACGAGGTCCTCGTGCAGGATCGGCGAAGCGCCGAAGCCATGCTGGCGCTTCACCGGCCCGAGGTCGGCCTCCCACGCGGTCTTCCCATCGTGCGTGAAGGCGATGACCGTCAACTTCTGCGGCGTGCCCCAAGTGAAGTAAACCCGCTCGGCATCCACGGCCGGCGTGCTTGAGGCCATGCTGTTGAGCCGGTGCTGCTTGGTGGCGAGCGCGTCATAGTCGTGCTGCCACAGCGTCTTGCCGTCGGTGGCGCTCACGCACAGCGCGGTTCGCTGGCCCGTGCTCTCGTTGCCGCACAGGAGGAAGACGCGACCGCCCCAGACAACCGGCGAGCCATGACCGACGCCCGGCAGCTTCACGGTCCACTTGCGATTCGCAGGAGTCCACTGTGCCGGAATGTCCGCCACGCCGAGGCCGGAACCGTTTGGTCCTCGGAAGCGTGGCCACTCCTGGGCGACGGCAGACGACGCGACGGCCAGAGCGACGAGAAGGAGAGCGGAGCGAGTCATGGTGGGTGGTGCTGCGACCGTAGCGGGCGGCGAGTGGCGTGACAATCCCGCCAAGCAGGCCGGTTACAGGGATGGGTAATTGTCGCTCCTTTCGCCGGCAGGGAACTTGCCTCTCGGCCGGGGACGACATCTGCTCAAGCAGGAATCTGGCAACCCGCTCGTTGGCCTGCGCCACCGCCGTCGGATCTCAATTCCGGCCCAGATCGTTATCGCGCACAGCGCGGAGCTTGGCGGCCAGCCGGGCCTTGAACTCCGCCACGATGGTCGCGTGCTCCGGCGAGTGCGCAAGGTTGGTGAACTGTTTCGGGTCCTGCTTCACGTCGAAGAGTTCGATGCCTCCCATCGCGTCCTCGCCGTATTGGAGGTAGGCCCAGCGATCGTCACGGAGGAGGAGCCCCTGGCTGGCGCCGGCGACGCTGAAGACGGTGTCACGCACATCGTGTGTTGGATTGGCGAGGACGGGCGAGAGGTCCTTGCCCTGCAGCCGTGCGGGAACTGGGAGGCCGCACAAGCTGGCCGTGGTGGGATAGAGATCGAGCAACTCGACGAACGAGTGGCTCACGGCGGCTTTCTTGCCGGGCACACTGATGATGAGCGGCACCTGGGAGGATTCGTCGCGCAAGCTGACCTTCGCCCAAAAGTCGTGCTCACCGAGGTGGTAGCCGTGGTCGCTGGTGAAAATGACGATCGTCCGCTCGTTGAGACCGGCGCGTTCCAGCGCGTCGAGCACCTTTCCCACCTGCGCGTCCATGAACGTCACCGCGGCGTAGTAGCCCGCGATGGCTTTCTTCTGCCGGACCAAATCCATCTGCATGTTCACGCTGGTCTTATAGTTGATGCCGGGCTTGGGGATGTCGTCCCAGTCGCCGGGGATTTTCTCCGGCAGCACCATCAACTCCGACGGGAACGCCTTGTGGTAAGACTTCGGCGAGACGAAGGGCACATGCGGCCGCACGAAACCGACGGCGAGGAAGAACGGCTGGTCCTTGTGCTGCGCAATCAGTTCGCAGGCTTTCGCCGCCGTCTTGCCATCGGAATGAACCAAGTCATCACCATCCGCTGCCACCACGACGAAGGTGTTGCCGCCCATCACGGGCTTCTTGCCGTCGGGATTGCGTTCGAGTGTTTCGCCGATGCCTGGTGCCTTCCATTCGGGACCGCGACTGTTGAATCGCTCCGTCCACGAGGCTTCATCGTCCGCGCCATCGGAGCCTTCCTCGATTCCACCGGGCACTCCCATGTGGAAAATCTTGCTGACATGGGCGGAATAGTATCCCGCGTTCTTGAAATGTTGCGACCACGTTGCGCGATTGCCGATGGCCGGACGTGGGTTGGTGTAACCCTGCACGCCGGTGGCATGAGGATAGTAGCCGGACATGAACGAGGCGCGTGAGGGGCCGCAATAGGTGCCCTGGCAATACGCCCGGGTGAAGCGCGTGCCGCGAGCGGCGAGCCGGTCAATGTTCGGCGTCTGGCACATCTTGTTCCCGTAGCACGACAACGCGGTGGACGTCAGATCGTCGGATATGATGAAGAGGACATTGGGCTTGCCCGTAGGTTTTGGCTGCTCGGCAGCGTGCAACGCCGCCAGTGGTGACAGCAGCAGTGCAGCCAGGCTGAAAACGTGCGACGAAGGGAAACGCATGAGTGCAAGATACGCGATGCAAGGTGTCCGTGGGAAGCTGCGAGGTGAGGTCGAGCGTGGCTCGTCGAGGTGAGCGAGGTTTCAACTGGTGGGGTCATCTGCCGAGTCGGCTGCGAGGTTATGAAATGCGATTGCGAAGCGAGTCTTGGTCACACATCGTTATCACCATCACCACTGAACCGACCGTGTGAAATGAACTCCTTCCCGAGTGCCATTCCCAAACTAGGCGGGTGCCTGCCCGGGATCGTGACGCCATGAGCGGCATCATCGGCCATTCCATGTATGCGGTGCTGGGGGCGCAGGCAGCCGCGCAGCGCGGGCTGCCGGTTGCGCCGATCGTCGCACGCCACGTCCCGAGCTACCTCGCCGGCGCTTACCTCGGCAGCGACATCCAGACGATGCCTGAGGCCATCTGTGTGGACACGGGGCGCGAGGTGGGCTACGGCACCGCGCCCTTGGCCAGGAGTCCCATCACTGGTGGTGTCGTGCGCCCGTGGAAGCTCAAGCACCCTGCGGGTGAATCCACGCCCCGCGAAATCTTCGATCTCTTCTACGGTCGCGCTCACCTCGTCTTCGGCTGGGCCAAGGCTGACCGTGAACACCTGGTGCCTTTGGACCATCTGCCCGACTACTTTGCCAACGTGGTCGAGGATACCTTTGAGTTGTTCGGAGCCAGTGAGCGCAGCCTCGCCTACGTCTTCGGGTGGATCGTCCACGTCGTCAGCGACAGCCTCATCAAGTCCATCCAGCCGGGCCTTGACCTCCATCTGCTCGACGGCAAATACACGCCCCGCAACCGGCCGATTCAGGACTTGGTCACCTTCCACGAGATCGGCGTGAAGGAACTGCAACTCGATTGGCCACGGTTGCTGGCCGGCCTCGCCGCCACGCCCGTGGAGCGGGTGCAGCTTCACTACATGCGGGTAGCCGGAGCACGCGGACGCTTGGGGCGAGACTACGCCAACGGCTGGGTGCCCGAGCGGAACGGACTGCTTGAGCTCGTCTTGAAGGAGAACCGCCGATGGTGCGCGGTGCATGGCCGCGATGTTTTGAAAGACATGGAACTCGTTCTCTCTGCCGATGGCCGGCTCGATTGCCACGAGTCGATCCGCAAGGCCGTCGGACTGAATTACGCCCAGATGGTCGAACTCGCCGACAAGGCAAAGTTTCGCGCCGCGCTGGACCAGATGGGCAAGGCGGTGGCGGACATGTTCGAGGCCACGCAGCGCCGGTCGCCGCGAATGGCAGCTCTGCCTACGGCCGGACCTTCGGTGCTGGCTGACCTGCGGCGGAGCTGGGGGCGGAAATGAGCGTGGGGTTTGCCGGCTGGCGTTGGCCTGCTACTTGAACACGACAGTCTTGGGCATGGCCTGCCGCAGCCGATCACAGCCGGCCTCGGTGATGCCGTTCTGACGGATGTTGATGTGCTCAAGCCGGGTGAGCTTGACCAATTCATCGAGCGAGGCGTCCGTGACCTGCTTCAATCCGCGCAGCGCGAGCCGCTTGAGCTGCGGCATGCGCTGGAGCGCACCTCTTTGGATGCCACGATCCGTCACCCCAACGCAGTAGCTCAGGCCAAGCTGCTCGACATTCACTAGCAGCCTGTCGGACTTGGGAATGACGCCGCTGAGTGACCGAGCGCTCGTCTTTGGGAAGCGATTGAAGAATCACTTCCGTAGGTGCGTTGACAGCGTGAATTTGAGTTTGCCGGGGGCCGGATTCCTGATTTTGGCCTGCTGCACGGACTTTCCCGTGCTGTTTATCGCGCCACCGCCAATGATTTGAGCCTGAAGAGCCGCTTGAGGTTGTAGCTCACGCACACCAGCGTCCATTCCAGCGACACTTTCTCCCAGCCCCGCAGGCGGAAGCGCCGCAACCCCATGACCTCTTTGATGATCCCGAACACCGGCTCCACCGTTTGCTTGCGCAGCTTGTAAAGCGTCCGCCCCGCGCTGGTCTTCAAGCGGTGCGCCATCTGCTCCTTGGGGGTTGCGTGCTCCGGCAGGGCCGCAGGTTCGGGTTGCGGCAGCAACTGCGCCACCGTCTTGTGATGCGTCTGCTTCTCCACGGCCGCATACGCGCTCACGCCGCTCGGGGTGCCGTCGGGCTTTTGTTCCACCGCTTGAACCGCTGCGGCGCTGTAAAATCCACTGTCGGCCAGCACCGCCTGGACGTCGTCGGCCACCACGGGGCTGATGGCCGCGACACTGGCCACCAGCTCCTGCTTGTCGTTGGGCGCGGCGCTCACGCGCTGGCCCACGATCAGCATCGCCTGATCCACCGCCGCCTGCGCGTTGTAGGCTTGTTCAAAGTGGCTCCCGTTGCCCGCCTTCATGATCCGGCTCTCCGGATCGGTGAAGTTGTATTGGGCTTTGGGATCGGGGACTTCACTGGGCGCTTTGGGTTCCGGGCCGCGGGGCTTTTGCCCGGCGTCGCGCTGGGCCGCACGCGCGGCAAGCTTGGCTTGGTGTTCCCCTTGTTGGGCGGCGGCAATCTCCTTGGCCCGGGCCTCGATGATTTGGCGCGCCTGCTGGAGGGATGCCACGCGCTGTTCGCGGCGCTGGAGTTCGGCGGGGATGTCCAAGGCCTCCTTGGCTTGGCGGGTGTCGGCCTGCTCGGCGCGGGTCACGAGCTCCTGCACCTCGAGTTGCAACTGGGCGATGAGTTCGCCCGCCCGCTGGTAGCTCACGGCGGCGTGCTTGCTGGCGTTGGCGGCGAGCTTGGTCCCGTCCACGCTGACGGTGCCCACGCGGGTGAGCCGGAGTTCGCGGGCCAGTTGCAGCACGGTGACGAAGGCCGCTTGGAAGGCCGCCTGGTTGGCGGTGCGGAAGGCGCAGATGGAATCGTGGTCGGGATGATGGTTGGCGCAGAGATAGCGCACGGCCACGTCGCTGTGCGTGGCCGCCTCGATGGTGCGGGAGCCGAAGCGTCCGGTGGCGTAGCAGTAAATGAGCAGGGAGAGCATCATCGTGGGGGGATACTGCTCACTGCCCGTGCCCCGGTGGTTCACGCGGAAATGGGCGGTGGGGATTTGCTCGGCCGCATCCAGGATGAAGTGGACCAGATGATCGGCGGGCAGCCAGTCGCGCAGGTCGCAGGGCAGGAGCATCGGCGTCTGGCGGTCCAGATTGACGAAACGGGCAGGCATGGTCTTTCAACCCAGCCCAACGGAAAAAGTTGCGGCCTAAGTCCTCACTGGTTGACTAGCACGGCCTCCAATTTCGCTCCATCAATGGCGTATTTCTTGCCAGGCGGTGGCGCTGGGAGGCGCTCAATGCAGCGGGCCTTGACCAAGTCCTCCAAGGTGTTTGGGGCTTTGCCTTGCGACATGCTGTAGCCGCGCACCGCCTCCGTGAGTTCGGGGAGATCCTTCGCCGGATTAGGAGGCGCGGCTGGCCGGACACTCGCAGGAGTGACCGTGCTAGGGCGCTTCTTGCACGCAGTCATCCCAGTGGCCAACAAGCAGAGTAATAGCAGAGTCCTCATGGAATTGGCGGTCATCAATCGTCCGATTGCGTCGCATCACATATCCCACAGCGCGCGGGCATCTCCACGAGGAAAATCCCATCCGACCTTGCTGGTAGGCATAGACTCCGCGTTGCCGCCCACCATCCCAATGTTGGCGCGCTGGAAATTGCTGTGGCGGTTGATGAGACGGGGTGTGCTGGTGTCACCGGTGTAAAAGGAAGGCTGCGACCGGAAGTAGGTCGACTGCCGGAACTGGCTGGATGTCTCCTTCCACTTGTCAGAGTCGGTTTCAGTGAAAACATCCAGCCTCGCAGATTCGCCAAAAATGACGGTTGCCGTGGGGTTGGCGATCTGCGTGACGCGAATGGGGGTAGTAGTGACGCCCGGATTAGAGAGGCCCAGTTCCGGATAGGACATCCCTATGCCAAACCCTCTTCCGGTAACATTAGCTAAAACGGCACGATGCTCAAAAGCCGGGCACTGGTGGGTCTTCTTCTGTGCCCCAGAGAAAGGCCGCAGATAGTCCATCCACCAGATATCCTCCACCGGGTCGGTCGGTTCCGGGGTCTGAATCGGGATCCCCGGCGGCATGGGCATGAATCGAGGGTTGGTCGCGAGCAGGCGCAGCACGACGATTTTGTCGTCGCCGTCGTTGGAGTAGAGGGTCGAACCTAAGGAAATCTGTCTGATGTTGTTAAGGCAGGCGATGGCCTTGCTCTTGTCCTTAGCCTTTGACAGCGCGGGCAGGAGCATCCCCGCCAGGATCGCGATGATGGCGATGACGACAAGGAGTTCGATGAGGGTGAAGCCAGCGCGGTGCGGTCTGGAACAAGCAGTGCTGTTCATGGGTGTGTCGTGTTGGTTCGAGTTGCTTTACTGGGTGCTGATTTAATCGGTTCTGCTCCAATGAGGAAGGCTGAAGGTTGACAATGATGTTAACGGACAGTTAGCTCACCGCTAACGAACGAAACCATTCTCCATGCCGAAACCACTTCGCCCCAAGGCACGCCGCACAGCAGCACCGGCACCGACGACACCCGCCTCGCTTTTGCCGCGTTTCAAGGATGTGAGTTTCCGCCAGATGATTGGGTTCTACGAGGCGGCCCGGCTGGAGAGTTTTGAGGCGGCAGCGGAATTCCTGGGCCTGAGCCGCCCCTCGGTGTGGATGCAGGTGCGCTCGTTGGAGCGCGAGTTCAAGGCCACGCTGCTCAAGAAGGACGGGCGGCGACTGCGTCTGACCGCCGAAGGGCGGCGGCTCTCGGAGCTGGTGCGGCCGCTGGTAGATGGCTTCGCTGCGGTGAAGGCGGAGTTCAAAAGCGCAGCCGGACCACGGAAGGAGCAACACCACCTGCGCCTCGTCACCACGCCCTCATTGATCGCCAATGAGCTGCGCCAACCCATCACCGAACTTGTGCGCCGCGACCCTTCGCTCTGCCTGCATGTGTCCGACCGAGGTCCGGAAATGTCGATGCACCCGCTGTTGGAGGGCAAGGTGGATCTGGCCATCGTGGGTTTTCTAAAGCCACCCCCGAGGATTCCCGGCGTGGGCATGGAACTCCTCACGAACTATCCCATGACCCTGATCTGTCCCGCCCACCATCCCTTTGCCAAGGCCCGGAAGCTGGACTTCAGACAAGTGGCGCGGTCCCGTCTGATCCTCTCATTGCCCCACACGAATCCCCGGGTTCGTGTGGAGGCCTTCTTCGCGGAACTGGGCGTTGTGGAGCCGTTGCAAGTGGTCTTCGAGGCGCTGTCTTCGGCCTACATCGCAAGCTCGGTGGACATGGGGCTGGGCGTCTGCATCACATCAGTGTCACCGCTGCAGCGCAATTACCTCATGCTCGACCGGGCATGGAGGAACAAGATCCACATCCGCGACCTGAGCGCCGACATGGGGGTGGAAAGCGTCTATTGTTTGTGGCGGCTGGACCGTCCCGAACCACCGTGGCAGGAGGAATTCAGGCGGCTGTTGAAAACGCACATGCACCATTGAGGGTGAGGAACACGCGCGTAGTCTGAAATGTCGGCATACTACTGTTCCACCGCAGCTCACATCTCTCCGCTGGAGGAACAGTTCTGCGACCTTCTCGCTCCGGAGGACGCGACGAGCCGTCAGGTTGCAGTCTTGCAGCTTGGGGTTCAGGTTCAGCCCGAGCTCCTACTCCTGCCGACTCTACCAAGTCACTGCCAGGAGCCTCACGGCTTGGCCTTCGCCGCCTTTTCCAGTTCAGTCACAAGGGCGTCCGCCTTCCAGTCGTTGCCGATGAAGACTTTCTGCACCTTGCCGGTGGCATCAATCACCACCGTCCGCAGGTTGTGGTTGAATGGGACTGTCCCCGGCTCGCGCGCGAAGGTCATGCCGAAGCGCTCTGTGAGGTCATCAATGTCAATGAGCTTTCCCGTGGCGAAGGTCCACCGGCTCATGTCCGCGCCGTGCTGCGCCTTCACCCTGCTGGCGTGGTTTTGCAGCACCAGGGGCGTGTCGTGGTCCACATCGAAGGAGAGCGAGATCAGGTGGTAGTTCGTCGGCCCGCTGGGCTGCGCGTTCATCCGCTTCGTCACCTCGGCAAAGCGGAGATCCATGCGCGGGCAGAAATCGGGAATCGGGCAGCGCGTGAAGATGAAGGTGATGGCCAGCGCCTGCCCCTTGAACTGCGCGGTGTTGAACGCCTGGCCGAGGTGGCTCGTGAGCGGGTAGTTCGGCAGCGGGTCGCCAGCCTTGAGCACCTCCACGTCGCGCACGAGGCGGAAGCTCTTCCGGCTTGGGTCCGCGAATGGCGAGGCGGCCTTGCCGGTCTTCGTCACCTGATCAATCCAGCTCTCGTATTCCGCGACGTTGAGGCGGAAGTGGATTGCGTCGTTCGTGCCCAGGCTGGCGAGCTGGCTGGTGTCCTTCACCTTGAAGGGCATGACCATCTTCGCCATGTAGCCGGGGATTTCCTCGTGGTCCACGACGACGGTCTTTCCGTCAGGCTTGAGCTCCTTCACCACGCCGCGGACGAAGTGGGTTTGGATGTTTGTAGCCGTCTGCGAGGCAGCAGGTGGTGCGGGGGAGGGGGAAGGAACGGCGGTGCTCGGTGCGGTGGCTGTCGTGGAAACGAAAAGGACGAGGCCGGATCTGGTGAAGAAAAAATAACCGACTCCGACAAGGGCTGCGCCGATCAGAACACCAAGCATCAACGGGGAGGCTTTCATTGGAGGCGAATGTGTCGGCGTGAAGTGGCTGGCAAGTTGCGCCGGCTAGATTTTCCCCTGCGCCATCGCGGTCTGGACTTCGCGGTAGCTGTGGAGGAAGAGGTCGTTGTCGGCGACGGCCTTCGTGATGATGCCGCCCAGGCTGCTGAGGTCGGCCTTGTTGACAACGGCGTGGACGCTCTGCTGGAAGGCGTGCATCGGGTTGAGCGTCTGGAAGCGGTCGCTGACGAGCACGAGGACGGTGTGGCGGCGTCGGGCCATGGCCATGGACTGGAGCGAGCGCAGGGTGGTGTTCTCCGCCTCGCTGCCGGCGGCGAAGAGTTCCTCCACGACGACGAGGTGGTAGTTCAGCGCGGTGAAACGCTTGGAGAAGTCCTCGTGGTTGCTGGCGACGTGGATCTTGTAGCCGCACTCCAGCACGATGGTCTGGACGTTGGCGAGGGCCTCCATGCTGCTGAGGGCGAGCAGGGCGGGCTTGTCCGAGGGGCTGATGAATTCGTAGTCGGCGAAGAGCTGGTTCATGGTGGAGGGGAGAGGAGGATTAAGAGCAAGATTACGATTAAGATTATGAGGGGAGTGCGGCGGCGGTTCTTAATCGTAATCTTAATCTTACTCTTAATCCCGCACCGCCTGGTTTCACTTCAGCTTCAACGTCAGCGGCGGCGGCGCGCTGGGCGCACCGTGACCGGGGCCTTCCTTCTTCATGCCCAGGCTGCTCACGTTCGAGGTCACCTCGCCGCGCTTTTTCTTGATGTTGTCGATGCCGCGCGAGGTCGGGCCGCGTTTGCTGCAATAGAGCATCGCGCTCTCCTCGGTGATGAGGTTCTGCTCGAAGGCCTCCATGCACGCCTGGTCGAAGCTCTTCCAGCCGAAGGTGTAGCTTGCCTCGATGATCTCGTAGAATGTTTTGCCCTCGGCCTCGCCTTGCAAGATGGACTCCTTGGTGCGGACGCTGTTGCCCATGATTTCGAGGATGGCCTGCCTCCCGCCGCCGACCTTGGGCGCGAGCCGCTGGCTGACGACCCAGCGTAGCGTGTCTGCGAGGCGCTCGCGGATCTGTTCCTGCTCGCTCAGTTCAAACATTCCCAGGATGCGGTTGATGGTCTGGCCGCAGTCAATCGTGTGCAGCGTGCTCATCACGAGGTGGCCGGTCTCGGCGGCGGAGAGGCCCAGCTCGACGGTCTCGCGGTCGCGCATTTCGCCGACGAGGATGATCTTCGGCGCCTGGCGCAGCGCGGCGCGCAGGCCGCTGGAGAATCGGTCGAAGTCCGTGCCCATCTCGCGCTGGTTGAACGTGGCCTTCTTCTGCGGGTGAACGAACTCGACCGGGTCCTCCAGCGTGACTATGTGGATGGACTTGGTCTCGTTGAGGTCGTTGAGCAGAGCCGCAAGCGTGGTGGACTTGCCGGAGCCGGTCGCGCCGGTGACGAGGACAAGGCCGGTTTTTTCCTTCGCGATCTCCTTGAAAATGGGAGGGAGCTTGAGCTGCTCCAGCGTGGGAATCTGGGTGGTCAGCTTGCGCAGGATGCAGGAGTAATTGCCGCGCTGGGAGAAGATGTTGACGCGGAAGCGCGCCTTTTGCCCGAGCGCGTAGGAGGAGTCGCAGGAGCCGGTGCGCAGCAGGTCCTCGGTCAGGCGGCGGCTGCCGGCGAGGAGGTTCAGCGCGATTTGCTCTGTCTGGAAGGGCGTGAGCCGGTCCACCGGCGGGTTGATGGGCACGGCGACGAGCTGGCCGGAGGATTCCACCTGGAGGGGCTTGTCCACGGTGATGTTGAGGTCGGACACGTCCTTGTTGGAGTCCAGCATCGTGCCGAGGATGTAATCGAGTTCGTTGGCGCGCATAAAAAAGTTTCGTTACCTGCTACGCTCCCAGAAGATTCCAGTTATCAAGCCTGCAACAACCGTCGTCGCCGCCAGGGAGGTGCGCAGCCCGCCTGCGGGCAGCAACCAGTAAAGCAACGCGGCAACTCCGCAAGCAACGAGTGCTGGCAGAGCAAACCGCCAGTGCTCCATCACATTGATGAAGTCCAGCAGGTCCAGCAGCCACTCCCAGAGGTGCATGATAGTAGTGGAGAACCAAGCTCAATCCGCCTCGCCGTTGGACCGCGCCTCCTCCTGTTCCGCAGGGCTGAGGAAGCCGAAGAATTTTTTCTTGTCGAGCGCCTTGTCGAAGGCGTCCTTGGCTGCGATGCGTTTCATGCGCAGGTGCTCCATGATGGAGTCGTCGAGCGGGCAGTTGCCGAGCTTCTTGCCTACCTGGATCATGCCGGGAATCTGGTGCGTCTTGCCTTCGCGGACCATGTTGGCGACGGCGGTGGTGAAGACGAGAATCTCCAGCGCGGCCACGCGGCCCGGCTTGTCAATGCGCTTGAAAAGGTTCTGCGCCACCACGCCCTTGAGCGCCTCGGAGAGGGTCGCGCGCACCTTGTTTTGCTGGTCGGCGGGGAACACGTCAATGATGCGGTCCACCGTCTTGGCGGCGCTTGGTGTGTGCAGCGTGCCAAAGACGAGGTGGCCGGTGCTCGCCGCCGTGAGCGCCAGTTCGATGGTTTCCAAGTCGCGCATTTCGCCGACGAGAATGATGTCCGGATCCTCGCGCAGCGCGCCCTTGAGTGCGGACCCGAAGGACTTGGTGTGCATCCCGACTTCGCGGTGGTTGACGAGGCAGCCCTTGCTCTCGTGGACGAACTCGATGGGGTCCTCGACTGTGAGGATGTGGTCGTGCCGGTTCTTGTTCGCGTAGTCAATCATCGCGGCCAGCGTCGTGGACTTGCCGGAGCCGGTCGGCCCGGTGACGAGCACGAGGCCCTTGTGCATCATCGGGAACTTGCGCAGCACGGCTGGCAGTGGCGCGTCGAACTTCTCGAAATCCTCGAAGGAAAGCACCTTGCTGGGACTCTGGCGGAAGACGGCGGAGCAGCCGTATTTCTGGTTGAAGAAGTTGGCGCGGAAGCGCGCGACGTTTGGGATTTCGTAGCCGAAGTCCACATCGCCGGTTTCCTCGAACTGCTTCACTTTGATTTCCGGCGCTATTTCGTAGAGCATCGCCTTGAGCGCGTCGCTCTCGAGCGGCGGGTAGTCCACGCGGCGCATCTCGCCGCTGATGCGCAGAATGGGCGGGCTGCCCGAGGCCAGGTGAAGGTCTGAAGCCTTCTGCGAGATCATCAGGTTGAAAAACGCGTCAATCTTGGCCATAAGAAGTTTTGAAGTGGTCCAGCGGTCCGTTTGTGTTTCGACGTGTCATAGCCAATGGCGGGGCGGACTGCAAGCCATCGCCGCAAGTGGAGCAGATTCTCCGCGATGAGATCGCGCGTGGCGGTCCCGTGCCCTGTTCGCGCTTCATGGAGGTGGCGCTCTACCAGCCGGAGCACGGCTACTACGAACGCGACCGCTCGGTGGTCGGGCAGCGCGGGGATTTCTACACCAGTGTCAGCGTGGGGCCGCTGTTTGGGCAGATGCTCGGTTTTCAGTTCGCCGGGTGGATCGAGGAAATCGGCGGACGGCAACCTGCAACCTGCAATCTTCAAATCGTCGAGGCGGGCGCGCACGACGGGCAGCTTGCGGAGGACATTTTGAACTGGCTCCAGCGGCACCGGCCCGACTTGGCGGCGTGCATTGAGTATTGGATTCTAGACCCCTCGGTGCGCCGGCAGGAGTGGCAGCGGGAGCGCCTCAGCATGTTCGCCCCGCGCGTCCGCTGGTTTGCGAGCTGGGCGGAGATCCAGCAGGCCGGTGGCGTGAGGGGCGTCATCTTCGCCAACGAGCTGCTCGATGTCTTCCCCGTCCACCGCGTAGCCTGGAGCGCGGCGGACCAGCGGTGGTTCGAGTGGGGCGTGCGGACAGTGGGGGAGCGCTTCATCTGGACGCGGCTGCCCGCCTTGCACCTGAACGTCGCCGCGCTGATGCAGCCCGGCGCCGCGTTGAGCAATCTCGACGAGGGTCTGCGGGCAAGTGCATGGGCGAGCCTCGCGCCACTTTTGCCGGACGGCTTCATCCTTGAGATCGCACCCTTCGCGGAACTCTGGTGGGAGCTTGCCGCACAGAGCTTGCGGCAGGGGAAACTGTTGACCTTTGACTACGGCCACGCGACCGGAGATGTCATCAACCCCAGCAAGCCCCACGGCACGCTCCGCGCCTACCGTGACCACCATCAGGTGGACGACATCCTCGCCGCGCCCGGCACGCAGGACATCACGGCGCATGTGAATTTCGCCGTCGTCCAGCACGCGGGCGAGCGGGCCGGCCTGGCCACGGTGGAACTTACCGAGCAGGCTCGCTTCCTCACGCGCATCGCCCAGCGCACGATGCAGCAGCCCGCCGCCTTCGGTGAATGGCACGGCGAGCGCGTGCGCCAGTTCCAGACCCTCTCGCACCCCGACCATCTGGGCCGGAGCTTCTCGGTGCTGGTGCAGGAGCGGGTTTGAGGGCGGCTGTTGCGTGAAGGGTGAAAGGGCAGGGGACCTTCTCAGTTTCAATGCACCGGGCGATGCAGTTGGGCCTCTCCTGCTGACCGCAATCCCAAGCCTGCTTCAGTTCATGGAATGGGTGGATGAGCGGGAACAGGATCAGAATTTCGAGCAGGAGCGGAACTGCCGCTACCTTGCAAGAAACTGAGATCCGCAACCCCAATCTTGCATGCGCCGGAATTCGTTCTTGAATCACCCCACTCGTTCCGGCGAAATGGCCGGGCGGATTCTCTCGTATGACGCTCGCGGACATTCTTCAGAAAGAGCAAATCGTCGCCGACCTCAAGGCCGGCAACCGTTGGGAGGCCATTGACGAACTGCTCGACCTCCTCGTCCATTGCGGGAGGATCAAGCCCGAGAACCGCGAAGCCATCGCCGCAGTCGTGCGCAAGCGCGAGAACTCCATGAGCACCGGCATCGGCTTCGGCATCGGCATCCCGCACGCCAGCACCGACCTCATCCCGGAAGTCGTCGGCGCTTTCGGTCGCAGCACCAAGGGCATCAACTTCGACGCGCTCGACAACCAGCCGGTGAAGCTCGTGATGCTCTTCCTCGTGCCGCAGGGCCAGTTTCAGAAGCACCTGCACACCCTCGCGAACATCGCAAAGATGCTTCACAACAAAGATTTTCGCGCCTCCCTCGAAGCTGCCGCCGACGCCGACGCCATGTTCAAGACCGTCACGGAGCAAGCGCCGAAGAAGTAAGCCTTGTTCAGTGATCCGTTGGGCGCATCCCGGTTTCCCGCACCCTCTCATCAGGCACCGAGCTTCAGCCCGGTGAGGTCTATCCGCAAGGCACGCGCCCGTTTCAACCTAACTCCGGCAGTTGAAACTTAACGCAAAGACGCAAAGACGCAGGGCCGCAAAGAAAACCGACTTGGTTGGTTTCGCTCCCAACTTCACCACGCGGGTGAATGCACTTCAGCATGGTAACCCAACCCAATTCTTTCCTCCCTGCGCCTCTGCGTTAACTGCGGTTTTTAGGTTCAATGGCTTCTGCCAGCGCCCTCCTCACCGTTTCGCGGGCGTGGGAGCGGAGGGCGTTGGGGCGATGATCCGGGACGCCAGCACGCGGCTGTGGTGGATGCTATTGGTCGCCACCTGAGCGTCCGCAGGGAACGCGATGGTCTGCGGGCCGCCTGTCTGCGGGTTCGGCTCATAGAGCGGATAGCCCGTGCTGGCCACGGTCACGCGGATGCGGTGGCCCTTGTTGAAGACGATGCTCGTCCAACCCACGTCGAACGCCAGACGGGCCGGCTCACCGGGGCGCAGCAATTTCTCACTCTCAAACCCATCCCGGTATCTCGCGCGCCGGGGGTAATCCATCAGCAACATGGAGCGTCCGTCGGGATACACATCGCTCACGCGGACGATGAAGTCCGTGTCCCGCGCCGTGGAGCTGGCCCACAGCTCCACCTTCACCAGCCCCGTCCACTCCACAGGCTCCGTGAGCGGCTCGGTGGTGAACGTGCGGACCTCCGCCTGTGACTCGAAGGGCCGGGCGTCCTTAGCGCCGGGAAAGGCCGTGCCGGGGATGGTCATCGGGTGGAACGGGTCACTCACGAAGCTCGTGGCGCCTGCGGCCGCGACCGGGGAGGCCGTGGAGAGGCGGCCCTGCTCTCCGAGGAAGTAACTTCTTGGCGTCACACGCGGAGGCCAGTCCTTCGCGGTGCGCCAGACATTGCCCGGGGCGTTCGTCTCTCCGGTGGCGCCCATCACATAATACTTCACCGTGGGATCGCGCTCCACACCATTGGCCTGGCCCTTGAGGTGATGGTTGAACCACGCCGTCATGTGCGGATACACATCGAAGAACGCATTCGTCGGATAGACCAGTTCCCCTATCTTGTTGGACTTGGGGTAGCCCCCGTGCAGCCACGGGCCAATGATGAGCTGCTGCTGCCCCCGTGATTCCCTGCCCCCGTTGTGCTGCCGTCCGATGAAGCTCATCACGGACCCCTGGCACATGAAGTCATACCAGCTCCCGATGGTGAAGCAGGGGACGTTCATCTTCGGGAAGTGCAGCGAGCAATCCTCATCCCGCCAATACGCATCGTAGCTCGGATGCGCGAACCACTCCGCCAGCAGCGTGTCGTTGTGCTCCGGCACCCGGGCCACCTTGCCCATCGACTTGAACCGCTCGGGCCTGGTGACCCCGCCGATCCGATACCCCTCCTGATACAGGCTCAAGCCCGTGTCTGTCATATACTGCGCCACGAGGTGCGGCGGCTGGGTGACGGCGAGGAAGTTCTGCGCGTATCCGGCCTGCGACCCGCCATAGGTGCCGATCTTGCCCGAACACCACGGCCTCGTGGCCAGCCACTCACACATGTCGTAGCCATCCCGCTGCTCCCCCCACGCCAAGGCACGGTAGCCACGCCACTGCCCCTCCGAGAGGCCCGCCCCGCGGTAGTTGACCAGCGCGATGACGAAGCCCCCTTCCGCGAACTTCGCCGCCGCCTTGCGCGACCCCGCTCCCTGGATGTCCGCGTAACGCTGCTCGAATATGGCGGGCCACGGCCCCTGGCCTGGCGGGTGGTAGAGATAGGCCGACAACCGCGTTCCATCCCGCATCGGCACCATGACGTGCTCCTCCCGCACCGCGCCAAGGTCCACCACCGGGGCCGCAGCATGGACTGGGAGCGACTGAAGGCAACAAGCGAGGAGGGCGAGGAGGGGGAGCCGGGGTGTCATAGGTCGGTGTCTGAATGGATGAGAATATAGAGGGACAGGGGATGGAGGATAGAGAATAGAGGATGTATGGAGAAGGCTTTCTGTCCTCTATTCTGGTTCTCCTATGTCTTGAGTGGGTAGGCGGGCTGGCGCTGAGGCGCAGAGCGCCGTCAGAAAGTAGCCCACGGCGGAAGCCGTGTGTGAGAACCCAGCTCCGATCAAGCCCCTCAGGGGCGACAGAAAGCCAGACAGTTCACGCGCCTTGCTTTCGAGTTCTGCCGCCGCCCTGCGGCTCGCCTCACCCGTCCGCATTACCCACGGCTCACGCCGTGGGCTACTATCTTGCGCTGCTCCGCAGCTTCATCCCCGGGCACATAATCGGACTGCACATCGCTGCTGACCTACTGGTTGTGCCCCCACCGCCTGCCCGCTAGCCTTCGCCGATGCTTGACCTTGCCTTGCGCAGCGCGCTGACGCTGCTGGAACCAGTGGGTTTCACTTGGGCCTGTCTCCTGGTGTTGACGGGTCTGCTCATCAGAAAGAAAGAGTTCCGGCTGGCCGCCCTGCCTGCCGGTTTGGCGCTGTTCATCTGGGTCATCGGCGCGACACCCTTGCCGGGAAAATTGCTCGGCTCAATCGAACGTCCGTGGGTGGGGGTGAAGAGCGCGGAGTTGCCGGAGGCCGATGTCATCGTCCTGCTCGGCGGCTTCTCGGCTCCCTCGCGCGAGGAGGTGGGCGGGCTGCATTTCAACGGGAGCGCCGACCGCGCGGTGATGGCGCTGGAACTCGTCCGGCTCGGCAAGGCAAAGACACTCGTCATCGGCGGCAGCGCGATGACGCTCAATGACGAGCCGTTCGTCGAGGCGGACTTGTTCCGGGAAATCCTCCTCGCGCGTCAGCTTGGTGGACACGAGATCATGAGCCTCGGCGGGTCCAGAAACACCCGGCACGAAGCCGAGAAAGTCGCCAAGCTCGCAGAGGAGCGCGGGTGGAAGCGCGTCCTGCTCGTGACCTCAGCCACGCACATGAGGCGCGCTGCTGCGGTTTTCCGCACCACAACCGGGTTGGAGGTGGTTCCGGCTCCCTGCGCCTTCCTCACGAGCGTGAGCATCGTGAGCGCTGACTCGCTGGATTTCGTTCCCCGCTCGAACGGGTTCGGCAAGCTGGAGGGTTTTCTGCACGAGCAAATCGGCTGGCGTGTCTATCGCTGGCGCGGGTGGATTTCTGATGAGGCTGCTGTCAAGTGAGCCAAAGCCAGCTTTCAACCCGATTTCAGAAGTTGGCCGCAAAGAGCGCAAGAAGACGCAAAGAAGACAGGGACTTTAACCTGAACTCCGAAATGGAATGGCCGCGAAAGGGCGCAAAGAGCGCGAAGCGAAGCTTCTGGAAGGAGAAGGGGCGGTTGGAAATGGTCCAAGCTCCAGTCAGCGCAAACTCGGCCCCTTTGCGGTTTTGGCGCCCTTTCTCGGCTGAACTTCGGAATTCGGGTTTGCTCGCATTGCCCGGAACAGTTCTGTGCGCCCGAGTTTTCCGCGAAGGTGCGGAAAAACACCGCCCAGGGCGGGCTCGCTCATCATTCGGAGTTCGGGCTCAATTCCAGTCGTCTGTCCGTGCCGTGGAATCGGACGCAAGGAGGAGAGCCACAAAGGCACCAAGTTCATAAAGGGAGCGAACGCTCCTTGTGCACAGCCGCGTAAGTGCCCTTCGTGTCTTCGTGGGTCCCCGACTTTTTCCTTCAAGCCCGCCCGCCGCTCCCCCATCTTCCGCACATGGAATTGTCCACCGACGAAATCCTGCGCGCCGTCCGCGCCGCGCTCGCCGAGGACATCGGCCCGGGCGACGTGACCACGCTCGCAACTGTCCCGGAGTCCGCGGCGATCTGCGCCGAGGTGGTCGCGCGTGAGCCGCTGGTGCTCGCTGGGCTGGCCTTCGCCACCACTGCATTTCACGAGATGGACCCCTCGCTGGTCATCGCCCCGCACGCGACCGATGGCGATCCATGCGACCGGGGGCAAACGCTGCTGCGCGTCAACGGCCCGGCCCGCTCCATCCTCACAGCCGAGCGCGTGGCGCTGAACTTCCTCCAGCGGCTTTCCGGCATCGCCACGCTCACCGCGCAGTTCGTCGAGCAGGTGAAGGGCACGCAGGCCAAAATCCTCGACACGCGCAAGACCACGCCCGGCTGGCGGCGCTTCGAGAAATACGCCGTGCAGTGCGGCGGCGGCACGAACCATCGCGCCGGCCTCTTCGACCTTGTGCTCATCAAGGACAACCACCTTGCCGCGTTGCGCCACGAGCAGCCCAACGCCATCGCCGCAGCCGTGCAGCGTGCCCGAGCGGCGTATCCCGAACTCAAAGTCGAAGTCGAGGCGGACACGCTGGAGCAGGTGCGGCAGGCGGTCGCCGCACGCGCCGACATCATCCTGCTCGACAACATGAGCCTGCCCGACCTTCGCGCCGCCGTGGCCATGGTCGGC
This sequence comes from Verrucomicrobiota bacterium, assembly GCA_016235545.1. Lineage (GTDB taxonomy): Bacteria > Verrucomicrobiota > Verrucomicrobiia > Limisphaerales > SXTU01 > SXTU01. The sequence continues at coordinate 3,007 of JACRKB010000152.1, read as the reverse complement.
GAGAGCGCGCAGACGGAAGCCAGCGGCGGAGTGCGTCTCGACAATGTCCGCGCCATCGCCGGGACCGGCGTCAACTTCATCTCCGTCGGGGCCATCACGCACTCGTCGCGCGCCGTGGACATCGCGCTGGATTTCAACCACTGACCCAAACCGCATTTTTGGCCACGGATGAAACACGGAAGAAACACGGATGAAGACGAGGTTGTTCCCTGGGAACTGGTCTCAGCAGCAGTGCCTTTGGCGGCAGCGCGGGCGACCATTCTGGTTCGCGGCTGTCCGTGTTTCATCGGTGGCCAAGAATCCGACCGCGAGCTGTTTCCATGACTGTTGACTCCGAAATCCTCATCGCGATGCGCAGGGCCGGCGCTGGCTCGGTGTCCGGCGCGGACCTTGCGCAGAAGCTTGGCATGAGCCGCGCCGCCGTTTGGGCGCGCATCGAGGAGCTGCGTGGCCTTGGCTACGAAATCACTGCCAACCCGCATCAAGGCTACCGGCTTCACAGCACGCCCGACGCGCTGCACTCCGACGATTTGCTCGCGCGCCTGCCCGACAGCCAGATCGTGGGCCGCGACATCCGCGTCTTCGAGGAGACCAACTCCACCAACGACGTGGCGGAGAAACTCGCGCGAGACGGCGTGAGGGAAGGTGTCGTCGTCTTCGCCGAGTCGCAGAAGAAGGGCCGTGGCCGGCTGGGGCGGCAGTGGCTCTCTCCGGCGCGGAAAGGGTTGTGGTTCTCCGTGCTGTTACGGCCCGACCTGCGCCCGCAGTCCGCGACACAGCTCACCGTCGTCGCCGCCGTCGCGCTGGCCCGCGCCATCCGTCGGCAGACGAATCTCACGCCGGAAATCAAATGGCCGAACGACATTCTCCTGCGCGGCAAGAAGGCCGCAGGCATCCTTACCGAACTCAGCGCCGAGCTGGACCACATCAAGTATGTCATCATCGGCATCGGTGTGGATGTGAACCTGACCAGCACCGACCTGCCGCCGGACTTGCGGAAAACCGCCACTTCCCTCCGCATCGAGAGCGGCCAGATCGTGTCGCGGCCAGAGCTGGCCGCCGCCGTCCTGCGCGAGCTGGATGCTGATTACGCGCGATTGCGCGCGGGGCAGTTCGAGGCGCTCGCCGATGAGTGGGAGGAGCAATGCACCACCATCGGCCGCAACGTGACCATCCGCATCGGCGACCGCGTGCAACGGGGCGTGGCCGAATCGCTCGACTCGGAGGGCGCGTTGCTCCTGCGCACCCAGCACGGGCGCCTGGAGCGCATCCTCGGCGGCGACGTGACGGTGGAGAAGACATGAGCAACGGAGTGATGGAGTGGTGGAGTAATGGAGTGATGGCGAACGCTGTCACCCATCGCCCCAAAACTCCATCACTCCACTGCTCCCTTTCCCCATGATCCTCCTCCTCGACATTGGCAACACGCACACGCATCTCGGCCTCGCGGACGCACGCGGCGTGCGCAAGCAGGCGAACATCAAAACCGCGCTGTGGGTGACTGACAATGCGGACGCTCCGCTCCGCCGGTTCGTCGGCAAGGCGAAGATTGATGGCGTGTCCTTGTGCAGCGTGGTGCCAGCGGTGACAGGCAAGGCAGTCGCGCTCGCACGAAAACATTTCGCTGTCACCGCGCTGGAGTTGACCCCGCGCACCGTCAGCGGCGTGGGCATCAATTATCCCCAGCCGAACCGCATCGGCCCCGACCGCCTGGCCAACGCCGTCGCGCTGCGGCACCACTTCGGCGCGCCCTCGGTGGCCGTGGCGTTCGGCACCGCGCTCGCGTTCGACGTGGTGGACGCGCAGGGCGATTACGTCGGCGGCATCATTGCGCCCGGCTTGGCGGCGATGACGGATTACTTGCACGACAAGACCGCGCTGCTGCCGCGCATCACAATTCGCGAGACGAGTTCCGTCATCGGCAAGAGCACGCGCGAGGCGATGCTCATCGGCGCGGTGCATGGCTATCGCGGGCTGGTGCGTGAGTTGATTCTGGAGTTGAAGCGCGAGTTGGCGTGCCGTCGCCTGCCTGTGGTCGCGACGGGCGGCTACGCGGAACTCATCGCGGCAAAATTGCCGGAAATTACTGCCGTCGAGCCAAACCTGACGCTGGAAGGACTTCGCCTCGTTTGGCTGGCGAACAATCTTGCCACGCGCCCTGCGAGCCGGACAATCCGCCGCGCATGAATCGCATCGAAGAACGCTTCGCACGGCTGAAACGCGACGGCCAGAAGGCTTTCGTAGTTTACATCGGCGCGGGTGATCCGCATCTCGAAGCCACGCGCCAGCTCGCGCTCGCCTTTGACCGTGCGGGCGTGGACATCCTCGAACTTGGCGTTCCCTTCAGCGATCCGCTCGCCGATGGCCTCGTGAACCAGCTCGCCGCGCAGCGCGGTCTGGAGAGCGGCACCACGCCGCCGAAGCTCTTCGCGACCGTCGCCGCGATTCGCCGCGAGTCGGAAATCCCGATTGTCTTCTACGTGTATTTCAACCTGATGCACCGCTGTGGCGTGGAGAAGTTCATCGCCGCCGCTGCGCAGGCGGGCGTGGACGGCCTGCTCGTGCTAGACCTGCCGCCCGAGGAGGCCGACACCTACGAGGAGTTGATGCGCGCCGCCGGCCTGTGCGCCATCTGGCTCGTCGCGCCCACCACGCCGGACGACCGTATCGCTCTCATCGTCAAGCGCGGCACCGGCTTCATCTACTACATCTCGCGCGAGGGCGTGACGGGGATGCAGGCGAACGTGGCGGGCAACTTGGCCGAGCGCGTCGCCCTCATCCGCCAGCACACGTCGCTGCCCATCGCCGTCGGCTTCGGCATCTCCAATCCCGAGCAGGCCCGGCAAGTCGCTTCCGCCGCCGACGGCGCAGTCGTTGGGAGCGCGGTGGTGAACCAGATTGCGCAGCTCGGCAAATCTCCCGACTTGGTCCCGCGCCTCGAAGCCTTTGTGAAGTCACTCGGTGACGGAGTGAAGGGCCGGTAGGGCGCGTCTGTCCCCAGCGCGCC